>MWEM01000020.1 GCA_002071085.1 Thermotogota bacterium ADurb.Bin062 | reverse complement strand
AGGTCAGAAAAGAGCTCCCGTAAGTCTTCGCCTATGTGGCTATCTTTTTCTGCTGAGAGCGTTTCGAAATCAAGGGGCCTTGCTTTCTCGGGAGGTAGGTACTGCATCAAAAAGTCTCTTGCGATTTCTATGTGGCTCATCACTTCTTTGAAGAACTTATCGTGAGGATTTGTGATCTTGACCATTCGACTCCTCCCTATAGAGAAAACTCGTTCACGGATATTATACACTAATAAAGAGGGGGAGTTTGGTTTTCCGGGAGTGAAAAAAAGATATTTGAAGGTTTCGCACAGAGGGCACGGAGGAGAAATGAAAACGTAGAAAACCTGCCAACTTAAAAGTTGGCGTTCCCACGGCGCTCAAAAATGGCTCACAGGGCGGACCCAGCGCGAATCTCCCTTCTGCGCACTCTGTGCCCTCCGTGTGAACCCCTGTTATTTCTTGATAAGAAATGCCGGACTGAAGTTCGGCGTTCCCAGAGGCGTTTTCAGAGCGCTTCCGGAAGTCCGGCGCGTCCGGATGGCAGGAAAATTGTCGACGCGTCGCGCGCTTGTGGTATGATAGTCTTTAGATTTTTCCGGCGGATTCTCGCCTTTAAAAGGGGGTAAAGATGCCGTCCGATAGCCTGTCAAGCGATCTTTCGACCGTTAGTCGTCGAATAGAGGAATGGAAAAGACGCCTGATCGATGGGTCTCGAAACAATCAGCTGATCTACTGGAAATCGTCCGATCGTTCTTTGGAAATCGCTTACCCGGACTTTTCCACCGTCCTGACCGATGTCCTCAATCGGAAGCGTCTCTTTTTTTTCAGCTTCTCTGAAAGAGAGGAAGAAGCCTTTTCTTTAGCCGAACGTAATGACCGAGCTTTCCTCCTGGAACGCGCGCAGTCTATCGCAAGCCGCTCTACGAACTCCTTGGTCAACCGGAATGTCTTCTTCCGAAAACCGTTGGATCTGTTGCTTCGTCGGTTGATTTCCCGCGCGAAAACCGATTATTTGGAGCGGGGTATCCGCGTTTGTTATTTGTTCGCCGGTCTGCTCCACTGGACCGATCTGCAAACCTTTCAGCCGATTCGTTCTCCCTTGTTCCTCATTCCTATTGATCTATTCCCTCCCAGAAAAACCGCGCAAAACGCCTTTTCGTTGATGCTATCAGAAGACGATGCACTGATTAATCCCGCTCTAGAGGCGAAATTGATGGACTCGTACGGGTTCAGGTTCCCCGACTCGATCGAACTGGGTACGGGGGAGGAGGTCTCGCATGCGATCGATCTCTTGTCAACCCAGTTTGCGGAGCGAAATTGGTTTATCGAAAAAACGATCTGTCCCGGTTGTTTCTCTTTTCATAAAATCGTCCTTTACAACGATCTCAGACAAGAAGAGGAGTACTTTTCGAAACACCCGATCGTGAGAGGACTCGCGGGTATTGACGCGCCGGAGGTCCTTGACCCGTCTCCAGACTCGAAAGAAAAAGGTTTGGTTTCCATAGAACAAGAGACTCAAAGCGACCACTGGCAAATCCTCGACGCGGACAGTTCGCAGCAAGCGGTGATCGAAGCCGCGCTGAAAAAGAAAAACATCGTACTCCAGGGACCGCCCGGGACAGGCAAAAGCCAGACGATCTCCAACCTTATCAGCGAATGGATCGCTCGCGGATGGAAGATTCTTTTCGTGAGCGAAAAGATGGCGGCGTTGGAGGTCGTGAAAAAACGGCTTGAGGAATGCGGATTGGATCGGTTCTGCTTGGAGTTGCATTCCCAAAAAATGAATAAAAAGACCGTCCTCCAAGAATTGAAACGGTCGTATGAGAGTTTGACCGACCCGAGCAACGTGAAAGCGACCGTAGCATCCTCGGAATTCGACTTCAAGAGACTGGACGCGTTGAAGCGGGAACTGGACGCCTACCCCGAGTCTTTACACCGTGTAATACCCGGTATCGGGAAAAGCCTTTACGAGATGTTCGGGTTTTTGGCCGCCTGCGAGGATTTGATAGACTTTGCCGACCGCTACGATTTCATCGGTGCCGATGACACGTTCGGCGCTTGGGGGGAGCGCTTCCCTTCGGTCTTCAAGCGAATGGCCGAGATTTGGGACGAGCTGATCCAAAGTCCGGCGCTGTATTGGCGGGGTTTACGATATCAACAGAATCTCTTTCTGATACGCGAGACCGTGGAAAAGGCGCTGTCTTCGCTTGCTCAGAGCATTTCGGAGGTCTGTCAGATGCTTCGGCCACTTTCGGGCGCGTTGTCCTTCCAACCACAATCACTACGCGATACCGAAACTACCCTGGCCGCTTTCGACCTCTTACGGGACCTGGGCCCCCTTCCTACGGAATGGCTGTCCATCGATAGGTTGGAACGTACGCGTCAAGCGCTGAGGCGGCTCATACAACAGGAAGAGAGCCACCTCGCCACCATCGAGAATCATACGGGGCGTTTTCATCTCGAGTTTCTGACCCAGAGCCTACCGACGGTAGACCCCGGTGACCTGGAGCCCTTCCTCACACTTCCGTCCGCGAAGTTCGAAGCGCTGTCTTTTCAAACCCAGTGGCTGCAAAAGCATTTGAGAACGGTCTATGACATCGTCACTTCCCTACGGCGAGAGATTCACGCGGATCCGAAACCGCTGCTCTATTCTCAATGTGAAACCTATGGGCGCGTTTTGGTCGGGATAGCGAGAAGCGAGGGCCTTCCCTCTCTAAACTGGCTTTTGGAGCCTCAGAAATTGGCGGAGGTTCGGGGGCTGATCGAAACGCACCGCTCCACGCTCAAGACTCTGAGCGCCTATCGCCAATATCTCGGAGAAAAGTATACGGACCGGATCTACTCGTTGGACCTGCCCGCGATGATAGAAAAGATGGACTCTTTCTTTTTTACCTTCTCGAAATTGATGAAAGCTCTGAAGGACTGCGCCTTGTCCGGTAAATTGACGCAACAATGGAAAGAGGACTTGAAAAAGGCGCTCTTCGTGAAGACGCAGGAGGTGGCGCTCCAGAACGCCTTCGCCGCGTTGGATGATCTTCCGGGTGGTCTCGAGAAAAAACCGGCAGAGTACCTGGACGGGTTTCTGCGGCGCTACGAATCGACTGCTGCTTATGAAGGAAGAACGGAAGAAAAGTATATCGCGATCGAAATCCTCTCTTGTCTAAAAAACGACACGACTTTTTCCGCGAAAGTAGCCGACGGGGCTCAGGCTTTTCTCGGGCTCGAGGCTCTCTTTGGAGAAATCCGCCAAGCCTGCGGTTTCGATTTACGATCCGTGTTCCTGGCGATGACGGTTTTAGATACGCTGAGCGCGATAGAGCGCTATCAGGGGGCTTTGGATCCGCTGTTTCTCTTCTTTAGAACGGGCGAAGGGTTCTTGAAACCGGAGGCCAAGATGCCCGTAACCACGCTTTCCGAGCTAATTGTTATGATCAAAGAGATCGCCGAAGTCCAAGCCTTTCCCGGAAAAAAAGCGAAGCAACTAGAAACGCTCGAACGGCTGGGGACTAGCGCCCAGCCCGGCCTTTCTGAGCTGCGAACGCTGTCCGCCCGAATCGAACGGGCCCTCGAGGCGTTCGGGCTTTTACGCAGCGTCGGCTTTCCGGGTGAGCCGATAGAAACCGCCGACCATCCTCGGGTCAAGCTCAACCAGTTGGCGTTTTTTCAGACGATTTTTACGCCACGGGACCGAGACCGGCTTCAAGAAGCCCTTTCTCTTTTAAAGACGCGTCGGCAAGAGCTTCTGGCGTTGTTCGACCCTCTAGCGTGCCAGTGGGTCAAGGTGTTCGGGGACACGGTCTCCTTCTCATCTCAAATGAAGTACCTGGCGACACTCAAAGACCACCTGGGGCAGATTCCCGCCTGGATTCGGTTTGAGTCGACGATTGCGGAAGAGGGCCCCTCTCCCATCACCCGTTTCTTGGCGTTGGCGATGAACGCCCGCGTACAGGCGGACCTGCTGTCACACACTCTGTTGAAAACCCTCTATAAGCAAGCGATTAAACGCGAATGGGAGGAGAACCCCGTTTTAAAGCATTTTACCTCGAGGTACAGGGAAGAACAGATAGAAGAATTCCGAAAGATGGATCGGCAGAGTATACGGATCACCCCGTCACGCATCACCAGACGGGTTATGGAAAGGATCAACCAGACTGGATTGCCGGAAAAGGAGGTCCGGATACTCCTGGCCGAGTCCGAAAAGAGGCGAAACGTCATTCCCGTTCGAACGCTATTCGAACGTATTCCCGAACTCCTGTTTTCTTTGAAGCCATGCCTGATGATGAGCCCGCTCACCGTCAGCCAGTTGATCCCCTTGAAGGCGCTGACGTTTGACGTCGTCGTGTTCGATGAAGCCTCACAGATTTTCACCGAAGACGCCATCGGGGCTCTGTGTCGGGCGCGGCAATTTATCGTCGCCGGCGACTCCAAACAGCTCCCCCCGACCAACTTCTTCCAGGTACTCAACCGTTGGACCAGCGAAGAGTTCGAGTCGCCGGAGGAAGCCTTGGAAGATTCGAGTGCCAACTACGACAGCGTTTTGGAGGAGATACAGAGGGTTCCGAATGTCCATAGGCTCTCCTTGAACTGGCATTACCGGAGCAAGTCGGAATCGTTGATTTGCTTCTCTAATAAGGCCTTTTACGACGACCGGCTCGTCACGTTCCCGGAGCCCTACCATCACAACCCGAAGATCGGGGTCAAACACGTCTACGTTCCCGATGGCGTATATGATCGCGGGAAGAGCCGCCAAAACGAAAGGGAAGCGAAAAAGGTCGTCGAGCTGATCTTCCAGCACGTGTCCACACACCCGGCCAAGAGCCTCGGTGTGATCGCGTTGAGCGAGGCGCAGATGGATGCCATTCAGGATGAGCTGGACAAGCAGTTGGTCAAGAATGAAAAGTATAGAAGCTTTTTCTTGGAGGACCGCTTGAACGGATTCTTCGTGAAAAATTTGGAAAACGTTCAAGGCGATGAACGAGATGTGATCATCTTGAGCGTCGGGTACGGGAGAGATAAAACCGGAAAGCTTACTTTCCATTTCGGTCCGATCAATCAGCAGGGAGGGGAACGGCGCCTGAACGTGGCGATCACACGCGCGAGGGAGAAGATGATCCTGGTCTCATCCATCACCAGCGCCGATTTGAGCGCCTCGGGCTCCGCGAGCGAAGGGTTGAGGGTCCTCAAAGACTACCTGGAGTACGCGGAACGCGGTGTCTGGGAAAGCTTTCCGACGGGCGTCTCTGAGGGCGTAGAGGGCGAAGCGGCCTTCAGCGTGGATGCGGATGTGGCCAAAACCCTTCAGGAATGGGGATTGTCCGTCTATCGCCACGTGGGAAACGGCCCTTTCCGATTGGATATCGCGGTTCTGGATCCAGTCGAGGAAGGCGCTTATCAGTTGGGGATCGAGTGCGACGGTCCGGAGTATCACGCGGTTCGATCTACTAGGGATCGGGAGCGCCTCCATTTCGAGGTGCTTCAAAGGATGGGATGGCGTGTGTTACGCCTCTGGTCACCGAGCTGGGTCCAAAACAAAGGAGCGGAGCAGGCCTTCTTACGAGAGCGTCTTCGATTCGAAATGCCGTCACAAAAACCCCGAGAACAGGGTCATTCGAACACCCGGATCGCCGCGTTACCTCCAAGAAGTTCGCTGTCCCCGGCTGAAAGAGTTAGGTCAACCGACGACAACGGGTAGAAGAGCCGGTTCGTGGCGTGCTGTCCTTCACTTTAAGGGGTTTTTATGAAGTGAGGCGATCACTTGACAAACCGGTGAAAAAAGAGTATTATACCGTGCCATCAAAAAGATGGTGAAATAATTTCTGGAGGAAAAGACAACATGGTAAAAGGTACAGTGAAGTGGTTCAATTCCCAAAAGGGGTACGGCTTCATCACGCAAGATGGAGGCAACGACGTTTTTGTACATTTCTCCGCAATTCAAACTGACGGCTTTAAAAAATTGGAAGAAGGCCAACGCGTCGAATTCGAAGTTCAAAAGGGAGACAAAGGACCTCAAGCTGCGAATGTAAAAGTGATCCAATAAGGATACTATTCGATCGCTAAAACGGGGGGAGAATTCCCCCGTTTTGCTTTTTCAGGGGGACTATGGGCGATGTTTTCTTTACAGATGTCTATGAAAGTGCGACGCGCTATTTCAGGACATCCTTTCGAAAAGCCTTGGGTAATTGGAAACAGGTTTCTTTTCATCAACACCCCGTCGTCGATGGCCTCACCATCGACTCTTACCGGTGCGAACCCTTTCTTCAGACAAAAAAACTACTGGTTATAACGGGCGGCGAACACGGGATCGAAGGGTACGCGGGGATCGCGTTTTTGGATGTCTTTCAGAGAGAGTTCCTGCCGCTCATCGACCGAGACCGGATCGGCCTACGCGTGCTACTACCAATCAATCCTTGGGGGATGAAACATCATCGTCGGGTGAATGAGAACAACGTGGATTTGAATCGCACTTTCCATCCGGATTCGAGCCCGGTCGACCGCAAGGTCAACCGCGCCTATACCGATGCATTGAGCCTGGTGCAGGAAGAGAAGCCGGTGCGGGGCTACAACCTCACGCGGTTTCGTTTCGCCTGCCGGTACCTTTGGATGGCCCGGAAGCTGGGATTCAAAGATTTGAAGAAGGCCCTGACCTTCGGGCAGTTCCAATATCCCCAAGGCCTCTACTATGGGGGGACCCAAATCCAACCTTCCACCGCGTATATGAAGCGGTACTTCGACGAAGTCTTCTCCTCCTGTGAGGATATCGTGCATCTGGATATCCATACCGGGGCGGGGCCAAAAAACCGGATGACCATCGTGAACTCCGCATTTTCTCCAGGATCGTCCGATGACTACGAACGCCTGTACGGGTATCGCCCCGTCGTGAAGGCCACAAATGACGAGTTCTACGCGATGATCGGAGATATGATCGACTATATCTATCAAATGGCGCCCGTCAAATTCCCGAATACGAAGTTTTATTCCACATGCTTCGAATACGGCTTGATAGGGGAGAGCCCCTGGGGAAAACTGAAAAGTCGGCAAGCGATCGTCCAGGAAAACCAAGCCTTCCATCACGGGGCGGAGTCAAAATCCGTTCACCGCCTGATACGAAAGCGTTTCGACGAGGTCTTTTACTCCCATTCGGAAGACTGGCACACGGCGATGGTCGAGGATACGCGATTGGCGCTCTCGGGTATCTTGCGTGCTCACGGTTTCATCGCGTAGCGACCCGAAAGAACCATTTTTCACTTTTTCTTTCATTAACCCGCGGCGCGTATGATAGAATAAACTCGTTGATTCCTTACAGCGACAAAAATCGGGTGAGGTTTATGTATCTACAAGATATGATTCGAAACCTGGACGCCTTCTGGGCTTCCAAAGGGTGTTCTATCTTGCAGCCCTACGATATGGAGATGGGCGCGGGCACCTACCATACGGCGACGATCTTGGGCGCTTTGGGGCCGAAACCCTGGCGCTGCGCCTTCGTTCAGCCCAGTCGAAGGCCCACCGACGGAAGGTACGGAGAAAACCCCAACCGGATGCAGCGGTTCCTTCAGTATCAGGTTATACTCAAACCCTCTCCGGAAGAGTCCCAAAACCTTTACCTCGAATCTCTGAGGGCGTTGAGCATTCGACCGGAAGAACACGATATCCGTTTTGTGGAGGATAACTGGGAGTCTCCGACGCTCGGCGCTTGGGGAATCGGTTGGGAGGTCTGGCTGGACGGTATGGAAATCACGCAGTTCACGTATTTTCAACAGATCGCCGGAATCGACGTGAAACCGATCCCGCTCGAGATTACCTACGGCATAGAACGCATCGTGATGTACCTACAAGGCATCGACAACGTCTACGACCTGAAATGGAATGAAGAGATGACCTACCGCGAACTCTATCATCAAAATGAGGTCGAGTTTTCGCGTTATAATTTCGAGAAAGCCGATACCGATATGCTCTTTCGGCTGTTCGATATGCACGCCAAAGAATGCGAGCGCTTGATCGCCGATAAGCTCGTTAGGCCGGCTTACGAGCAGATGGTGAAGTGTGCCCACACCTTCAACTTGTTGGATGCTCGGAATGCGATCAGCGTCACCCAACGGCAGGCGTATATCGGCGCCATCCGGAATATGACGAAAGCGTGCGCCAAGGTTTACCTCGAGGCGTTGGAACCCGAAATTAAAAATGAGACAGCGCCGGTGCGAGGATGATAGTTTCAGGAAATAAAAAACAACGGGATTTCGTCAGAATAAAAAGCTGAAGAGAATTTGCAGGATGGGTGAAAAAATGGAAGAAAGGAATAGATGTCGATTCCCCGAGGAAAGTCGAGAGATCGTGGAGCGGTTTAGATCCGGTCAAGCAGAGCTCGCTTTTCTCGAGTTAAAACACCACATCAAAGAATGCCCCGTATGTGCCCAGCGCTTCGAAGCTTTTTGTGTCGTCAACCGTTTGTTCACAGGAGCCAAGAGAGAGGCCCTGTTCCCCGACTATCTGCAGCGTGTGGCCCTGAGGTGCGAGCGCGCCGGCATCGCTCTTTCGGAATGTATGACCCTGTACGAGGTTTTTATCGCGCACACCTACACGCAAAATATGAACTGCGATTCCGAAATCGGGAAAGAGCTGTCTTTGGCCCAAGAGTTCTATGATCTTTTGGAGGTCAATTTACCTGTGGGCAGTCGAAGCACCGGTAAGCCAAACGGGTTTTTATTTCGATGGGCGACCTTAATGGCGCCGGTTACGATCGCGTTGGTCTTTGCTCTTCAATGGGTTTCAGGCCCCCTGTTGACTTCCAACGCCGGACTTTCAATGGCAAAAGGCGTGGCCTTTCCAACCTTCGATACCCAGGCTTATTACACGCCGAAGGAGGCTTATACCCCCTCAAAAGTGGAGCCGGAATACAGAAACTACACCTTGCCGGTCGACAACGCTTTGAGGAAAACCTATGACTTGTCCTTCGATTCCGAGGAGACGTCGCATTCGTTCAAAATCATCAATATTTCTTTTAAATAGATTCTTAAAGGTTCTTTATGCTGTTTATCGTCTGTCTGAAGATCAAAAAACCACGGTTTTTTGATCTTTTTTTATGCTCATCATTATAATGGGAAAGGAGAAGCCAAGAGATGAATCAAACACTCGGAAGAATTCCGTTTTCTGAAACTTTGAAGTATACCCAGTTGGCGCAAAAGATGATAGAACAGGGAAAGGACATCGTTCGATTAACCGCGGGCGAACCGGACTTCAATACGCCAGAGCCCGTCATCGAAGCCGCTTATACAGCGATGAAAAAGGGAATGACGAAGTATACGAACAGTTCCGGTATAGAGGACCTTCGGGTCGGGATTTCGAAGATGCTTCAGCGCTACGGCATTCATTACAAGCCCGAAGAAATCGTCGTTTCCAACGGCGGAAAGCACGCCCTGTTTAATACGATCTACACGTTAACGAATCCGGGAGACGGGGTCGCGGTGATTACCCCCGACTGGGTCAGCTACCTGTCTCAAATCGCGATTTGCGGATGTCGCGGGATACAAATCCCCACGCTTTTTAAGGAAGAGTTCTACCCGAGACCGGAGGTCATCTCGAAGCACATCACTCCCGAAACCAAAGTCCTCATCGTAAATTCGCCGAACAACCCGACCGGCGCCGTCTATTCGAAAGAATTACTCGAAGAGATCGCGCGTATCGCCATCGACAAAAACCTCTGGGTGATCTCGGACGAGGTTTACGCCAACCTGATCTACGACGGAGAACACACCAGCATCTCGACCTTCCCGGGTATGCGAGAGCGCACCGTCGTGATCAACGCCTTTTCAAAATCGCATGCGATGACCGGCTGGCGATGCGGGTACTCCGCCGCCCCTCTGGCGGTCTCGAAAGAGATTGGAAAGTTGCAGTCGCATATGACCTCCAACATCAACGCCCCCACTCAAAAAGCCGCGTTGAAAGCGTTAGATGTGGATACCCACGAGATGTTCGACGAGTTTAAAAAACGCCGTGATTTCATTTGCGACCAGCTGAAGAAAATCGGCTTTTCCTTCGTTTACCCCAAGGGCGCCTTTTACGTGTTTATGGATTTCAACCCGTATATGGCCGCTTTCAAAGATGATGACGAGCTCGCTCAAAAAATCATCACCGATTTCGGGGTCGCGATGATCCCCGGAAGCGCTTTCCACGCGCCCGGTTTTCTCAGAATGTCTTACGCCTCATCGATCGAGGATTTGAGGAAAGCGGCCGAGCGTCTGGAGCGTTTTTTGCGACAATACCGCCGCTAAGCGTTCGATTTTGTATTCAGGCAAGAACCTCTGGAGATAGATAATACGTACAAAAAAGGTGGTCCGCCCGGACGCCTTTTTTGTTCCCAATAGGAGGGGGACGATGAAATTGAAAGCTAAACGGAAAGCGTTCGCGCAGTTACCGACCCCGATTACGACGCTGACCCAGTATGTCGAAGGCTTGACGGTGGAAGTCAAACGCGATGACCTGACCCATTTTTTGGCTTCCGGCAATAAAATCCGGAAGTTGGAGTATCTCTTTCAAGAGGCTATCGACAAAGGATGCCGGCAGATCGTTACCTGTGGAGGGATACAATCGAACCATTGTCGTGCGACCGCGGTGATGTGTCGGGAAAACGGGATCAAACCGATCCTGTTTTTACGGGGGCAAAACCCGCCATTTCCCGAGGGAAACCTGTTGATTGACCATCTGCTGGATGCGGAAATACATTGGATCACATCGGAGCAGTACGCGCAACGGGATCGGCTAATGGAGGAATTCCGGCTTAAGCAAGACCACCCGGAAGGGTTATACATCATCCCGGAGGGCGGGTCCAACGCCTTAGGCGCGATGGGATACGCACAGGCCCTCTTGGAACTTAAGGCACAAACGGATTTAGAGAGTCTTGAAGGTATTTTCGTGCCCATCGGTAGCGGCGGCACCTACGCCGGCATCCTGTCGGCGTTGGAGGGGCTGGGCTCGAAGGTGCCAGTGTACGGCATCAACGTCACTAAAACGCCGAGCGAGGAGTTTGCCAAACGGATCATCGACATCTTGAAGGAGATGGAACGCCGTTTTCATATGCCGCTGGCAGAGGGCTACGCGGAACGGGTTCGCGTTTTGGACGATTACGTCGGGGAGGGGTACGCCATCCCCACCGCAGAGGGCCTCGAGCAGCTGAGGTCCCTGGTCTCCAAAACCGGTATTCTCCTAGATCCCGTTTACACCTCCAAGTGTTTCGCCGGGATGCTGGACATCTGCAGAAAGAATGCCCTCAGGCGGGTGCTATTCTGGCACACGGGCGGGGGGTTCTCAATCTACGCCTACTCCGAGCGCATCCTCAAAGGCGTTTAACGTACTTGTCAAAGGGATTTAGGCGTTAAAACGCGGATACCTTTAAGCGGCTTCTCCTGGGGCATTTTTCTTTGTTCGTCCCAAAGTTTTCTGTGCTTGGAGTCAAAAAAGCCGTCGATCAATTGTGATATAATTCGGCGATATTATGTTCGATGCGCATGAGGAGGAATTAGATGAGGGAATGGTTTAGCAAGTGGGAAAAAGTGATCATCTGGGTGGTCGCCGTTGTGTTCGTTGGCGGTATCATCTGGTGGAGCATTGCGGAATACATCGGGGTCAGCCAATCTGCCCAGCAGCGCAATGCCGCCGTCGGTACCTACACACCCAACAGAGACGAGGCGCTGGCCGTCTTAACGAAAGACGGTACGGACCTCAAGTACGACTATTGGGTATTCTCCAACGAGCTGTCGACGACACTTCAACAGCTAATGGCTTATTATAGACAGATGGGAATGGATCCCGATGAGTTATTCGAAGAACCGTACGTGGAGTTGAACGCCATTCGGAGTTTGGTCGACGGAAAGGTCCTGTCTTATTACGCCGACCAGACGCATATCACCCCGACGAAAGCGGAGATCGACGCCGGCATACAACAGGTTATCGAAGAAAACATCACGACCGACGAGATACGTCAAGCCGTGATCGCCCGGTATGGGAGCATCGAAGCCTACAAAGAGCTCATACGCGCGCCGATGAGGACCCAGATGACGCGCGAAAAGGTCAACGCCCTCGTTTCGCAACCAACAGAAGAACAATACCGGGCCTATTTCCAGGACAACCTGTCCTCGCTACAAAGCAGCGGGAACCAGGTGAAAGGCGCCCACATTTTAGTGGACAGTGAAACTTTGGCGAGCTCCCTGATCGAGCGCATCCAGTCCGGGGAACTGACGTTCACCGCCGCGGCGAGCGATTTTTCATTGGACGCCTCAAATGCCCCTAACGGCGGTGATTTGGGTTGGTTTGGAAAAGGACAGATGGTAAAAGAGTTCGAAGACGCCGCCTTCGCCGCGTCTCCCGGGGACTTGGTAGGTCCGGTGAAGACGGACTTTGGTTATCATATCATCCGGATTGACGACAAAAAAACCCTCTCTTCCTTTGAGGATTTCAAGGGTCAGAGCGAGCTGTGGGAAAAGGCCAAAGGTACTTTGGAGACCGAGAACTACACGAAATGGCTGGCCGACTACAAGGCGAAAGAGAAGATCGCTTACGAGATCAACGACAACGTTCTGGAGATCTTCGACGATTATGTGAAAGAAACGAACGAAAGCGAAAGCGCCACGGCGGTAGTCGCTTTCCGCTCCAAATTGGAACCCTTCATCTTGATTCCGATCGATGGAAAGGTCGTCTGGGCACAGGACGTGGACCCGCGCGTCTCGGCTTTGTTCCTGAAGATCCTGGAAACCGAAAACGAAGAGCTGCAAAAGGACGTTTACCTATTCGATCGCGCCAAATTGTTGCAAAACAGCTTGAACCCGAGCGTAGCAGGCCTGGGAATGGAAGAGATCACCCAACGCCTCGCAGAGTTAGACGCGCAGTTGGCGGAGACGACGGATGGGGCGTCGCGCACTCTCTTGCTTAATCAAAAGTTCGATTTGAAAGACGTCGAGGAGTACTTGCAGAAATTGGATGAGATCGCGGCCAAGGGACTCGTTTTCTCCGAACTCAACGAGGCGGCCGATAAGGCCCGGGCGAAGATCCTACGAAACGACGAGCTGAGGTTATTAGGCTATAAAGAGCTGTACGATTACAATACCTCTTCGAAGGCCGTTGTGGAAAAGCTCCATTCTATGGTGCCAGAAGACCCGCAGGTTTCTCTGCGATACTACCAGAGTATGCTCAACGAATTTTTGCCCTATGTCCATAACAAGAGTATCTACCTGCAGTACCGTGTATACCTCGAGCCTCAGATGAAGGAGATACAGGCAAATTTGACCGGTTTGGCCCAGGATGGGACGGCTCCAACCGATACTCGCGTCGCGGCTTACGAATCCTTGCTCACCCTGATGGAGTCTTTGGAGAACTTTGAAGAAGAGGTGGTCTACCTCAAAGAGCTGAAGACGCTGAAACCGAACTACCCGGATATCGATCTCATCATCAAGCAGGTGGAAGAAGCCCTCGAGATCGCGCGCCTACAGGCGGAAGAGGCTCTTAGGGACGCGGCTTCGGGCAAGGCGCTCACCGGCGAAGCGACAGGGGAACACTAACCATTAAAAAAACCCGGGAAAGGGATTTCCCGGGTTTTTCGTGGCTGGGACGGAGAGATTCGAACTCCCGAATGTCGGAGCCAAATTCCGATGCCTTACCAGCTTGGCGACGTCCCAAAACTGAGGTATTTTACCTTATTCAGGAAAATTTGTCAAGAACCGAAGCGAACGAAAATATGATGTGGATGTGAGCGTGTTTGATTCGTCTCTCCGTTATCAATAACCAAACCGAATACACCTATGAAACACCGGTCACGGGTAAGGCTTTGTTGAAGGCAACTGGGATGGAGTTTCCGCGCCCGGTTTTGGGCGCTCGCGTGAACAACCGAATACGAGAGCTTTCCTCTCCTATCTATATCGACTCGACCGTCGAGTTTTTCGATATCACCTCCTCGGACGGTTTCCGTATGATCCAGAGGGGATTGACCTTTCTGCTCTACTTGGCGTGCAAGGAAACCTTTCCGGAGCGGAAACTACGGGTGTTGCACAGCATCAAAAATAGCCTATACTGCGAATTAGGGGACTGGGTGTCCGAAAGGGACATCCAACTGTTGAAGGAAAAGATGCGTGGGCTCGTCGAACAAGACCTCCCGTTCTGGAAGGAGAGACTCGATAAGATCGTCGCTTTGAAATATTTCAAGTCGGCCGGCGACGCGGATAAGGTGAAGGTTTTCAAGTTCCGGAAAAAGAGCACGGTCAGCATCTGCCATTGCGGGGATAAGCCGAACATCAATTACTTCTACGGGTATTTGCCCCCGAGCACCGGGTGTTTGAGCGTTTTCGATCTGAAGGCCTACAGCCAAGGCTTTCTGCTGATCCATCCGACACCGCTCTCTCCGGACAGCCTTCCGGAGTACAAGGAATTGCCAAAGTTTTCACAGGTCTTCTTGCAGTATCAGAGATGGGGAGACATCCTCGATGTTAAAAACGTGGGCGACCTCAACGAATCTATCGTGAACGGTCGCATACGAGAATTGATCATGGTCTCCGAGGCCCTGCACGAAAAGAAAATCGCGCAGATCGCGACGGAGATCTCTCGTTCTGCCAATAAACGATTGATCACGATCGCGGGTCCATCCTCCTCCGGTAAAACGACCACCTCGAAGCGATTGGAGCTGCAATTGAAGGCTGATGGCCTGTTTCCGATATCGATCTCGTTGGACGACTATTTTGTCGCGCGAGAGGCCACACCCCGAGACGAAAAAGGGGAATATGATTTTGAGGACATACTCGCCTTGGACCTCGAGTTGTTGGACTATCACCTTTGCAGCTTACTGGAGGGGAAAGAGGTCCATTTGCCAAAGTTCGACTTCGTCACCGGTTCTTCGAAACCGAGTGGCAAGGTGATTCGGATCGATAAAAGCCAACCGATCATCATAGAGGGCATACACGGATTGAATGACAAGCTCACCGCGAGCGTTCCGAGGGAGACCAAGTACAAGATCTACGTCAGCGCGCTCACACAGCTCGGGATCGATGATATCAACCGAATCCCAACGACGGATACCCGACTGATCCGACGTATCGTTCGCGACCATCACTTCCGTGGTCACAGCGCGATGCGAACGATAAAGATGTGGCCCTCCGTCCGGCGGGGAGAGGAGAAGTTCATCTTCCCGTTTCAAGAAGACGCGGACGTCTTGCTCAGCTCTGCTTTAATTTATGAGCTCGCCGTTCTAAAGATATACGCTGAGCCGCTTTTGGTCCAAATCAGTGAGGAAAACTACGAAAATACCGAAGCGAAGCGTCTTTTAAAATTTTTGGAGTATTTTCTACCGATCACCGATACGCATTTGATCCCTCCGAATTCGATCTTGAGAGAGTTCATCGGCGGCTCTATTTTCCATTATTGAGTATCGGTATCACGGAGGATAACACCTTATGGAAAACGAACGTCTTAAGCCCATTATTGTACGCCTAAAGAAAATTGAAGGTCAGGTGCGCGGCCTCCAAAGGATGATAGAGACAGACAAGCCCTGCGCCTCGATTTTGGCCCAGGTATCAGCTGTTCAAGCCGCATTGAGAATGGTGGGCCGAAAGATACTCGAGCATTACGCCTATATATGTCTGGACGATGTACAAAGGCTCGCTACCCAGTATCAAGGGGCGGCGTCCGAAAAAGAATGGGAAAAGAGCGCGCCATCGTCGGCAATGAAGGAAAAATTGGAGGCTCTATCCGAGTTGATCGGTCAGCTGATGAGTTCGGAGTCACTTCCACAACCTTTATCTGAGGGGGAAAAAGAATGAGAAAATTGTTAAAAGCGGCATTGGTCATTTCGGCGGTATTGGTCGTTGTCTCTTTTTCGTGGACGCTGTTCGCGCAAACACAAAACGTCAACGTCTACGAAAAACTCGAACCGTTTTTTGAATCGCTCTACTTTATCGAAAAGGACTACTATGAGAAAGGTACCATCGATTACGATAATTTGGTCAACGCCAGTATCCGAGGGTTGCTCAGCGGGCTGAAGGACCCGTTTACCTACTACCTCACCAAGAAAGATGTCGCCGAAAACCAGATCGATCAAGAGGGAAAGTACGGCGGCGTCGGTTTGGAAGTGACCTACCACGCGCAATTGAAGGTCCTTCAGGTGGTTGCGCCGATGTACGGCACCCCCGCTTATAAAGCCGGCGTAAAAGCCGGAGACCTGATCATCACCATCGATTCCGCCCCAGTCGAGGAGATGACCTATATGGAAGCGGTCAATCGATTGCGTGGGGAACCTGGCACGCTCGTGACTATTCAGGTTTTTAGGGAAAACACGGGGGCCTTGGAGTTTATCATAGGCCGTGAAGAGATACACACCGCGATGGTACAATACGGCACTGTCGACTATTCAGGCCAAAAAATCGGGTACGTACGGATCAACAGCTTCTTCAAAAACACGGCGACGGAGCTGCACACTGCATTGCAGAAGATCTTTTCTAAAAACCCGAAAGCTCTGGTGTTGGACCTTCGGAACAATCCCGGTGGCTACCTGACCCAAGCGATCCTCGTCTGCTCGATGTTTCTCGATTCAAACGAGGTGATCGTGACCACGAGGTCTTCGGACGGGTTCATCAACACCTACAAGTCGATCGGAAACGATTACCCGAACCTTCCGATGGCCTTGCTCGTCAACGGCGGCAGCGCCTCGTCCTCTGAAATCCTCGCCGGGTGCTTGAAGGACTACAATCTGGCCACCCTCGTGGGAGAAAAGACATTCGGAAAGGCGGCAGTGCAGACGCTCTTCCCCCTGTCTAACGGGGGCGAGTTATGGTTGACGACGGCCCATTATTTCACACCGAAGGGTAACGACATACACCTGAAAGGGATCGAGCCAGATATCGTAGTAGAACCCTCAAAGGAACAATTGGAAGCAGTTTCCGAAAGCAACAGCACACAATACGAGATCGCGGTTGAGCCGGGCAAAGACATCCAGCTGCAAACCGCGTTGGCCTTTTTGATCGATCTGTTGTAGTACCGATGAAAGAGGTCGTTCTAAAGCTCTTGGCCTTCTCGGTGGGAGCGGTTGGCATTGCTTACGGCGTCTACGGGGTCTTCTCGTATTTGGCCTATTCGTCCGTGGACCGCCGGAGCTATACCAATCCTCCCGTCCTTTATTTTAGGCAAACCGCGAGCGCCCGGGCGCTGGAACCCCTTTACGATCTGCGTGTTCCGTACTTTGAGGAAAAGACGGATGTCTTGTGTAGAGACGACGGTGTGTACGAGGTGGCCACCTTCCGATCCTTTCAGCAATACACTCAAGACTATTGGAAGGGCAATCCGGAGGAGAAACCGGAAGTGACGATTTCGAGGGCCAGCTTCCTGGGAAGAGACTACGTTTCCTTGGCCGTTGCGAGGGACACGCGAACGCTGCTATACTACCGTCCGAAGCTGCTGATCTTGGTCTACGGATACGGAGACGATGCGGCATTTTTAGCGTTGGAGGAGAGCGACTTTCCGCTTCTACGGGGCATCACCTGCTCGAAAAAACAGGTTCGGGAGACCGCCGAAGCGTTTCGGAAGATGGAGGTGCCTTACTGTGCGATCACCTATTCGCCGACCGCGCCCGCGAGTTTGACCGGCCTGCTTGAAACCGCGCTGTTTCCTAACCAGTGGATTTTGAACAAACGAAAACCGACCCTTTCTCCCTCGGGCGAGGCCTCCGAAACAAGGGCGCTGCGCGTGAAGCGCTTGCTCTACGACGCCATTCTCAACGCCATAGATTCTGGATTTGGAATGATCGAGCTGGAAGCGGGCTATTTGGAGATCACCACGCTCAATCATATCTTGGAGGGGCTCGAGCCTCTGCCCGTTTCTCTGACGGACCTGCTGTTTTGGTCCACAGAGGGGTTCTCGTCAACCGGTCGGGTAGCCTCATGAAGGATCTAT
The DNA here is from genome assembly GCA_002071085.1 of Thermotogota bacterium ADurb.Bin062. GTDB lineage: Bacteria > Thermotogota > Thermotogae > MWEM01 > MWEM01 > MWEM01. The sequence continues at coordinate 27,392 of MWEM01000020.1, read as the reverse complement.
TCGACGCGCTCTTCTTTCCGAAACCGTTTTTTTCGAAACCCGTTTCGAAACTACCTGTTTCTATCGTCGCGTTCCTCGTGGTCTATTACACGAACTATTGCGCCTATTTCCCGTTGTTTCCTGTTTCGGGCAACGTTTTGCTCTTTCTCTTCGTTTCGGTGGCGATCGCGCCTTTTTTCCTGTTTTTCCTGATGCTCGGCATAGACCTGGTGTTTGCCGGTTACGATCAGAATCGTAGGCTGCAAAACCTCTACGGGTTCACCTTTTGCCCCTATCTGTTCCTCCCTTTCGTTGTCGCGTTCGCCAGGCGGGAAGGGCTGTTTAACCAGGTTTTCGGTTTCTCACTTTTCGCGGTGTTGTTCTTGTGGTCGTCGCTGTTGACCTATCGCGCCTGTGAAAAAAAGCGAGTCCTATTGTCGAAAACGATTCACGACCTCGTCGTTTTATCTTTTCTGTTGCGGTTTTAGGGGGGAACCTCGTGTTTGGTCTTTTATCCAAATTCGTCTACAGATTCTGGAAAGAAATCTTGCTGGTCGGCGTGCTCGTTTCGATCCTGATGACCTACCTTTCTCTGCAGATGTCTATCAAAACGGACCTCTTGGTTCTACTCCCTCATAATGACCCTTACAGCCAAAGATACAAGGAACTCTTCACGGGAGAGACCGTCAGCGAAACGCTGATGATCGTCGTCGATATCGACGGCAGGACCTTCGAGGCGATGGAAGCGGCTGCACAGATAAAGAACGAACTGGAAAAGCTGACCGGCATCGTCAAGAGTTTTCGGAAGCTGGACACGATTTCCTTAATGGGTCCGGCGGGAATTATGTTGACCCACGCCAACCTCTTCGAAAAGCTCTCTTCCACCCTCAATTTTCTCAATTTTCTGATTGCAAACCCCGCTGCGGTGGACTTCGGCATTATCCGGCAGATGGGCATCTCTATGAACAAGGTGATGGACCTGCTCAGGGAGATGGAAAGGATAGAGTCTCTGGACAAGTACGCGTTAATCAGCGACGATAGCCAGATACTCACTATGACGGTCGTGTTGACGCGCCCCGCCCTGGATTTGGCCTTCACGCAAAGGGCGGTGTCCCTCCTGAAAGAAAAGGTCGGCGCCATCCTGAAGCCTTATGGGTTCTCTTTCGGATTCTCCGGGAGCCACCAAGGCGCCCTGGACTCGCAAAGAATCATCTTTGGCGATTTTTCGGTGACCACCCTATTGACGTTGGGTCTGATCACCGTCTTGTTTCTCGTCTCCTATGGGAACATCAGCATCACCCTCGGCATCTTCCTGACGCTGGTTACCGGATCGGTGTTCTCTCTCGGCGCCTTCTATCTGATCTTTCAGAGTCTAGAGTTCACATCCAGCTTCGTCCTGGCGCTTTTGCTGGGGCTTGGGATCGACTTCGGGATTCACCTTTCGAATCGCTCGATGGAATACCTATTAGAAAATTATCCCGGCTTCAACGCGCTTAGCAGAAAGAAGAAGCAGGAGGCGATGCGTGAAGCGGTCCAATATGCCATCCAAAGCGCGGGAAAGGGCATTTTCACCGGCGCCTTGACGACCATCGCCGCCTTCTTGTCGATGGTCTTCGTGGATTCTCCCGGATTGCAGCATATCGGGCTGATGACCGGCCTCGGCATCTCTCTCTTTTTCGTGTCCATGGTCCTATTGTTGCCCGGATGGTTGGTGTTGTTTTCTACGTTCATGCGGATTCGTACGCCAAAAGCGGACCGTGAGAGAAAACGAGAAGGGCGCTTCCGTGGCTATTATTCCCGTTTTTCTCGGTGGGTTATCCTGTCAACGACCCTTCTCGCCATCCCGTGCGCCGTGCTTACGATAATTAATTTCATCCACTTCGACTATACGCCGACGAAGGCGCTCCCTGATGAGATCGAAAGCATCAAAACCTTACGGGCTCTTCAAAAGCACGGTTTGGGGTTTTCGGTGGACGACTCGATCGTCGCGTTCGTGGAGGATCCGCTCAAACTATACGCGATCGAGGAGACTTTGAGAAAGGAATCGAAGTACATCGGATCGGTGGTTTCTTTGGCCACCTATTTGCCGAGATCGGTCATAGAAGACTTCGACTCCTTCCGCCAGGAAACGGTCCGAGTTCTCAACGACGCGCAAAACGCCTTCACCTTGATCGCGTTGAAACGGCTGAACGTCTATGACGAAATAGAGGAGATCCTGGGCATCCTCGTAAAAAGCAAAAACTTCGCGCATTTCGCCGAACTCCTGTTCAAAAGCGCGCTATTCCCTCCTGAGGTCAAAGATTTTTTTACGATGGAGATCGACGGGAAACTGAATTTCCGCGTTTACGCCTTCACGAACACCAATATATGGCAACACAACCGTCTGAAGCATTACGTGGAAGAGCTCAACGAAATAGGTTTCCAGTTTTATGGGTATCCGATCATCTACTACCAGATCACGAAAAAGGTGATCTCCTCGATAGTTTTCTCCGTTCTCGTCGCGTTGGTGATGATCGTGGTACCGGTAGTCGTGACGCTACGTGATTTCCAGCTGACCTTCCTGGCCCTCCTGGCCCTGATCCTCAACCTGGTGATCCTCTTCGGACTGAGTTATCTTTTTGGCACCGGACTCAATTTTATGACCCTGTTGGGACTACCGTTGTTGTTGGGGATGGCGATCGACGCGCCCGTTCATCTGTTGCTCCGATACAAAGATGAGCGTTCGAAAGGGTCGCAATGGCATACGGATGACTTTCTGAAACAGGTTTTCCTCGGAACCGGGAAGGCGATCACCCTGAGCGCTCTGACCACTGCGATCGCCTTTTTCAGCTTTCTGATCGCCTCATCCCCACTGCTGTTGGAGTTCGGCGTGATGTTGGGAACGGGCATTATGATCAATTGGCTGCTCACTTTCCTATGGGTGGGTGGTATTCGTATCGCGATAGACCAAAAACGGAAAACAGAAGGGAAACAAGAATGATCGGCTTGGCTTTGCTGGTTCAAAAGCACGAGCTATGGGTGAGCGTTACCAACACCTATCGGGACCTGTCTCCCGATCATTTTGAGCTTTCGGTCGACCACGTGGGAGCGAAAATCGAGTCGGTCGAGAGAATCGACCCCTCGAGGTGGGCGCGTGAATTCGGATGGAAAGAGGGATGGGAGCTTTGGAGCATTCGGTTTTCCTCCTCCCGTGTCGACACGCTCACGGCGAATCTAAGAATTTCGTTCCTGTGGAACGGCCACACCGTTTCTCAGAAAACGCCTGCGCTATTCCGGACACTCCTTTCCGATTATCACGAGGCCGGAACCCCATTCTCTTCTTGGGAAAACTGTTTTCCAAAGTGTACCGAAACCGAGAGCCAGTTCCGGTTATGGGCCCCTTTCGCGAAGAAGGTCAGCCTGTTGTTTTACGATAGACCGGAAGCGCTCAAACCCTCCTGGCTGCTCTCGATGAAACGAGATACGGAAGACGAACTGCAAGGAGTCTGGAGATTGCGGGTTTCAGGCAATTTGCACGGGACGATCTACAAATACCTGGTCGAGTCGGGGGGAGCCACTCACGAAATCTTGGACCCCTTCTCGATCTCGGTCACGACAAACTCGCGGCACTCCGTCCTATTGGATCGTCGCTATTTGGACCCGCCGGGTTGGGAGACTGATTCGCACGTGTTTTTACCCAAATACAACGACGCCGTTATCTATGAGTCCCACGTCCGAGATTTTACCGTCGATCCGAGGACCGACTTGGAGGCCAAGGGCTCTTACGTGGCGTGGACCTTCGGCGGCTCAAAGACCCCTGAGGGCCATACGGCAGGTTTAGACCACCTCGTGGAGCTGGGGATCACCCATGTCCATCTCTTACCGGTACAGGACTTCGCATCGGTGGACGACACCCATCGAGCCGACTACAATTGGGGATACGATCCTTTGTGTTATACCGTGCCGGAGGGGTCCTACAGTCTCGATCCGCGGGACCCCGCGCGACGGATTCTGGAAATGAAGCAATTGGTGCAAGCCCTCCACAGCCGCGGTATCGGCGTCATTATGGACGTCGTGTACAACCACGTCTGGGAACCGAACGGCTTTTCTCTTACGCCTTTATTTTCCGAGGCCCTCTTTCGTCTGAACATTGACGGTTCCTTTTCCAACGGTTCAGGCTGTGGAAATGAATTCGACACCAAACACCCCGCGTTTCAGCATTATTTTAGCGAAACCTTACGCTATTGGGTAGAGACCTATCATGTCGACGGTTTTCGATTTGACTTGATGGCGTTGATCGACCGTGGCACTATGCAAAGCGCGATCAGCGGATTGCGCTTGAAGTATCCTCATCTTTTATTGTACGGGGAACCCTGGACAGGGGGGAGCACCCCTTTGCACCCTTTAGAACGCAGTACGGGAGATTTCGAAAAAGAGGCGCCAATCGCCGTTTTCAACGATCGATTTCGTGACGCGATAAAAGGCTACCCGGACGACGAATCGACCGGTTTCGTCACAGGTCGGTTTGACCGATTGGATGAGGTGTTGACAGGGATGCTGTCTATGGAAAGCTGGGAAGAAAAGTCCTATAGCGACCCTTGGAAAACGGTTATGTACGATTCTTGCCATGACAATCTCACCCTTTTCGACAAACTGCGCAAGAGCCGCCCGGACCTCTCTATTCCGGAATTGGTGACACGTGTAAAACTTTGCCACTTCCTTGTGGCTATGTCTCATGGCATCCCCTTCTTTCACAGTGGCGAGGAATTCTGTCGGACGAAATACGGTCAATCGAACTCGTATCAATCGGGGGACCTTTACAACGCCATCGATTGGGGGCGGAAAGACACCTTTGCGGAGGTATTTCACTACCTGCGGGGGCTCTTGGTGCTCCGAAAAACATATGAGCTCCTAAGACCGAAAAGCGGAAAAGCCATCGCCCGAAACGTGTACTCCATAGAAAGATGGAGAGACGGTTTCTTCTACGTGCTCAAAGGAAAAAAGACGGAGGGGTGGCTCCTGATCGGCGTTCACCTGGGGAATTCGGAGCGCGACCAGAAAATTCCCGACGGAGAGTGGGAAATCTACGCGAACTCGCTGACCGCGGGGACAAACCTGCTCGGGGTCGCCGAGGGGCATCTCTATTTCCCACCCTACTCTTGGTTCTTCGCTGTCAAAAAGCCGGTTACCGAATAAGCGACTCGTTTTTCGAAGGGCGTAGATATAGTAAGGCAGCGCGGTGTTTCGGTTAGTCGCGCAAAAGTTACCTCCCCTTACAAAAACGAGAAAAGAAAGGGCTCATTATGATACATTCCATCAAAGGAAAGATCGTCGAACGCATAGAGGGAGGCTTGATCATCCTCGAGAACCACGACATCGGCTTCGAGATATGGGCGGATAAAGAGCTCTACGATACCGGTGATGTGGAAGTGAAGGCGTTCGTGATATTCCAGCCTTCCGAAAGCGAATGGCGTATGTACGGTTTTTTAAAGAGAGAGAAGAGAGCCTTTTTTCAGCTGTTGACGACGGTCAACGGGCTCGGTGCGAAGACGGCGATGAAAATCCTCTACGACGCCTCCGTTCGCGAGATCGCCCGGAGTATCTTGGAAAACGATCTGACCTATCTCAGCACGCTGCCGAACGTTGGGAAAAAGACCGCGGAGCGCATCGTGTTGGAGTTGAAATCTAAAGTGAAACAGGTCCTCCCGCTCCTGGAAGAGACGCAGGCCGAAGGCGACGCTTTGGACCTCTCCCTTTTCCAGCAGGCGACCGAAGCGCTGGAAGCGCTGGGGTATTCCCCCGTTCAATCCCGCCGGGTGCTGAGAGAACTCTTCTCGGAGAAAAAGCAGTGGGGTATGGAAGAACTCATCAAAGCGGCCTTGAAAAAATTCTTCGAAAAATAACCGCGTGGGTCATCGCGGGTAACCAACGCTACCACGCGATCCCCGTGAAGGTTATCGCGGGGTAACCAGCGGGCTGACTTCGGAAGCCCGCGAAGTCTCGCGACACCCGAGCGAGGTTATCGCGGGGTAACCGAAGGGACCCCGCGATCCCCCTTATGTTCTCTTTACACAGCGACGAAGTCGGGGTATCGCGCCTTCGCGAAAAGCAGGAGCGCTTGCGCCGCGATGTCGGTGTGGGTTATCGCGGAGTAACGAGCGGGCTGACTTCGGAAGCCCACGAAGTCTCGCGACACCCGAGCGAGGTTATCGCGGAGTAACCGAAGGGACCCTGCGATCCCCCTTTTGTTCTCTTTACACAGCGACGAAGTCGGGGTATCGCGCCGTCGCAAAAAGAAAGAGCGCTTACGCCGCGATAACTGTAGGGGCGCCGCGATGCCCGAACGGGGTTATCGCGGGGTAACCAGCGGGCTGACTTCGGAAGCCCACGAAGTCTCGCGACACCCGAGCGAGGTTATCGCGGGGTAACCGAAGGGACCCCGCGATCCCCCTTTTGTTCTCTTTACACAGCGACGAAGTCGGGGTATCGCGCCGTCGCAAAAAGAAAGAGCGCTTACGCCGCGATAACTGTAGGGGCGCCGCGATGCCCGAGCGAGGTTATCGCGGGGTAACCGAAGGGACCCCGCGATACTAATGAAGCCCAACGATTCGCCTGTGAAAAGCGTATCGCGCCGTCGCGAAAAGAAGGAGCGCTTACGCCGCGATCCCCGCGAGGGTAATCACCTACAGGGTATCTAAGGGGATTCTAACCGGCGTTCCTTTATAATCAAAGGGATTCTGCCGATAAAATAAGGGACAATGCCGGAAGTCGCAGAAAAATAGAACGAGGTGGTTGCGATGTACGAAGCCAAACGGAAAGGTTGGCGTCCTGTTTTTTGGTCGTCGGTTTTTCTCATACTCGTTCTGGTTATGACCTCTTGCGTGTTGCTTACGGGGAGGGGATTAAGCGGTCAATCGACCGGTAATGCCGAGAAATACGGAATATTCAAGTTTTTGGATCCCGAGACCGGTAGGCCCCTATCGGGGCCGTTCACTGCGCCGGCGTCTTTTGTCGTAGATTTCGCCTACAAAGGGCGGTTGCCGGTGATCAAGCTGGAATTGTCCGCCTTTCGGACGGAGGACAATGCCTATTGGTTGGGAACCGAAGCGGCCAACACACGGACGGCGACCTGCCTTTTCTATTCCGAAGACAACGCCGGACATTTCTCGTTCTATGCGACGGTGACGGACTTCTATAAGAACGTTCGAACATACGAACGCTCTTTGAAAATCGCTGATCCCACACCACCCGTCCTCGAAAGGATAGAGTTTTACACGACAGACGAAGCCACCTTGATTCCATTCGAGAAGAACCTGGCGTACCTTTGGATGCAGCTGTGGGATGCGCAATCTCCCATCTTCAACGACGACACGGTCGGCGCGTTGCGAGAAAAAACCCGTTTCTATTTAAACGGGAAAGACATCACATCTACCTTCTGGTATGCGCCGCACGAAATCTTCACGACGGGCGCGAAAAACCGTTTGATCTGTATCGCCAACGTAGCGCTCGAAGGGATGAAAAAGGGGGAGAACGAGCTGCGTATGGTGATGGGCCGATATCAGGACGATGAGCAGGACTTCGTCTTCGCGACATCGACGATCAGCTCGGCCTATCCGGACACGACGCCGCCCGTTTTTTTGGACTACGATTTCCAACCGCAGGAGCCGGGAGACTTCTTTTTCGATTTTAAGGTCATGGATGAGTTCTATCTACTCCTGTCGGTGAAAGACCTCCCGGATAAGCCCAACTACGAGGCAAGCGGTTTGAAAGAGCTTTCCTGGACCGTAGAGGGGGAAGGGAAGAAGCTTTCCGGTGTGTACCCCTGCGACTCACTGATCGAAATGAACGCGACGATCCCGATTCGACTTCGACAAAACGCCTTCCCCGACGGCGTGTACAGCCTGTACGTCGTTGCCTCGGACAATATGGGCAATAAGGCCAAACTCGGGCCGGTCTATTTTCAGTTGGGCGTGACCCAGTACGAATCTCTGAAGATCATCGATGAAAAGATCGGCGGGAATGCGTTGTTGTCTGAATACCGTGTGGGAGACACGATTCGTTTCACGATCGACACCGACTACACCTTCGATTCCGTGCCGGTTTGGAACATCTACCCCTCGAACGCGCAGTTCCCCCAGAACGCTTTGGAGTCGATGTACACCAATGCGCGAATCGGAAATCACGAAATCACCGTGACGGCCATTCACAAGGGGATACAATGTTTCGGGCGGAAAGCGATCACGGTGTTGGCAACCCCGGTTTGGGAAGACGATATACCACCGGTGATTACTATTTCAGAGCTGGTCGTCGATGATCCATCTTTGCCTTTCGTCGTGACGGTGACCGACGACACCAGTTTGGGCACCACGTGGGAAGAGATTATCAGACCGACTTATTACGCGATCAAAGAGCCGGTGGCCACGGCGTCCGGTACGACGGCCACCCCTTACCCTTTACAGGTGTCGTTCCTGCCTTTAGGAAATGGAACGCGTTTCGAACAAAAGTTTCAGTTTTTCTTGTCCGATCCGCTGTATGGTGGGAACCCGACACTACAAATCGGAGAGAAGATTAAGGTCTACTTGGAGGCGCAGGACGAAAACGGTAACATCCGCGCGAGCTCGATTCTGTTCTGGAAGTGAACGCCGGTGTCGAACCGGCGCGCGAGATCTTTTTTCGGCGAGAAACCGTCTAAATAATACAGACGGGTAAGAAAGGGCCGGACGCCGGGAAGTCTCGCGAGAGAGGAGTGAGAACGATGAAAAAAACCGCGATGGTGGCTTTTATCATACTTTTCTTTTTGCTGCTATTCAGCTCTTGCGTATTACAAGACCTTTTTGGAGGGACCTCTCGATCGGTAAGGATCAAGGTGACGATGACACCCGAAACCCCTTCCTACATAGGGCAGGTGTTGAAAGTCCTCGTCTCGACGACTCCGAGGAAAGAGCTCCCCTACATCCGTTTGACGACCAAAAACTTCGTCACGGGAGAAGAAAGATCGTATATGCAGGAGAACGTCGGTTCTCACGAATTCTCTATCAAACTCCACTCTTCGCAGTTCGGTTTTTTTATCGAAACACCCGGAAGAACTCGGCAAAACGGGAACGCAATATGGTGGCCGTCCAAAGAGACCTATATCGAAACCGAGGACTTCACACCGCCTAACGTTTCCGTGAAGGTGTCTCGGGTCAACGAAAATGGAAATGATTACACCTTCGAGGTAATCGCCGATGAGTCCGAGTCGGCGGTCATTCGCCGTTGGGTCACCGTGAACGGTACGGAGTATGAATTGGAAGGACAAAGGCAGTCGACTCGATTGCCCTTGTCCATCGGAACCTACATTATCCGAGGGTTCGCCCAAAACAGTTACGGATACGTCGGCAGCAGCTCCAACAAGTATGTGGAAGTGACTCCCCCGAGGAGCAACGAGCCTGCGCGCATCGGCTGGAATCACCCGAAACAATTGACCCCTTTCACAGACGAGAACGTCACCCTGAGCGCGCAGATCACCGACAACATCTCCTACATCAAGCGGATCGAGCTTCGATCCCTCTCCGGCATAAAAAAGACCTATCAGTTTGACCCGATGGTCCCCACCTATTCTCTTCGTTACAACTTGAAAGCGACGAGATCCGAAAAGGTGACGCTCACCGTGACCAATGGGAACAATATCGTCACCACGGACGAAGTAGACCTCTCGATTCAGAGCCACCGAGCTCCAAAAGTAACCTTGGAAGGACCCGCGGGGTCTTTTCCAATAGACGAGTCCAAATCCTACTTGCTGAAGATTGACACCTATGACGGCGCATTGATAGACAACGCGCGGTTTTTGGTGAACAACACAACTGCGAGCGCTTTTCCAGGTATTGGAGAGAGCTCATACAAAAAAACCCTCACTTACACGGTGTTGAACGGGAAAAAATACCTGAAGGCTATCGCCACGGATAGCTGGGGCGCTACCGGTCAGAGTGACGAGATCGAGGTCATCGGGTACAAGATCGACAAGACGCCGCCAAGGATCCAGCTGTATATGCCCAGCGTCGCCTATAAGAACGTTCAAACGGATCTTTCCTTTTTGGTTCAAGATTCCGATTCTGACTTAGCCGGTATCCCTGGTCTTTCCGTTCTTGAGGATAACCTGACCCTCAACCCACTGACCTATGACAACGCCTTCTATTTCGCGAAATGGACGCCCGAAGGGACGGGGACTCGGACGATACAGGTGACGGCCACGGACACTGCGGGAAATCAGGCCACCGCGACGGCTTCTATCCAGGTGAAGGATCCGACCGGCATCGTCAGACCCACGGTTGGTGCGCTCTCCGCCTACCCGAATGTGCTGATGCTCGGTTCGAGCGTTTCGTTGGTCCTATCGGTCACACCTCCCTCTCAAAATCCCGGAGGGATCGTCCCGGTGGTGGAGATCGCGGTGACGGCTCCAAACGGTGGAACCCCGTACAAAATCGGTAGCATTTCGCAAGCCGGCTACATCTATACTGGGACCTATCGCCCCGCGGTGGCCGGAGTTCATACGGCGATCGCGCTCATCCAATGGGGTGATGATCAATACACGAAGTCTTGCACCTTCCGTGTGGATGCTCCAAAACCGACGATGGTGTTTACGGTCGAGCCGGAAGAGACGTATATCGGAAATCCTGTCACCTTGAAGCTCTCTCCCGACACGGCAAACCCGAACGCTTCGTTAACGGTTTTGGAGATGAGCGTCGAAGAGGAAGCGCTGAGCTGGGTGAGAACGATCGGAGCCGGCGGAAGCGTGATCTATGTCGCGACCAAATCGACGCTCGATATGAGCCCAGGAATAAAGAAAGCACGGGCGAAGATACGGGACAGCTTCGGGGAGGAGATCACCACGACCGCGACCTTCACCCTGAGATCCCCGAACTTGCGCATAACTGGGTACAAATACGTCACGGACAGCGGGAAACCTCCGAACGCCTATGATCCGACGCGCATAGAAGTGTATATGGGCGCCGACCTACCCGCTGCGATACCCATCAATGGCGAGGTCGCGATCGCGCGCAGGGGCTCCTCAGACGAGAGAGGGGTGGCGGAAACCTATCCGTTGCAGCGCACTCCGTCCGATGCCTACACCTTCGTCACGAAAGAAAAATGGATTCCGAAAGAAGCGGGCCTATACGATATCTCCTTTCGTTTGAGCGGGGTGATCGGCAGCCAAGCGACGGAAACCAAATTGGCGACGGAGGTGAGGGTGGCCGCAGCGCAACTGAATGTTGGGATTTCGGCTACTCCAGTAGAGATCGATAAGATACGAACCGGGGAAGCCTTCTCGCTTGTGTTTACGGTGACGGGCGCCACAGTTGTCGATCCGATCAAATCCTTCACTTACGGCATCAGCTCCGGATCTGCTATCCATCAGACGGAAACGGCGCCCACGCAGATGGGAAGCTTTACGTATACCCATACTCCTCCTAAGTTCAGTGTCGCCGGATCTTACACGATCACCGCAACTGCTGTCACTATCAGTGGGAACACGAAGGTCTTAACACTTACCATAGAGGTAAAAGCGCCAGATATAAGTATCAGTATCGAAGCGTCTCCAGCAATCGACAGGATCACGGTGGGACGGCCAATCACTCTGTTATTCTCAGTGGATGGCATCCCGAATAGCGACAAGATCGATTCTTTCAGTTATGCGATTTGGAAGGGCAGCGAGATTTACAAAGATGCTGTCTATCTTGAGCATCAACGCGCCACACGCTATACCGATCCCATCGAGCCTTTCGTGACGGAGGGAGTCTATACCATCATCGCCACTGCGACGACAGCCGGGCTTTCTGTCGGTGTCAACAGCCGGACTTTCACAGTATTGTCCGCGGAAATCCGAAAAAAGACTTTCGCGCTAGAAGGCAGTCCAAGCCAGCTATTTATCGGAGCCCCGTTGTATTTCCTATTGGAATTGGAAAACCCGAACAACGTCTCGAACCTATCGGTTCGTATGTACATCACTGACGCGACGGGGGTTTCTATTCCCGGTGTTGTACCTATTGGGGCGTCACCCACCAACAACAATAATACGACATTCAGGAACAATAAACCGTTCTATATCAGTCAACCGGGAACCTTTACGGTCTACGCGTCAGTCACGTTGAACCAGGTACCGCAGATAGACCTACCAGTTATGCGTTCCGACAGTGATTACGCTATTCCTCCTTCGACAGTAGGAGTCTCTATCGATACCTCGAAGCAGTACTTAGCCGGTTACGAAGGGTCGCTGCGCGTGACCGTGACAATCCCGCAGGGAATGAACATACAAAGTCCAAGAGTCCTTCTCGAGAATAGCAATTTGGGAGAGATCGACCCGACTCCATATTCATCTGACGTCAGTGGCAGTTCGGCGAAGTACTATAATTTCAAATTCAGGCCGACGATTCCGAGCAGTCCGGTGGTCGTCATCTCAATCTACGATACTTCCGATCTCTCTGGGACTAACCCGTTGACTACGAAGCGAGCCACGTTAACCGTGGTACCCTTTAACCCGCAGGTCAGAATCACTTCGGTTGGCAACGTTGCCTTCATACAAGCGAAAGAACCCAGAGTCCGATTAGAGATCGATCAAATTCCGGAATTCTTTACCGGGTCTTATGAGTACTTATGTTCACTAAGTACCTACGACTTAACCGTTACCGCAAACGAACCCAGTATCCTGATCGATCTACCGGTGCAGGCTTTGTTCAATCTAAAAGGCACCCAAGCCGCTACGGTAACCGCCGAAGTAAAGGCTACAGGAAACGGTAATTTTATTGCAAAAGGACAAGAAACCTTCGATGTGGTTCTTCCATCCTTTTCGAATTTACGGTTCCCTTCGGATGTTACTAACGGCACTTACTTTATTTACGAGCAAGAACAATTACGTGTCGTCTTTAATAACGACCAAAAGGTTTCAGACAACAGCCTTATACAAGTAAGATTAGAAATAGAAGGTAATCCTAATCCTGCGGTGTATATTGCCGCGCCAACGCTTTCGTCTACTACGATACCGGCAAGCGCGCTTTTCGATCAGGTGGTTTTCTCAAAAGTGGGGAGCATTTGGGCGACACCGACTATCTATTGTCTGAACACTAATCCGAGTTCCGTGTTGGCGACATCTTCTGGCGAACAGTTAAATGTGTATCCTTCAACACCTCGGGTTGAAATCATCCAACCTTCAACAATAGACCCGTTGTTTGTCGGGCAAGTGATAAAGCCGATCGTTCGACTCATACGAGTCCCGCCAGTCGTAACACATGTTACGATAGCCTTATGGGAAGAGGGGTCATCAGAGCCACCTTTAACCCGAGACCTTATTCTTTCAGAAAACGATGATTGGATCGTATATTCCGGCGATCCTCCGATAGTCTTTACTGAACCCGCTTCGTTCACCCTCGTGGCAACTGCGACCTCTTCCGCAAACCCAAATGTAGGGTACGTAACGGAAAGAAAGTTCAACGTCGTTCAAGGGGATTTGCAAACGAGGGATCTTAGTATTGCCGACGGGGGTTCTCTGTTGTTCAGAGATGAAAAAGTCAGGTTCAAATTCGAATATGCGTTTAATAATCCGTATCGCGTACCATCTACTCTTGCCACGCTTACGAATGTATCGAATGCGGAAATCGCACCTCCAAATATCGTACGTGAATCGCCGCCAAGTACTTCTATGAATGGAGATTACATTGTCTTTACGGAATATTGGGTTATTGCATCAAACACCGCCGCTTCGGGAAATTATCGCTTGGAACTCGTCGCTTTTTCTGGGGATTTAAAACGATCAAGAACGACTGAGTTCGATATATTACAAGCTCTGACGATTAACGATAGTCTCATCTCGCTCGCACCTGAGTTGGTCAACGAAGGCGATAGGATTACGGGAAAAATCTCGATCACTCTGCCTTCTGATTTTATTACTGCGGTCGGAACAGACAATATTCAGCCTTACTTATACGGTTCTGTCGTGTTTGAAGGGTGTGACTCACAACCTACGAATCACCGATTGTATACAGATCCTGACGGTAATCCCGTTTGGATAATTGAAGCGGAAGGTATAGCTAGAAGACACTCCGACACTCCTGGTGCAACAAGACAATTCTACGCGCGGTATAGTGTCACGTTGGATAGTGTCAATGTCTTATCCGTTCGAAAGCCATTTTCAATAAAAAACAATACCCCATAAACCATTACAAGCATTAACGGTTACAGCGGGGGAAACAACTGAATAGTGCCCAAATATGCAACCTCTTTTTGAGTAGAATTATTCGCTCGGCGAGCTTCGTGTTATCATAATCGAATAATGGCTTAAGAACGTCTATTCGATGTTTAGGAACAGGTAACGTACCACGGTTATCTCCGTGAATCCGAAGCTTTTGTAGAGAGATTGACCTTGTTTGGTCGAACGCAAGATGAAGCCGATCATCCCGCTTTCTATTGCCGTTCTGATCGCATAGAGGCTGATCTGCGCACCATAAACTCGTTTTTGTAATCTATGGCCGATTGGTAACGAAATAGAGGACCCCGATCGATACCTGTTGAAACAGGAACACAGTGGATACGGGAAGATAGCCGTTCTAGTCGAGGAACAACTCGTACGACTTCATCTGGCGCAGGTTTCGAAAAAGTAGGAGATTCCCCCGAGCGTCTTCTTGACCTCAATGGAAGAGAAAATCCGGTGTGGTTCAAGCTATGGGGTGACATAACTAAGAGGTTAATTGCGGGGTAACCAGCGGGCTGACTTCGGAAGCCCACGCAGTCTCGCGATCTGCTCTTTCCCATTCTCGAACGCGTATGCGCCGTCGCGAGAAAAGAAACGCTTACGCCGCGATGGGTCTATGGCATTATTGCGGCGTAAGTGGTTTTTCGACCCTGCGATCTGCTCTTTGTCCATTCCTGATGGAGGTTATCAGTCGAGTATGACGCAAAAGAGATACCGGTTCTTTCTATTTGTACTTCTCCTTTTTCTTTGTCTATCCCCTCTGTTCGCATCCGAACCAGTCCGCATCTTCTGGGTCACCGACAATCACCTGAAGTACGGTGATTCCGCCTTGGAAGCGCGACTGGAGTGGTTCATCGACGAGGTGAACGACAAAAGACCGGACATCGTGATTCACACCGGGGATGCGATCGACGGTAAAAGAGGGCGGGCGCTCGCGCTGAAGGAGATCGATCGTTTCGCGCATTACTGGGACCGGATACCCGATTCTGTCCTTTCCCTGTTCGTTCCGGGTAACCGCGATATCGGCTCAGCCTACGAAACCACCGAGTTGGATTGGCTGTTCCTCTTTCCATCCACTCAGGAAACCGCGGGCTCTTTCTTCAACCGGATCGTTGACTATCAAAAAGGGGATGTTCGTTTACGGTTCATCCTCTTGTGTGACTTCTCCCAAACGCTGGACAGAGCCGAGCTGGACTGCTGGCTTGCCGATGCCTTGTCCGCGCCCGAGGTCACCGCTCTGTTCGTCTTGGCGCACAGTCCATCGCTGTACTCTCTTGTTGTCAGACTACTTGAAACGTCACCGACGCGAGACCAACCCGTTTATTTCTTACACGGCCACTGGCACGGGGGCTTAGGTATGACGCTGCAGGAGGAAGATTCGGAGTTGAAGGTCTCGCGTTTCCTCTTAGGCGGGCTGCAAGACGGCTACTACGGGGCGGTGCAATCGCTCTTCCAAAAAGTCTTACCGTTTTTGATCCAACCCCCGTTTTATGAACGCCTCCTCATCGACGAAACCGGCGAGTTGACCCACCAAACGATCTGGCAGTCCGCAGATAGCGCTGCCTTTTGAGAGCGTCTGGTAAGCTTTAACACCTGCCGAACTGAAGTTCAGCGTTCCCAGAAAACACGCGAATCTAAAGATCGGCGCGCCCAGTCGGCGCTCCCCATACCGTATCGAAAGCGCGCGGTTTTGTTGTATAATCGAGGGCGCTGTCTGTTGAACCGATTAGGCGAAGTCGGTTTTTTTTTGTTGCTTGTGTGAGAGACGTGGGGGTCAGTCTTGGCGGTTCCCCTTACGGAGGTGCAGGCTGGGTTCCGTATGAGGATAGGTGACTTTGCTCAGAAGTACGATATTTCCATCGATACCGTTCGGTATTATATCGAGAACGGGTTGTTGTTACCGGAAAAGATCCATAACCAGTACGCCTTCGATCGCAGTTGTGAGGAGGATATAGAAAGAATCCTCGTTTTCAAAAAGATGCGATTCACGATCACCGAGATCAAGATGCTCTTTTCTCTCCATCGGTTAACGCAATTGGTTGACGAAAAGGACAGAGACTACTTCGAGTCTTACTTCATCAAGAAGCGAGAGGGTCTGCTGCTGGAAAAAACTGCTCTCGATGAGGCGCTATCGCTCATTAACGAAGAGATCGCTCAGCTTCAAACTCAGAAGCTCACCGTCTACAGACCGTTGGGTATTCCGATATCCTTTTTCAGCGCCTTCGCCTGTCCGCGGTGTGCCGAGCCGTTGGAAGTGGGCAAGGCTTCCGTTGAGGGCAATATGATCTATCAAGGCGAATTGGTGTGCTCCTGTGGCTATCAAGCCAGTATCGAAGACGGCATCGTTATCACGCCCTCTTCCGGCGCGGAGGGCGGCCCCTCCTACCTGCAAGAGGAGAACCCCGTTCGCGCTTATCTGGATAGCACCGACCCGCTTTTCATCAGTTTCACGAAAAAAGGTTTTGACTGGGTGATGCGGCGCGTGGCTTTCGAAAACCGCCCGTTAAGCGTCTTGGAGATAGGTTCTGGCTTCTGCTTTTTCCTGATGGGATTTATCGACAGACTGCCGGACAAAGTCACCTATATTATGGCGGAGAATCACTTGTCGCTCGTCCGATATGCGAAGAAGCACTTCGAGACACATTATCCGAATAAACGGTTGATCTTCATCTGCGCCGACTTCAACGAGCTTCCCTTGCGCAAAGAGTCCGTCTATTGTGTTTTCGATATGTTCGGATCCAGCGCTCATAATTTCGACAATGACTTCTACCCCGTGAAAAACGTGCTCCCATTGTTGAAAAACGAGGGCTATTGGCTCGGCTCCTATCTCTATTTCGAGCCCGAAGAGGCCGAGCTGCTGCCCGCTTACCGGAAGTACCGCCGTATGTTCGATCTGGAACGGATACAACTGGCCTTCTCAGAGCTCGAGAAGATCGAATCCTCCCGTCTGGCGGAGATTCAGGTCACTCCCGATCTCTTGGACCGTTTCCGAAAGGATTCGATCGTTTCGCTTTGGGTCTACAAAGGGCAGAAGATGGGGTAAACCCGACGTTTTACGAAATTTTTACCCAAATGTCCGGCTATTTCTGCTTGACATTGGGTTTGCCTGGACTTGTACAATGAAAGAGAGTCCTGATTCCAAGCCATCGTGAACTGAAAGAGGGAGGTGGGGGATGTTCGAATTTCCTGATTCGTTGTATTGCGACGTCAGAATCGAAGAGGTGTTTCAAACGAGGATCGCCTTCGGGTTCGGCGACGTCCAGGAAATGCTGGAAAGACGCTATGAAGCCGCATTTGTACGCGTTTTCGACGGCAAGCGTTGGTACTATTCGGCCACGTCATCCGTGGACGCCGTTCAAGAACACATCGATCGGTTGGCCAGCCTAACCACCCCCTCACAGGCCGTGTCCGAACACCCGGTGGTGCAGAAGTTGGAAGCCCATCGGGAAACCCTCCGACAATTTTCAGGCCCCCAGTCCGTTTCTTCGAAAACGATAAAAGAAAAGTATGACCTGCTCTCTCACTACTTCCCGATCATCGACAGCTACGACCATATCCGGCTCTGGACGGCGCGCTATGTCGATGAATTGCGAAATAAGCGTTTTATTTCTTCCAAAGGCGCGGATTGCTCTTTCGATTACCAAAAGATAGGCCTTCTGTTTTCCTATGAGATGAGCGCGAAAGGCAACCAGATCAAAGATTCCTTTAGCTATGGCGCACACGTTTACCGAGATATGGAAGCTCAAGATCGGAAGTTCGCGAACACGCTGAATCGTTCCGCCGATTTCCTCAAACGCGCGAAGAGCGTCGAGTCCGGTCGTTATCCGGTCATTCTCTCCCCCCAAGCCGCGGGCGTTTTCGCGCATGAAAGCTTCGGACACCTCAGCGAATCGGACACTTACCAAGGAGACCAGACACTAAAGGATCGGTGGGTGATCGGAAAGCAAGTCGCCCACAAAAACCTGTCGATCGTCGATGACGGCGGCGTTTTGGGGATGGGCTACACCCCGTTCGACGATGAGGGGACGAAGGCCCGGAAGACCTATCTGATCCGTGACGGTGTGATGGCTGGGAGGCTGCACAACGCATCCACAGCCGTCGACTTCGGTGAAAACCTCACCGGAAACGCGAGGGCGATCAGTTTTGAGTATGAACCGATCGTTCGGATGACCAACACCTACATCGAACCCGGAAAAACACCGCTGTGCTCGCTCATCGGCGAAGTGGACAATGGCTTTCTCATCGATACGATCAAAAGTGGCTTCGGCTCCACCAACTTTACGGTTTCTCCGATCATCGCCTATCGGATTCGAAGGGGAACGATCGCCGAGCCGGTAAAAATTTCGCTGCTAACCGGAAATTCCTTTGGCACCCTATTTAAAATCGACGGGATATCGGATCGAGCGAGTCTCGGCGAGAATCCGTTCGTCACGTGTTCGAAGAGAGACCAATTGAGATTGCCGATCGATTTCGGAGGCCCCTATGTGCGGATTTCCGAGATCGATGTGGTGGGTTGATCTCGTATGATCAGGGAAGCGTACGTAGAAACTGTGGGCGAGATATGCGCCCGATTGCGAGGGGGTGCCATCGATTCCACCCGATCGAGAGAGATCACTCGGGGTAGCGTCCGTTTGTACGAGAATGGAAAGATCGGTATAGCCGGCGCGTTGGGCGAATTCGACGAAGAAGGGTTAACCCAAGAAGCGAAAAAACGTCTGGATATGGGCGTCGTGTACACGGCCTCCCCGACCGCGGACAAACACGAAGAGCGTGAATACATCGAGACGGATATGGATGCGTACGATTTTCTCTGGGAGGTCGAAGAGATGCTGGGAGAGCAAAACCGCCGATTTCCCGATTGCTCTTTCGTTCACGACATCCGTTATATCAGCGAAAGCCGCCATCTCAGGAATACAGTCGGGCTCGACCTCTATCACAAGGCCAGGTACTTTGAATTCTACCTAACCCTAAAAAGAAAAGACTCCGAAAACGTAAAAGATGGAACGCTTTCTTTCAGATTACCGAGTTTTGACAAGCGCGCGGCGTTGGATGCCCTTCGGATGCTCTGCGACGGGCTCGGACAGAAGCCCTGCGCTCCCGAAGGAAGGATTCCGGTCCTCTTTTTCTTCAACGACCCTCTGTACAATAAAACGCTTTGGGAAACCCTCAACGGTATCTCATACGGGTCCGGCTCTTCTTTATACGCCGGCAGAATGGGCGAAAAAGTCTTCGCAGACGGGTTGACACTCTATCAGTCGAGAAACAGGAAAGACCAATTCTTTAACGCCTTTTTCGATATGGAAGGGACGACAAACCCCGAGGACCGGTGCCTTCTGATCGAAAGCGGCGTCTTCCGGATGCCTTTTACCGATAAAATGACGGCAACGAGGTTTTTTTTGCCTTTAACCGGCGCGGCCCAAGCCGAATATGACTCCGTTCCCTCTATGGATTACCCGCACCTCGCCTACCAACCGTCCGAGCATTCCCTGTCCGAGCTGCTGTCGCAGTCGCAGCGTGAAAACTCGGGCCGAGCGCTTATCGCGTTACAGCCCACCGGAGGCGATTTTTCCTCCGACGGTCATTTTTCTTTACGTTTGCAAACGGGGTTGTGGTACGACGAAACGGGGTGCGACGCCCCCGTACACAATATATCACTGACGACGGAGATACACAAGATGCTGGGCGACGATTGGATCGGTGTGCCCAGGCACCCCCTGTTTCACATACCCGGACTGTACGGGGTCTGTTTTTGGATGACCGTTCAAGGGCCTTCCCCGTCCGACGGGCGGCTTTAACGGCCCGGCTTTAGAGATTCCGGATCCTATGCCTGCGAAAGGTGAGCGCGGAGGAACCGCGCGTAGTTGCCTCCGAAGACCTTTTCGATCTCTTCCGGGTTGAACCCCTCTTCTCGCAACGCCTCTTCCAAACGGGTCAGTTCCGGATGGCCGTCGATGATCTCTCTAAAGACGGGTATACCGCCGGTATCCGTAGACGAAGGCCTCGGACTGTCTTCCCTAAGGTGTATACAGAAATCAAACCCTAAAGCCACGTGATCGATGCCGGTTAGGCGTTTCATATGGGCCAGATGTTTTGCGAAGTCCCGCACGGTGGCTTCACGAGGAGGGTCTTTGATAAAAATGTTCGCTGCGTTGCCGCCGATCAGCCCGCCGATTTCGGCAATCCGTCGAATATCGATGTCCCGAAGGTTCCTGGCGGTGTCCATCAACGCCCGGCAATTGGAGTGTGAGGCGATGAACGGTTTACTCGCGTAGGCGTAGACGTCCTCAAACCCTTCGTCGTTCAGGTGGCTCACGTCGATGATCATCCCCAACTCTTCCCCTTTTTTCAACAACGCTACCCCAAAATCCGTCAGACCGCCCTTTCGGCCTTCCGAAACCGGTTTGAAATGGCAGCCATCCGCAGCGTAATTCCGACGGCTCCAGACGAGGCCCAAAAATCGGATTCCCAATTCGTAGAACACCCTGAGGAGACCCAAGTCGTTCATCAAGGGGTCGGCTCCTTCCAACGAAAGGAAGAAACCGAAACGCCCGGCTTGTCGACATCGCTCGTAATCCTCATAGGTCTTACAGATATCCCACGTCCCTTGGCTCTCCCGGCGGTCTTCATACAAGCTCCCAATCTGGTCTAAGGCCTTTCGTAATCCCATCTCGGGTAAGAATCGGTCCTCTATGAAAACCGACGCGATCATTCCGGTGAACCCTCCCGCCCGAAAAGAAGGGAGAAACTGCGTTTCTATAACGTTTTTTTGACCGATCCGCCTTCTATGATCAAGCGACATCAGTAAATCGAAGTGACCGTCTATTCGATCTGGCTTGGACATTTTCTCCTCCTATGATCGTTCGGACAAGACCTTCTCCAGGTCTTCCAGACCCACGACACGGGTGTCCGCTGCTTTCCGTGGCAACAACGAGAGGTCTTTCATCCCAGAGCCGGTCAGAACCATGACCACACACGACTCAGGGGGAATCACACCTCTTCGACGAAGTTTTTTTAACGCGGGAAGTACCGTCGCGGAGGAGGGTTCCACGAAAAAGCCGCTCATCGCTAGCCTTTGGTGGGCTTTGATGATCTCTTCCTCCGTCGCCGTTTCGGCCGGCCAGCGATACCGTTTCGCCTTTTCCACGATCTCGGAACCGCCCGGCGGGTTCGTGCTCGTGATCGCTTCGGCCACCGTGGGGTAAACCGGAAAGGGATGGATCTCGCCCGATTCACTTTGGATCGCTTGGACGATGGGCGCGTTCCGCGAGGCCTGGACCGCCACCATAGCCGGTAGTCGTGTGAGAAAACCGGCGGCCATCAGCTCGCGAAAGCCTTTGAAGATACCCCTGATATGCCCGCAGGCGGATATCGGAAGGGCGATGTAGTCCGGTGCCTGTCCCTTCAATTGTTCGTAGAGTTCAAAAGCCAAGCATTTGTACCCTTCACAACGGATCGGCCCGTTTCCCGTCACCACTCGTACCCCGCGTGCGGAAGCGGTTTCGAGCACTTTGCTCTTCATCTCGGAGTAATGCGGGGATCGGACGCGAAAGACCTCCGCGCCGAAGAACGCCATCGGCAAGACCTTTTCCATCGGGGCGAACTCCGGAACGAAGATGAGCGCTCTCTTTCCCGAACGGGCCGCGTAGGCCGCGATCGAATGGCCCATGTTGCCCGTTGAAACCGTCGCCAGGGCGCTTTCTCCCATCTCGTCCGCCATCCATAGGCAAAACAAAGACCCCCGGTCCTTGAAACTGCCAGTGGGGTTACGGGTTTCATCCTTGATCCAGAGATTCTCGATCCCGGTCTCTGCCTTCAAACTCGCGTCCGCTTCCAGTAGCGGGGTGTCGCCTTCTCCTAAGGAATAGGTGGCCTTGGGATCGTTAAAAGGGATGAAATTGGCGTATCGTTTCAAGACGCCGGCCTGTTCCGTGCGGATTTTCGCGTGCTCTACGCCTTCTAACTGGACTTCTAAAGCCTCACCGTTATCCGCGTATTCTTCGATCCTCGAAAAGGGAAAGGGCTGCTGAGAGATCGTCGAGATCAGTCGGCGGGCGAACATCGGTTCGTCACCCCGAAACGTATTCTTTCAATTTCCGCTGTAGGGTCGCTAGCGGCAGCCTGATACAAACGAAGGATGGATCGGTGATGCCCAACCGTTCCGCGATCGCGTCTTCTTTTATTTCCAAGACCTCGGAGATCGTTTTCCCTTTCACGAGCTCGCTCGTGAAAGAGCTGGCGGCGATAACTCGAGGACAGCCTTGTATCTTGTAGGAGATGTCTTTTACGCGGCCGTTTTCCAGGTCAACGTAGAAAACGATCTGGTCTCCGTCTTTCAGGTGATCCGATTCGACCTTGAAGGTGTAATCCGTTAGTCGCCCGATATTCCTGGGGTTCATAAAATGGTCGGTTAAGAGCGGTGAGTATTTATTGACCATTTCGGTAACCCCTCAACTGCAGCACGCATTTTTTCAAGATTTCACAGAAGAAATCGACCTCTTCCTGCACGTTTTCCACGCCCAACGACACACGAATCGTCCCGTTGGCGTATTCTTCATCGATCCCGAGGCTCTGAATCACGTGCGAGTATCCCCTTTTTGCTGAGTGAGATTGGCAGGCGGATGCCGTAGAAACCGCGACGCCGTTCATATCCAGCAGTTCCATCAACGCTTCGCCATTGATTCTCTTAAAACTCAAACTCAATAGACCGGGGACCCGCTGCTGGGGATGTCCGTTTAAACGAAAACCGCCGATTTCTCCGCATTTACTCAGGATTTGGGCCGTCCACCGCTCATATCGGTAGTGCGTCCGAGTGAACAGTCGGGTCGATATTTTTAGCGCCAACGCCATAGCGATAGCACCCGGCACATTTTCCGTCCCGGAACGCAACCCGCGTTCGTGGCCGCCGCCTTGAACGATTGGAAGCACCTTCACCCCTTTGCGCAAATAGAAGAATCCGATGCCTTTTGGGCCATAAAACTTGTGCGCGGAAGCAGAAAGCATATCCACCCCCAGCTCACGAACATTAATCGGAATCTTCCCGACAGCTTGTACCGCGTCGGTATGTACGAGCGCCCCTCTTTCGTGCGCGAGCTTCGCGATCTCCTTGACCGGCTGGACCGTGCCGATTTCGTTGTTCGCCGCCATCACCGATACCAGAAAGGGCTTTTCTTCTAAATATGCCTTCAATGCGTTCAAGTCGACGACTCCATTTGTATCGACCGGTAAAAAACGAACCGGGTGTCCTTTCGACTCCAACGCCTTCGCGCTCTCTAAGACGGCTTCGTGTTCGATCAACGAGGTGATCATAGGTTGACCGGGGTAGAGCGCTTCGGTTCCGAATAGCGCTATGTTATCGGATTCCGTACCCCCGGAGGTGATATAGACCTCTTCAGGCTCGGCATCGATCAGCTTCGCGATGTCTTCACGCGCCTTTTCGAGTGCGCGGCGCGCTTTTTGGCCCGTCGCGTGTAAAGAAGAGGCGTTTCCGTAAATGGTCGCATACGATTCTTGTAGCGCTTTGAGAACCTCTGGATAGGGCGGAGTCGTCGCCGCGTGATCTAAATAGACTTCTCTCATCAGTATTCCACAACCTTTATCTCGACCTTGTCCACACCGGGCAAGGCTTCGAGATGTTCGTAAATTTCTTCCAGAACGTTTTGTTTAAAAACGTCTGTCTCCTCGAGTGAAACCTCGATGTAGATGGTCCCTTCTTCGAAAGAAAGGTAACGGATCATATTCGTATCCACGATGTTGATGCCGTTCTTGGGATAGATGACCTTTTTCAGCTCATCCAGAATCGCCATTTCATCGACCTTTCTTTCGGATTTCACACCGGTCGTCTTTTCCTCATAATCCTGAATGGCGGCCCTTAATCCGTCTATCGCCAACACGGAGCAGTGGATCTTCACGGGTGGTAAACCTCCCAGCTCGTCCACCGCATCCTTCCACGTAATCGCTTTCGCCTCGGCCAAGGTCTTTCCCTTCGCCATCTCCGTGATGATGGATCCCGTCGCGATGTTCGAAGCACAGCCGTAGGACAAGAATTTGATATCGGCGATACGGTCCTCTTCGACCTTTAGGAACATAGAAACTTGGTCCCCGCAAGCGGGTGACCCGACGGTCGACTGACCGTCTGCGTTCTCGATCAACCCGATGTTTTTCGGATTTCGAAAGTGCTCCAATACTTTCTCTGAATACCTGATGACTGCCAACGCTTTTTTCCTCCTTCATAAGCGGCGCCCCTTCATCTTCTATCGAGCTTGTTCACTCTAGGGGCTGTTTTGGGCGTCTGCCTTCTATTTTCAACACCTCTTTCGAACGGATTCGATCGAGGATTTCACGTTTCGGCGATTCTACCGCAAGGTGCTTTGCGCCCGTAAACGACTCACGATAGGCTTTAATCGATCGACAAACCGATCGATCTGCTCCTCATCGTTGTCCCACCCTGGCGTGATGCGAAGCGAGCCATGCGCCATCTCGTGATCGCGGCCGATCGCGCTGAGGACGTAGTTGACCTTGAGATCCGAGGAGGCACAAGCGCTTCCGGTCGCCACGACGATGTCCTCGAAGTCTAAAAACAACATAATCGACTCCCCCTCCACGTAACGGAAAGAGAAATTGATATTATCCACCGCCCGTTGTGTCGGGATGGCGTCGAGATTCCCGAATGAGGTTGGCTTGGGCCCGTTCAGGACGACATCCGGTATATCCGATTCTATCAGGTTTATCGCCCGCTCCTGCAACCGGCGCGTCTTGAGGCGGTAAGTCGCGCGTTTTTCGGCCGCTAGCCTGAGGGCTTCAGCTAACCCCACAATACCGGGTATGTTCTCCGCTCCGGGGGTAAAAGGAGAGGTCGTGACCGAACCGAAAAGCGTCGGCTTCAGGAGTCCGTTGTTCCTGAAAACGACGGCGCCTATCCCTTTCGGTCCGTAAATCTTGTGACCGGAAAAGGTTAAAAAGTCTATTGGAAGCTTCGTGAGATCGAGATCCATCGCGTTCAAGGAGACCGCCGCATCGATATGAATCCGCGTGTTGGGATTTCGCTCTTTGATGATCGGTAACAGCTGCTCCAACGGCTGGATCACTCCGATCGTGTGGTTGACGTGAGTGAAGCTGACGAGGAGCGTTTTCGGTTGTATGCTCCAGCGTAATTCCTCCGGATCGATCCATCCGTCATCGTCGACTTTGAGGAAGGTCACCGAAACCCCTTTCTTGCGATAGTATTCGTAGGTATGGACGATCGAAGGGTGATCGATGACGGCGCAAACGGCGTGCGCCTGCGACGGTTCCACGTCTCTCAAGACCCCTGAGATGACAATGTTGTTGGCGGCGGTACCGCCGGAGGTGTACATCACCTCTCCGGTTTTCAGATGGAAGGTATCCAATAGTGTCCGATTCGCTTGTTCGATGATCTCCTCCGCTTTCGTCCCCCTTTTTGTGAAAGGCTCCGGAAGAAAAAAATCATCCCGGAAAAACGGGGCCATCTTGCTGACAACCGCCTCGGAAACGGGTGTCGTTCGATAATGATCCAGGTAAATCAAGGGTTGTTCAACTCCTTCGTCTCGACATCTTATTATACTACCACAAAAGACGAAAAACGGTGTTGTCCTCTGCCTTTGAGATTGGCTACTTTTTTCTCCGTTGCGACGTGGTTTTTACTAGGAGCGCCTTCCGGAAGCACCGCCTGGGAGCGCCTTCCAAACCCAAGCCGAACTACAGTCCGTCGTTCCCAGCCAACCAAAAGGCAAGCCCAAGCCGAACTAAAGTTCGGCGTTCCCAGAGGGGTAGCGTTCTTTTCAAAAAAAACCGCGGCCAAGGCCGCGGCGATTAGGCTCGTCTATTCGTCTTTAGGGACTGACGATCGCGGGCATCGCGGGGATCAATTGCGTATCCACTTTATCGATGCCCAAACGGACGCGAAGCATATCGTTGTATCTATTCACCCCTGAAAAAGAGTCCACACATTCGAGTATCAGCATCGTGGTGAGTCCCACCGCGCCAACGGTTCCGACGATAGGGCTGTTCATCCTAAAGACAGGTTCGTCGTTCTCGTCGACAGTCGCGGTAGTCCAGAAGCCCCATAGGGTGACTCCGGTGAAGATGGCGCGCGTCGCGAAAAAGAAGACGCCCGCTCCCCAGCGTTCGGTGTAGAAATGCCCCCCGCCTGGGATTACCAAACTGAGGCCGACGGAAAGCAGCGGGTTTTTCGCGCGTTCTTGGTAGAGCAAAACGCGTTTGCGGCTTTCAAATTCCATATCGATTGTGTAATACGGGCTTTCCACGGCGATCTGCGCGCTTGCGACAGGCGCGGGATAACCCACCTCAGGGACCGGCTGCGCCATTATGGGTGAAGCCGAAGAGGTCTGTGAAACGGAACCCGAGAGAGACTCCGTGAGTATAGAAACGACCTCGGACCGAGGCAGTTCCATTCTTTGCCCGTTCTCTCCCTGGACGATGAAGGCGGTTTCGGTCACCTGAAGTATCGTCCCCGAGTGGGTGCTCGCGTCTCTCATAATGAAGATGGCGCCGAAGCCTCCAACGGCTAATATAACGATGAATAAGACAATGAAAAGGCCAGACTTCATAACGATCATCTACCAACCGTAGAGGGTGGGATAATAGGTCCCCCACGGATAATAACTGACCGGCACCCAAGGAGAGTAGACTACTGGCGCGTAATAGGCGACCGGGTAACGTACGACGGGCACAACGTAGGCCGGAACCGTTGAGACGACCGTCGGGTAATAGGTGCGAACCGGAACGGTATAGACCGAAGGCGCTACCGCGTAAGAATAGACCGAAGGCGCAACCGGGTAGACCGATCCATACCCGTAATAAGGGTATACAGCTCTGTTAAGGTAGTAAGGCGAATCCAGAGCAGGTAACGCCCAGCCATAGTTTCTTGCGGGTATGGTGGAGAGCCAGGAAAAACCGACCAACGCGATCAATAGGAAAGCCACTACAAGTGTCAGCTTCTTCATAGATGAACCCCCTTTCGCAATCTTTTTTGTCCTTCCAGTGTCTGCTTATGCATCATTTCTCAAAGCGGAATGAACATATAACGGTATTCTTCTTTTATTTTACGTGAAAAGATTATACCATAACGCCAATAGGAATGCAACAGGCGGTGTGGGTATAACCCAACTTTCGACTAAAAGTGCTACAAACGGCGATAAAAGCCACTTTCTCAAAAAAGTTGGCCACTACAATCGAC
>MWEM01000019.1 GCA_002071085.1 Thermotogota bacterium ADurb.Bin062 | reverse complement strand
CTGGGAACGCCAAACTTTAGTTTGGCATGGTTTGTGAAAATAGAAATGCAGCAGAGCGTATCGCGAAGGTATGAAAGTATCGCGGGGTCCGGCAGGTTACCCCGCGATAACACACAGTCATCGCGGCGTAAGCGCCTCTTCTTCTCGCGACGACGCGATACGCCTGGGAACGCCTGGGAACGCCAAACTTTAGTTTGGCATGGTTTGTGAAAATAGAAATGCAGCAGAGCGTATCGCGAAGGTATGAAAGTATCGCGGGGTCCGGCGGGTTACCCCGCGATAACACACAGTCATCGCGGCGTAAGCGCCCCTTCTTCTCGCGACGGCGCGATACGCTTTATATCAGGCTTATCGTGACTAATAAGGCAAAGGTGGGTATCGCGAGACTTCGCGGGCTTCCGAAGTCAGCCCGTTGGTTACCTCGCGAGTGCCCGCAAGAAGTCAGCCCGCTGGTTACCCCGCGATGAACCTCTGAGCCCTCGCACCCCATAACCTGACCCACACAGGAATCCATCCTCCGTGTTCTCTGTGCTCTCTGTGCGAGGTGTTTTCTCTTTTCTAAAACCATTACCAACTTGAAAGTTGGTGGCCCCAGGGCGTTTCCAAAGCGCTACCAACAAGCGTAAAACCTGCCGAACTAAAGTTCGGCGTTCCCACGCCACTTCCAGAGCGGCCCCAGGGCGTTTCCAAAGCGCTACCAACAAGCGCAAAACTTGCCGAACTAAAGTTCGGCGTTCCCAGAAGTCAGGTGTTCAAAATGGTGTACGGGTTACTCTTCGATGGGTTCGAAGGAGAGGATTTCGATTTTCGTCTCCACCTCTTCTGGTTCGATCGCGCGTTCTGTGGTTTGTATTTCTCCGGACTGGTTGTCGTATGGATCGTTCCGGAGATGCTTCGGCATTGGATAGAGCGGAGCCAAATGGTTTTTGCAGCTCACCATTCGGAAGGCGTCCAGGTTTCCGAAATAGAAGCTCCGGTAGGCTTCATTCTCCCTTCGAGCGCCACCGAAAGAGCAGTCGACGGGAAGCCACCCATAGGGCTCGACGTAGAAAAAGGCCCAGTCGTGATTGCCCGGCTCGATCGGGTTGGCGTACCATCCGGACTGCCAACGGGCGGGAACACCGTTCATCCGGCACAGGGTGATGAAGAGTAAGGCCTGTACGCCGCAGTCTCCCTTTCGATTGAGGGCCCCGTACAGCGAAAGGTTCTCGTAGGTTCGGTACTCCCGCATATAGGAGTAATGCACGTGTTTGGTGACCCAATCATAGATCTTTTGGGCTATTTTATAGGGGTTTTGCTCGCTGCCGACGATCTCACGCGACAGGGTTCTCAAATAGGGAGTGAAAACGATGTGAGGGGGCTCCTCTTTTAAATAATCCTCCATCGGAGCGCGTAGGTGTGAAACCGAAGAAGGGTCCACTTCGCTCATAATCTCTGAGATTTCGTAAGAGAACTGAACAGAAAAATCAACGATATTCGGAGATTTCGAGACCATATGGATCGCGCGCGTTTCCGAAAAGCGGTGAGGTAGCGTGTATTCAGGCGCGCTTGCGGCGATCAGCGCCGGCTTCGTTTGTTGCAGATCCTCCAACGGGAAAGGCAACCAACATTCCAAACCCCCATGCCGCCCCTCGAGAGCTTCTAAAGCAGAGGGTTTAAGGCGCTTCTGAATCCGTCCAATCACACGGTAACGCATCGGCTTTTCACCTCTTAAAAGAGCGTCCAGCCGTGATTCGAGATGTTTTTTCGCCTTCTCCCGACTTTCCTCCACGGTACGTCTTCGGGAGACGTAGTCGGGGAATGCGAAAAACAGATTGGGTAAGAACCGTTTCTCGAAGTAGAGCCCGTCATCTTTCCGGATGCAGTCTAAAGCTCGTTCGCGGACGAGTCGGTCGAACTCTTCTTTCGAAAAGTCCACGATTGCTTCCTCCAACATCGAATAGGCGGTCTTTTCATCGTGAACATACGACTTTTGCAATCTCGCGATTCGGAAGATCTCGTACTCCAGACGCCTTCTGAGCGCGGCGTCCAGGTCTTTTTGAAGCCATATCCGAAGGCAGCGAAGGGCGTCTTCCCACCGATACTGCGCTTCTAAACTCACTATCATTTCGGGTAAGGGTAAAGCTAAGAATTCCATAGCGCGCCTCCTAAAGATAGAAGTGTGACGGTCCCAGTCTCGCTGTCGATCTCGACGGTTCCGCCGATGGGTAAACAGTGCTTTATGTACTTCCCGTGATATGCGGGAAACCCGATGAAGCAGGGAATGCCGGCTTCCTGAGCCCACCGCGTCAAGACATCACGCAGCCGATAATCGTTTGATGCGCGGCGTGTTTCGGTTAAAGCCGAGAACACGACCCCTTTGACTCTGGCGAACGTAGGGTAATGTCTTAGCGCCCACAGGTACCGCTCGATCGAATCCACCGATTCCGAAACGTCTTCCAAGAATAGTACCGAGCCATCCAGAAGCTTGTCTCCAAAAAAGGGTAAACACGCGATCAGCAGCGATAGGTTGACTGCCAGTAACCGTCCGACGGCCTGGCCTAGGCGCAGCGGCCAAGTTCTTTTCATCCCGGGGTAACGATAGGGCAGCGTGATATCGTTTCGCAGGAAAGGCAGAAAGGAGGGCTGGATGTCTGTCGGTCGTTGAAAATCGCAGAGCATCGGTCCGTGAAAGGCCCGTTCCCCGTGAGCGTACTGCCACAGGAGTAAAAAGGTGATATCGCTGTATCCGCAGATCGGAATCTTGAATCCCCTAGTCAAAAAAGGGGCCAGCTGGAAACTGCCGCAACCCCCACGAGAGCATAGAAGGAGATCACAGATATCCTCCATCTTCTCGAGTTCTTCGGCGCGCTCCAATGGGGAGAGATAATGGAAACAGCTCTTGCCAATGATCAGCTGGCTCTCTTGATCGCGTAGAAGAGAAAGCCCTTTAAACAGTCGTTCGCTTTTAGGCAGAGAGGACGGGCTGACGACGCCTATCCTCACCGTTATCCCTGCCGCGCGAGAGCGGGGAGGTATATACAGGCTTCGAAGATTTGTTTGAAATCTTCGGAGACGAAGCGAAGGGTGCGCCCATCGATTCGTTCGACCAAAGGGATCATAGAGGCGAAGTCCGCTTGGTTGGATGTTTGGAACTCTATTTTCAATTCGTAGGGTTTTTGGAAGCCGTACAAGGGGAGCTTTTTAAAATCTTTGGCGAGGGCTTTTTGCACCGCCTTGCTCGTTTCTTCTCGTACACACTCCAGAGGACGTTGTTTTGCGGCGAATTTGAAGAGCGCCTCTTTTGTCACGACAAACTCGACCCAAGGCATCCCTCCTTCGACCATCACTTGGTCTTTGAGGGCTTTGTCCCCCACGATCAAGGAGACGGGGATTGAAAAACAAGAGGCGTAGGCGGAGTTGATGAAGGTTTCGTTCATCGCTTTTCCGTTGATCCACAGGCTGTGTATCGTCGAATTCGAATAGGTGTGGTCCATATTGCCATAAGGGGTTCCGGCTCCGGCGTGATAGCCGATCAAGAAAACGGTGTCATAACTGCCATCTAGAGTAGGCATCATATAGTTTGGGCGTGGGTTCCCGGAGATCAGTGATAAGCGTTCGTCCAAACCGGTGATGTCATAAGCGAGATTGTCTCCGTTGCTGTGAGAATCGGCCAAAGTGATCTCAGTGACCATCGCGTTTTTCGGGCTTTGCCGAATGCCCTCGATGACCCATTCTATCTGCTGCGCCATCCATTTTCTCACGAGCGCCCGATCCTGAGTCGTTTCCTGCTGCCAGTTAAAGGTTCCGGCGATACCTTCCATATCGAGTGAGATGAATAACTTCATGTCAACCTCCTTTAGGGATAGTGTTCTATCGTGCCTTCTAAATACGTGGCTTCGCCTTCCTTTTGTGGGTGAGGGCGATCGAAGCGCACCGTGAGGACGCCGCCTTTTGTGGTTACCCGAATTGCGCTAGACTGTTGTCCGGTCATTTTTCGATAGAAAGCGGCGCACGCGGTAGCGCCGGTTCCGCAAGAGGCCGTCTCGCGCCATACCCCACGCTCGTAGGTGCGGACGAACAGACCCTCATCCTCTTCAGAAAAAAAGTTAACGTTGGTGGACACCGGAAAGGGCGATACCCCCGATGAATTATCTCTCAGATGGCTGAAATAGTACCCGTATCCCTCCACATCGACCCCGCTAACGGTTCGCATAAAAAACGCCAGATGCGGAACCCCCACACTGTAAAAGGCGCCTTTCCAGCCTTCGTGGTGGAACATAGACAAGAATTCCGGTTGGGGCATCAACACCTCAGCCCTGTCGGCCGCCAGCATCCGTCCGTATAAAATCCCGCTGTAAGTATCGAAGACCAGCAGCTGTCCGAGAGCGCATTCACCGCGGTCGTACAACGCTTTGATGAAGGCGCGCGCCCCATTGCCACACATCTCACCGCGGGACCCGTCACGGTTGAAGTAGTCCATAAAGAACGAAGACTCTGTCTTTTCGACAAAGATGACGCCGTCCATCTCGGCCACAATCGATCGGACGACCTTCGGTTTTTCTTTGTCTTCGATCACTTCTCCGAAAACGATCGTGAACGTGTTGCCGCAAGCGGCGTATCGAACGCAAATCATTTGATTTCGAGGGAACGAATTTCTTTGAAGTTTAGAAGTTCGCTCCACTTCTGTTTTAATCTTTCCACGGTGTCCGGATCGACACTGATAGAGATCGTGACCCTCTCGCCGTCGGTTTCATAGTACAGAGAGCCCGCGGTGATTCTATTCTCAAAAAGCCAGTCTACAACTTTCTGGAATCCATTTTTCCCATAGACCATTTCAATGACGAAGCGCGTGCGATTTTTACTGAGGGCTAAGCCGAGTCTTTTCACGACGGTCAGCGTCAAGAGCACGGCCAAAGTCATGAAACCGCCTAAGTAAAATT
The DNA here is from genome assembly GCA_002071085.1 of Thermotogota bacterium ADurb.Bin062. Lineage (GTDB taxonomy): Bacteria > Thermotogota > Thermotogae > MWEM01 > MWEM01 > MWEM01. Next base: position 40,751 of record MWEM01000019.1, on the reverse strand, counting down.
CTCCCACCCCGAAGCCGACGCCGATCGACGCGGATACCCATAGCGTCGCCGCGGTCGTCAATCCTGTGACGGTGAATCCGCGTCTCATTATGGTACCGGCTCCCATAAACCCTATGCCAGTAACGATTTGCGCGGCTATTCGCCCCGGGTCACCTCCCAAAATACCACCAAAATACTCGCCCGAGAGCAGGGCGAAGAAAGCGGACCCCACGGCGATCAAGGCGTGCGTCCGCAAGCCCGCCGGACGTTGGAGCTTCTCTCGGTTGATACCGATCGCCAACCCGCCGAGCATAGCGAGAGTTATACGCAACATATACTCTAAGTTTTTTTCGAAGCTAAACGCCACCGAATCCCTCCATTGCGTGGATTATACACTATTTTTCTGCCGATAGAATAGTCTCGATTGAGGACTATAAGGGGTTGTGGAGGGTTGTGGAAAGATGTCGTAAAGTGGTGAAACGGTAGGGAGGGAAATGGGCACGCCTGGGAACACCGACTTTAGAGAAAACAAGCATCGCGGCGTAAGCGCCTCTTCTTTACGCGACGGCGCGATACGCTTTTGAGTAAGGACAAAGGGCGGATCGCGAGACTTCGTGGTTTTCCGAAGTCAGCCCTTTGGTTACCCCGCGATAACCGCCCAGGGCATCGCGGCGTAAGCGCCCCTTCTTTTCGCGACGGCGCGATACGTTTTTTTTACAGCTGGATCGCAGAGTTTCGTCAGGATCGCGGGGTCCCGTTGGTTACCCCGCGATAACCCCACAGGCCCATCGCGGCGCTCCCATAACCAAAAAAACGCCAACCTTTTAGGCCGGCGTGTGTATGGAAGGTTGTCGATGCTATGCGTATCGCTGTTTTCGTTAGAACTTAAAGTGCGCGACTTGAGCGGTGAGGTTCTCCGCTAAGGAATCGAGTTCTTCGGCCGCCGCGCTCACTTGATGCGCCCCTTGCGCTTGGATTTCGATGCCTTCGGTCATCTGTTTGATTTGCTCCGAAATCTCGTGTACGGATTTCGCCGTCGTCGCCATTGCGGAGGCCATCTCTTCTGCCGCCGCTCCCTGTTCCTGCGAGGTCGCCGTCAGGTTTTCGACCATCTCCGTCGTGTGGTCAACCATCGTTAGGAGCTGCTTGAACTGCTGCACCACTGCGCGCGCCTTCTCGTTCACCCCTTGGACCAAAACGGCCGTCTTATCTGTCGCCTGGTGCGATTCTCCCGCGTCTTTCTGCACTTCTTTCAGGATCGATCCGATGTTCGACGTCGCCCTTTTGCTCTCTTCGGCTAACTTCCGTATCTCGTCCGCCACAACCGCGAAACCCCGACCCGCTTCTCCTGCTCTCGCTGCTTCTATGGCTGCGTTGAGCGCCAGCAGGTTCGTCTGTTCTGCGATAGAGGAGATCGTTTCCACGATCTCTCCCACGTTTTTCGAGTTCTCCGCTAACTTCTGTACCAATTGTGCCGCCAGCAGCGTTTGTTTCGCCGTCGCTTCGGTCTCTCGACCGGCTTCCGCGGCCACTTCCTCTCCCTTTCTCGACCTATCCGCCGTCTTCTCGTTCTCAGCGGAGAGGGCCTGAGCGGTCTTCGCCACGTTCTGCGCGCTCGCCGCTACCTCCTCCACTCCGGAGTTCACCTCTTCTATCGAGGACGCCGTGTTGTTGAGGTTGGCGCTTGCGCTCTGCGACTGTAAAGCCAACTCTTCGGACGCTGCTAACTGTTTTTCCGAGACATCCGCTAGATTGTTTGAAGCGACCTTCACTTCTTTTGTAGCGCTCGCTATCGATGCAACCGCCTCTCGGAGATCTTTCCCCATTTCAGACAGGGCAATGGCTATCTGTGCGATTTCGTCGTGACCCTTCGCTTCGAAGGTTGTGGTCAGGTCCCCTTGCCCGAATTTGTCCACTTGTATCGCCAACTTCTTTAGAGATCTCGAGATGATTGTGCCGACGATGATCGAGATTGCTACAATGATGGCTATGATGAGTACGAAGCTTATGATGACTACCCATAGAAGAGAGAGACTCCTCTCCTGAATCTCGGAGGTGTACATCGCGCCGGCAAGCGACCAGTTTGGGGTGTTTGGCACGGGAGTAAAAAATAGCGTTTGCTTCTCTCCCGTAGGTCGGACGATATCCTGCTCGCCGCTGTTCCCTCTTATCATCTCTTTCCCGGCTTCCTCTAAATGCTTGTACCCCACCGACGAACCTTCCAATACGTTGAGCTTGAGCACGTATTCTTTGTTTTTAGCGTGAGTGATGATCATCCCTGTTCCGTCCACCAGATAGGTGTACCCGGCCTTCCCGATCTTGATCGATTCCATTTTCGCGTCGAGGGTTTTCAGGGTAACGGCAGCGCCTAACACACCCGCAAGCTTCCCCGCGTTGTCATAAACCGCGTGGGTGATGTAAAACACAGGATCATTCGAAAATCGGCTAATGAAACCCTCGCTCACAGTGAACTTTTTCCCCTTAAACATAACGTCTTGGAAGTAGTCCCGATCGCCCACATTCACGGTTTCGCCCTTCTCTGAAATGGCTTTACCAGTGGGGTCTGCCAAGAATATTAACTCAAAAACACCGTCGCTCTCTTTGATGATTTCTTTAAAACGCGGGGTGTAACGCGCGGGATCGAAGGACTTGACCACATCGGTTATCGATAGGTCGCGTAGTTCGTCTTTCATCCCCAACAGCCACTCTTCTACGATCCGAGCCGTGGCTCGCACCAACTCTTTGGAAGATTCATCGGCTTGATCGTGGCTCGAGTTCATCGCCAGTATTCCGACGACCAATCCTGTGATTACTAAGACGATTACCGATAGCGGGATAAAATACATCAATAGTTTTCCACGGATGCTTTTTAATTTCACTCTTTTCAACCCCTTTTCGCGATTTTGTGTGTAAAGAAACTTATTCAATGTTATTTATGTTAAATAGGCCCGTGCCACTAGTCAAGACTTTCGAAGCAGAATTATATCATAAGTGACCGAGTATTTGTCAAGGTTACGTGTGGGAATAATACCGAGATGCAACGAAAATTAAAAAGGAAAGGAGGCTCGCTTTTTGCCTTTTTGTGCCGCGCGGAGCTTGTGAGGTTATCGCGGCGTAAGCACTTTTTCTTTTAGTGAGACCGACTTGCAATCGGCCTATCTCTCTGGGAATATCCCGGGAACGCCTGGGAACGCCAAACTTTAGTTTGACCTGGTTTGTGAAAAAAGAAATGCAGCAGAGTGGATCACGCAAACTCGAAAGTATCGCGAGACTTCGTGGACTGGGAACGCCTGGGAACGCCAAACTTTAGTTTGGCATGGTTTGTGAAAAAAGAAATGCAGCAAAGCGGATCACGAAGGTTCGGAAGTATCGCGAGACTTCGTGGACTGGGAACGCCAACTTTTAAGTTGGCATGTCTTGAAAAAAGTTCACACGGAGGACACGGAGAACACAGAGGAAAATAAGCATCGCGGCGTAAGCGCCCCTTCTTTTCGCGACGGCGCGATACGTTTTTGAGAAAGGAAAAAGGGGGGATCGCGGGGTCGTAAAAACCACTTACCCCGCGATAACCCACGCGGTCATCGGGGCTTTAAAAAGCAAAAGGCGAATCGCGGGATCCCTTCGGTTACCCCGCGATAATCTACACGGACATCGCGGCGCTCCCAGAGCGTTCTCATAAGCACAAAAAACGCCAACCTTTTAGGCCGGCGTGTGTATGGAAGGTTGTCGATGCTATGCGTATCGCTGTTTTCGTTAGAACTTAAAGTGCGCGACTTGAGCGGTGAGGTTCTCCGCTAAGGAATCGAGTTCTTCGGCCGCCGCGCTCACTTGATGCGCCCCTTGCGCTTGGATTTCGATGCCTTCGGTCATCTGTTTGATTTGCTCCGAAATCTCGTGTACGGATTTCGCCGTCGTCGCCATTGCGGAGGCCATCTCTTCTGCCGCCGCTCCCTGTTCCTGCGAGGTCGCCGTCAGGTTTTCGACCATCTCCGTCGTGTGGTCAACCATCGTTAGGAGCTGCTTGAACTGCTGCACCACTGCGCGCGCCTTCTCGTTCACCCCTTGGACCAAAACGGCCGTCTTATCTGTCGCCTGGTTCGATTCTCCCGCGTCTTTCTGCACTTCTTTCAGGATCGAGCCGATATTCGACGTCGCCCTTTTGCTCTCTTCGGCTAACTTCCGTATCTCGTCCGCCACCACCGCGAAGCCCCGACCCGCTTCTCCTGCTCTCGCCGCTTCTATGGCTGCGTTGAGTGCCAGCAGGTTCGTCTGCTCAGCAATAGAGGAGATCGTTTCCACGATCTCTCCCACGTTTTTCGAGTTCTCCGCTAACTTCTGTACCAATTGTGCCGCCAGCAGCGTTTGTTTCGCCGTCGCTTCGGTCTCTCGACCGGCTTCCGCGGCCACTTCCTCTCCCTTTCTCGACCTATCCGCCGTCTTCTCGTTCTCAGCGGAGAGGGCCTGAGCGGTCTTCGCCACGTTCTGCGCGCTCGCCGCTACCTCCTCCACTCCGGAGTTCACCTCTTCTATCGAGGACGCCGTGTTGTTGAGGTTGGCGCTTGCGCTCTGCGACTGTAAAGCCAACTCTTCGGACGCCGCTAACTGCTTTTCCGAGACGCTCGTTAAATTGTTTGAGGCGACCCTCACTTCCTTTGTCGCTGTCGCTATCGATGCGACCGCTTCTCTGAGGTCTTTCCCCATTTCAGACAACGCGCCGGCTATCTGTGCGATTTCGTCGTGACCCTTCACCTCGAAGGTCGTGGTCAAGTCACCTTTCCCGAAGTTGTCCACTTGCGCTGCCAGTTTCTTTAAAGATCTCGATATGATTGTGCCGACGATGACCGAGATAGCTACAATGATGGCTATGATGAGTACGAAGCTTATGATGACGGTCCATAAGAGAGAGGTACTCCTTTGCTGCAACTCGGAGACGTATAAGGCGCCGACAAGCGACCAGTTCGGGGTGTTTGGCACGGGAGTAAAATAGATCGTTTGCTTCTCTCCCGTGGGTCGGACGATATCCTGCTCGCCACTGTTCCCTTTTACCATCTCTTTCCCGGCTACATCCAAGCCTTTGTACCCTTCTCTTGAGGAGTCCAACACATTCAGTTTGAGTAAATATTCTTTGTTCTTCGCGTGGGTGATCATCATTCCTAGACCGTCTACCAGATAGGTGTATCCGGTTTTTCCGACCTTGATCGTTTCCATTTTCGCGTCGAGGGTTTTCAGGGAAATGGCGGCGCCCAACACCCCGGCGAGTTTTCCGGCGTTGTCGTAAACCGCGTGGGTGATATAAAACGCGGGCGCGTTGGTGAATCGGCTGATGAAACCCTCGCTCGCGGTGAACTTCTTCCCTTGGAACATGACTCCCTGGAAATAGGACCGGTCTCGTACATCCACGATCTCGCCCGTTTGTGTCACCGCTTTTCCGGTGGGGTCTGCCAAGAATATTAACTCAAAAACACCGTCGCTCTCTTTGATGATTTCTTTAAAACGCGGGGTGTAACGCGCGGGATCGAAGGACTTGACCACATCGGTTATCGATAGGTCGCGTAGTTCGTCTTTCATCCCCAACAGCCACTCTTCTACGATCCGAGCCGTGGCTCGCACCAACTCTTTGGAAGATTCATCGGCTTGATCGTGGCTCGAGTTCATCGCCAGTATTCCGACGACCAATCCTGTGATTACTAAGACGATTACCGATAGCGGGATAAAATACAGTAACAGTTTTCCACGGATGCTTTTTACCTTCATTCTTTTCCGCTCCTTTATGATTACATTGCGATATAAAGCCATTCTATCTTAATTATGTATTAATTATCGCGCAAAAGTTAGCCTAAAATAATCGCCCCCGATTATATCATAAGCGACTATGGGAATGTCAATGGGGTGTGGTCAAGCTATGGGGTGCACTCAAGAAACAAGACCAGAATCGACCGCACGGTTTTAAGTCTCTGTAGTCATCGCGGCGTAAGCGCCTCTTCTTTTCGCGACGGCGCGAAAAAAGAGGGTTCGCACTGAGAGCACGGAGAACACAGAGGAAAGATTCTTGGGAACGCCTGGGAACGCCAACTTTTAAGTTGGCATGTCTTGAAAAGAAGCTCACACAGAGGGCACGGAGAACACAGAGGAAAACTGGCAAGGGACAGGGTTCTCCCAGAAAAAGAAAAGACCTGCCGGACTAAAGTCCGGCGTTCCCAGAAAACAGGGTTCGCACTGAGAGCACGGAGAACACAGAGGAAAGATTCTTGGGAACGCCTGGGAACGCCAACTTTTAAGTTGGCATGTCTTGAAAAGAAGCTCACACAGAGGGCACGGAGAACACAGAGGAAAACTGGCAAGGGACAGGGTTCTCCCAGAAAAAGAAAAGACCTGCCGGACTAAAGTCCGGCGTTCCCAGAAAACAGGGTTCGCACGGAGGGCACAGAGAGCACTGAGGGGAGTTCGTCTGGGCACGCCTGGGAACGCCAACTTTAAAGTTGGCATGTTTTTGCTTTTTTACGAACGCAGCGCTTTTATATAGCAAGTCCGTTGTTTTTTCTAGAGCCGCAATATGTTTTTTGAAATTAAAACCGTAAAACATACCGAACTAAAGTTCGGCGTTCCCAAGGCTCGCCCGGAGGTTCGGCATTCCCAGGGCGCTCCCGGAAGTTCAGCCTTTCCACGGCGGGTCACAAGAAAGCAGATTTTGAGACTTCGTGAGCTTCCAATGTCATCCCGCCGGTTACCCCGCGATAATCTGCACAGCCATCGCGGCGTAAGCGCCTCTTCTTTTCGCGACGGCGCGATACGCTTTTGTGTAAGGACAAAGGGCGTATCGCGGGGTCTCGTTGGTTACCCCGCGATAACCCCAAAGACTCATTGAAGTCAGCCCGTTGGTTACCCTGCGATTATATTCGTACGTGATCCCGTTTTTTCCCTCTTCTTCTTTCCTCTTTTTCCCCCTCGATATAATACTCACACTTCGTGTACCGTTTGAACCCTCGGTAGTATATAATAGGGGACTTGAGGAGGGAGACATCTATGATGAAAGAACGAACAACCGTTTATTACGAAACCGCTGGTTCCGACTGCACGCGAAAGACGTTGGAACGCTGTGTCGAGAGACTTTTGAATTGGGACCTTTCAACCGTAGAATCGGAATCGCCCACTTTAATCATTCCCTCGACGACCGGGCGTTCCGCGCTGCTGGCGTTAGACCTGCTGTCCGCCCACCCCCAAATCCACCTCATCGTCGTCGGTCATCGCTACGGATTCAGAGAAGCGGGAAAGAACGAGATCCCAGACGAGACACAAAAAAAGATACGCGACAGAGGGTACGGACTGTTCTTTGGGACACACCTATTCACCGGGTTGGAAAAGGCCGTTTCGAACGCCTACGGAGGCGCCTATCCCCATCGGCTCATCGCTGACACGCTGCGCATTTTTTCTCCGGGGACGAAGGTACTCTTCGAGGACACCGTGATGGCGACGGACGCGGGACTCGTCGCCCCAAACCGTTGGGTTGTGGCGGCTGGGGGAACCGGCAGAGGGCTGGACACCGCCATGGTGATCAAATCGGCTCACAGCGATCTTTTCTTCCAGATACGTATACGGGAGATCCTGTGCTTGCCGGAGGGGGCGCTTTGAAAAAAACCCCTCGGATCATCCAATGGTTCATCCTTTCAACGATCCTTGGGTTGGTGGTGCTCGGGCTGATCATGAACGCGAACGGGTTCGATGTGGTCAAATCCCATATCGTCCGATACCCCGTTCCCTATATCCTGAGCGCCATCTTCGTCGCCTTTTCACGGTGGCTATTCGAAGCCCTCTCGTTGGTTGTGGCCTTGAAGCCGCGTAGGCAAATTTCTATGTGGTTGGCCATAAAAACGTCGATCGTCACGCACTTTTTTAATTTACTGACGCCTTTTTATAGCGGTGGGCAACCGTTCGCCATCTATTACCTCACCAAACACGAGATCGATGCGGGCGTGTCCACCGCCGCTATCCTGATGAAATCGCTGATTTTCCAAGCCATGTTGACTGGGCTGGGCCTTTTCGGGGCGGTCTTCTGCCGCGGGTACTTAACCAGTATCACTCTCTCTGCCTTGTTGCTCGGGTCTTTTCTCAACGGATCGCTGTTCTTCATCATCTTTTTGTTCGGAATGAATAGGAAACTCGCCCTTTGGACGGTGGACGGCGTTCTTCTACTTTTATGCAAGATACGCCTCGTGAAAAATCGAGATAAGTGGAGAGGTAAGGTGCTCGAGAAGGTCCATCAATTCAACGATACCTTCTCAGAGTATAAGCAGCATCCGGGGCATCTTTTGGCGATCACATTGTGCTCTATCGCCCAATTCTTCCTGCACATTCTCAGCGCGGCCGTGATCCTTGAGGGCTTCAAAATCCATCTGTCACTTCCATTGTTTTTCCAGTTATCGAATATGGAGATTACCGCGTCCGTCGTGCCCACTCCCGGGACTTCGGGGGGCATAGAATACATCTTTATTCTGTTTTTGGGCCAGTTCGGTCCTATCGAAAAAATTTCCGCCGGATTGGTCCTTTGGCGATTTTGCACCTACTATTTCGAAATCTCGGCTTTAGGCCTCTTATCGGTTTGGATTTACCGGAAGATAAAAGTCCGACACCCGGCGCTCAGCCAAGAGTGGCCGGTCAAAGAGAGCGTGAATCGCACTCCATAACAGTAAATAGTCGATTATTCGCGGAAGGTGACCAGTGAGTAATACCCGAAAGTTCATGCTTCATGGTTTCTTTTCTTATCTTCTTCTGGGTCTATTTTCCACCGGATTCTCCGTGGCGATACCGATCATCCGCGCAGAGTTCCAACTCAATTACGAAGCGATTGGTATCGTCCTCACGATGAACTCTATCGGATTCTTGCTGGGCTCTTTGTGCGGTGGGATTAGCGTAGAGAAGCTTTCATTAAAAATAACTAACACGCTGGGACTCGTCCTCGCCCCGGTAGGTTTGTTTTTGCTGATCACCGCAAAGACGCTCCCGGTTTTCGGGTTCGGCAACTTTCTCGTCGGTTTCGGCTGTTCTTTCTTAGAAACGGGGATACCGCCGCTCGCCTCCTTCTTTTCTAAAAAGACCGCCCGGCTGCTCAACTTGCTACACTCGTTCTTTTCGCTTGGGGCGCTGGCCTCACCCGTCGTTTTCTCCCTCTTGACGCATTTCGATTTGAATTGGCGCTTCCTGTTCGGGGGTATGATCGTCTTTTTCGTCCTGGATCTCTACCTTATCCTAACCCTAAAAATAGAAGGCGAGTTCCGGCCTTCGAAGATCGAGTCAAAAGAGGGCCTGCGGTTTTTTACCTCTCCCTTTTTCTGGATCATCGGGATCGGTGTCGCATTTTACGTCGCCTCGGAATTAGCAATCAGCTCATGGGCGCCTACCTACGCAGTGGACATCTTCGAGTACGCGCCCACCGCGGCCGCCTTCCTGCCGACCTTCTTTTGGATCGGTTTGTTCATCGGAAGGCTTGTCTCCGCCGCCTTCGTGGAACGGTTTAGCCCTTACCGTTGGTTGCTCCTGGTCACCTCGCTCGGGTTGCCAATCGTCCTCTTGAACCAGATTCCCGCGCGACCGCTTTTCTATTTTTACGGAATGACTTTCCTCGCTGGAATCGTTCACTCATCGATATATCCCACTTTTCAGGCGCTTCTCGTTCAACACATCGACGCCGGCAAGGGGTACGCGTTGGGTGTGTTCGCGTCGATGGGCGCTTTGGGCGGGTTCGCGTCTGGGTACCTGGTAGGCGCCACGAGCGAGCGCTTCGGAATACGGGCAGGGTTCTTCTCGATCTTCATCTATTTCGTGTGTACGTTCGTTTGCTCCGTCATTCTTTATCGTATGACTCGAAAGAGGGAATAGCCGGCCGCTTACCTTGAAGACAGATGCCCTTCCTGGCGCAACCAGTCCAGCGTTTCTCGAACGGTTTTCTCGATCGGTCTAGGTCGATAGTCTATCTCTCGGGAGGCTTTTTCGTGAGAGTATGTGTTCCACATAGAAACCGTTGAAATGGAATAGGTCGTAAAACGGGGTTTCTTTTTCCATATGAGAGCGTGGAGCCCCGTGAAGAAAGAAGCGAAATAGGCGAGTCCGGTCGGCACCACGACGCGCTTTCGGCAAGTTCCGACTGCCTTCTCGATGAGCCCGATCAGTTCGTTAATCTCGATCTGTGTTCCGCCGAGGATGTACCGTTCACCAGTCCTTCCCTGTTTTGCGGCCAGTAGAATTCCCTGCGCCACATCCTGCACGTCCACGAAGTCGAAGGCGCCTTTCACGCTGAAGGGCATCGATCCCTTCGCCACGTCGATGAACAAACGCCCTAGCTCCGACAGCTTGTAGTCGTAGGGCCCGATCACGCCGGTGGGGCAGACAATCACGGCGTTCAAGCCATCTCGAACTGCCTCTTCTACCTTAAGAGTCGCTATTGCCTTAGACTTGCCGTAGGAGCCGGAGGTCTTGGCCGGGTCGATAGCGTTTCGTTCATCCATTTTTAACGTCCTCTTTTTGTCTTCGAAGGCGTGAATGGAACTCACGTAGAGGAGTTTCCGGACACCCGTCTCTTTGCAGGCGCGGATGATGTTTTCCGTACCGCCGACGTTGATGTCGTAGACTCGCTTCTGATGGAAGGGGAGGATAGAGATCAAACCCGCCAAATGGAAAACGATGTCGACTCCTGTGATTGCGGCTCGAAGCGCCTCATAGTCCAGAATATCAATCTCTCTACCCTCTACCTGCAATCCTTTCAGCGGGGAGGGATCGTCACCGGGAGCGTATAAGGCCCGCACCTTCTCCCCGGATGCCACGAGATATTTCACCAACACATTCCCTATGTGCCCGGTCGCCCCGGTCACCAATACCATAATAACCCCTCCAAATGTAAGATAGACGGATTATACCACAATAGTACAAATATTCAACTATACAATATATGTATTATTCGTCTCGCGGGAGGGCTCAGAGATCGAGAATTTTGTATAGCAGGCGCTGGCAAACCTCTTTTCGATATTTGGCGGTCGATCGGATATCGTCGATCGGCACGACGTGCTTTTCAAGAAACGGCATCCAACTCTCCACCGTGGCTTCGTTCAACGTTTGGTCGAAGGCCCGTTCCTCTATTTCGGGGATTCTCACCACGGTCGGGGCGACCGAGCCGAAGGCGATCCGTATTTCTTTGATCCTATCGTGTTTCGTTTCCAACAGGACTCCCATACTCGCAATCGCGATCGCCATTGCCTTCCTCTGGCCGACTTTGTAGAAAAGCGCTCGAAGGGGTTTCGTCGGTTTCTGTAAAATAACGGAGTGAACGAATTCGTCGGCTTTCAGCACGGTCTTTCCGGGTGAGAGGATGAATTCATGAATCTGAGCCAAGCGTTTTTGCCCTTTCCGCGACCATATTTCTAGCCACGCGTCGTAGACCGAGAGCGCGAGAATGCCGTCTCCGGCCGGCGAGGCGTTGACGATATTGCCGACGAGGGTTCCACGGTTACGGATCTGATTGGATCCGACCTCGTAGGCGGCCTGGTATAGAAGCGGGAAATGCTGCGCGATCAGCGGATTGGCGAGCAGATCGGAAAAGGTTGTGCGGCAACGGATACGGATGTATTTACCTTCTTGCGAAATACCCTTCAGGGTTTCTACCCGCTCCAAGCTGACCAATCGGGTGTACGGCCATTTCCCAGCGCGTATTTTCACGTGGATATCGGTGCCCCCGTTCAGGATCGCAGAGCGCTCCTCGAGTGATTCTATGAACGCCTGCTCTGTTTCCGGGTAGACGACGTGTAAAGTTTCCATATTTTCATCCCCTGGCAGATGACCTATGATGAAGATTATACCAAAAAAACGCTGGAAATCGTCGCATTTATGGTAAGATTCCTGGAAGGAGCGGGATATCGAGGAGAAGAGAATGGGATTTGAGGGTTACTACGAAATAAAAAAAGACCAGGAACTGGCCGGATTTTTGGGTATCGCGGCCAAAACGAAAAAGATCGTCGTCGGAAAAGACCATATCAAGAGCTATCTGAAAACGCCGAAGATCACGAAAAAGCTCTTGATTTTGGCGTGTGACATCAGCGAAGGTCAAAAAAAGGATTGGATGCATCGCGGTTCCTATGCGGGCGCAAAGATCCTTTACCTGTGCCATACCCCGAAAACGCTTCTGGCGAAGGCGATCGGAAAAACCGAGGTCAGCGCCGTAGCGATTGCGGATGATCGACTGATTGACGGTCTAGTGGCGAAACTCGGCTTATCGTAATGTACGGGTATCTCCGCCCGTTGAAGAGCCCGCATCACGATTACACCCTCTTTCGCGCGCACTATTGTTGCTTGTGCAAGACTATTCAATCGGAGTACGGTTTGCCCTTTCGCGCGGGGTTATCCTATGAGATGGCGTTTTTCGCGCTCCTCCTCAATGCGCTTCAAGGCGCCGATGTGAGTATCCGACGTGAAACCTGTCTGATACACCCGTTTCGTAAACAGGCGGTCTTCAAATCGAGCCCCACGATGAGCCTGTGCGCGCATCTGAATATGGCGCTGCTCGCCGGAAAATTGTCGGACGATATAGCCGACGAAGAGCGTTTCAGACCGGTGCGCAGAATCGGTTTGCGGTATCTGGAGAGCCGTGCCGGAAACGTGTTCAAAGGGTATTCGCGGTTAGTGAGCGATGCCTATGAATCGATTCGGCTCCTCGAAGGGGGAAAGGTCGACGACGTGGACGCCATCTCCGCCCTCTTTGGAGAGCTACTCGCGGCACTTTTTTTGGAGGTGAGCGCGGGGAGTGGGCTCGAGCCTCCGGAACCGATGATACATTTCAGTCGGGTTTTGGGACGGTGGGTATACTGTATCGACGCGCTCGATGACCTGCAGAACGACTTCAGGGCCAAGCGCTACAACCCGCTGATTTATAGATACAAAGAGACCCTGTTGTCGTCCGATTCCCTGGAGAAGGCATACGAATCGATCGGTTCTCAAGAGGCCGTTAGACTGCGTTTGCTATCGGAGCATATAATGAGCGAGTATCGCCTTTTTCGGATGCGGTTGGGCCTCTATTCCGTGGAGATCGATGATATAATATTCCGTACGATCCCCTGCGCGTGCGCTCGTATCGCCAAAAAAAACGTCGTGAAGGAGAAGAAATGAGCCAAAACCCGTACAAAGTGTTGGGAGTGGAGGAGACTGCCAGCCCTGAGGAAATAAAAAAAGCCTACACGGATATGGTGAAGAAGTATCACCCCGACCGTTTTAAAGAAGATTATATGAAGGAATTGGCGGAACAGAAGATGAAAGAGGTTAACGAAGCCTACGACGCCATCCAAAAAGGGAACGCGTATTATGATCGATCAAGAAGTGAAGAGCCTCCCCGTTATTCGACCGATCGATCTGCTCGCTCGGAGTCTATCGGCACGTTACGCGACGTCAGGATGTATATCCACAATCGGAGTTTTAGCAAAGCGAGGGAGATCTTACAATCTATCTCACTAAGAACCGCGGAGTGGTACTATCTGATGGGGATCGTCGAGGTGAACTACGGGAACTACGATCAAGGTAAGTACTATATTAACCAAGCGGTGACGATGGACCCTGGAAACGCAGAGTACCGTGAAGCTTATCAACAGCTCTTCGCCGGCACCATTTTTTCTCACAACGCGAACCCCTACCGGCAGCATGACCCGGCGCAAGCTTGTTGTCAGGTGTGTTTAGCCGCTTGGTGTTTGGACGCTTGCTGCGAATGTGGCGGCGGGGATTTCATCACCTGCTGCTGACCTCCTCGGGGAATGCCTTCTGGGTGCTGAGCTTCTGTGCGACATCGATCCCATGCGAAGCATCGCGGCGTAAGCGCTCTTTTTTCTCGCGACGGCGCGATACTCTTTTTTACTTTCGATCTATCGGTTTCTAATACGTTTTGTTTGAATATGGAGAAAGAACGGATCGCGGGGTCCCTTCGGTTACCCCGCGATAACCTGTACAAGAGCATCGCGGCGTAAGCGCTCTTTTTTCTCGCGACGGCGCGATACTCTTTTTTACTTTCGATCTATCGGTTTCTAATACGTTTTGTTTGAATATGGAGAAAGAACGGATCGCGGGGTCCCTTCGGTTACCCCGCGATAACCTATGAAGTTCGGCGTTCCCAGAGCTTCTCTCTGTGTTCTTTGCGTACTCTGTGCGAAACCATCTTTCGCTTTTGAAAAGATATGCCAGACTGAAGTCCGGCGTTCCCAGGGCGCTCCTGGGGCGGCGTAAAAAAGACAAAAGGCGGATCGCGAGACTTCGTGGGTTTCCGAAGTCAGCCCGCTGGTTACCCCACGATAACACGCACGAGCATCGCGGCGTAAGAGTTTATGGGCTCTCTAGAGCTTACTGAAAAGCCCAAAAACAGGCCGAACTAAAGTTCGGCATTCCCAGAAAAGCGTTTCCAGTGGCGCTTTCAAAAAACGTGCCGAACTAAACCCGACTTTCGACCGGTTTTGCAAAAAAAGAAAAAACAACGCTGAAACCCACACGAAATCGTTGAGAATTTTGGGTTTTCAGAATGTAGCGGCCTAATAGCGTAACGATATCGGGCATAAATGGAAACGATTCGCTTTTCGTGGCACCCTATCCCTATGTTCATACGTCAGTCAAGAACTCGAAGAACCTCCAATGGAAAGATATATACCAAATATGTCCTCGTGAAATCCGTGCGAACAGAGAAAGGACCTCGGCAGAGAACGATTATGCATCTGGGTTCTTTTGTTTTACCGAAAGAACGAAGGAAAGAACTGGCGGGATGTCTGGAAAGAAAACTTTTCGGACAGAGTACCTTTCAAGAGGAAGCCCCTGATATTGAACACATCGCGACGCTAATCACGGAACAATACGGGCGGTTTGAACGAAGACGGGAAGAGAAGCGAGCTCGCCAGGAACAGCAAGAGATCGTACCGGTGGATACGCACACGCGTTCTTTGGGAGGAGAGGTGGTAGCGCACCGGGCGTCGAAGGCGTTGGGACTGAACAGGATACTGAAAGAGGCACAGATGAGTGCGCGGGAGTGCGCGCTGGCGGAAGCGACGGTGGTCTGACGCCTACTTGATGGAAGAGAAGGGATACGCGTATACGGTGGTATAACGACGAGAGCGACGGTTTTTCGAAGCGCTGAAGAGGTTATCTGGAAAGATACGGGTGAAACGGATAAAAAGATAGAAAAAGTCCGGGAACGGTATCCCTCCATTACGCAGTACTATACAGTGACGAGCGAGACGACCCCTGGCGGAAAAGAAGCCCAAGCCCTGCGTAGGACAGATGCAGGCGCACTTGTTTATTTCGATATTGGCGTATCGTCTGCTGAACGGATCGAGCAACGATTGAGGAAAACGGGAGACCATCGACGATGGTCGACCATCCGTAAAACGCTCTCGACCCATCAACGGTGTACGGCGGTCTTTCGGGACGAAGGGGATAAGGTGTACCATTTGAGGGTATCGGGAAAACCGGAATCGCTTCACGAGGATATCTACAAAGAGCTGGGCGTTCCAATGCTGAAGAACCGGCAACTGACTGAGGTAGCTCGTCGATTGTAGTGGCCGGCTTTTTTGAGAAAGTGGCTTATATCGCCGTTTGTAGCACTTTTAGTCGAAAGTTGGGCTAAGGGTTAAGACACTCTCCTACAATCCGTTGGCTTCACTTCCCGAAATGATGAGAAATCATTCTCTCTTTTCAGTGTGATCGTGGTATGTCCCACTCATAGGGCGGGCCTTCTCTCCACATAGGCCAAATGATTAGCCCTTGTGTTTTGCGAATCATCCCTGATTTGGAATGTTTTATTCTTCCTTTACGGATGTTTCGTTTTTCCTTGTTCGAGGAAGTCGGTGTTACCGGAAGATAAGACAGATAGTGTTATTGGGTGAGAGGTGAAAGGCTCGCCCTTCGTACCTGATTCGTCAACAGCCTACGTCTCCGCTCTTTCATAAAACACCTTACCGACTCTTCTGATGTGATCAAGTAAATCCTCATTTTCGATGCGTTCCCATATCGAAATATCAAAAGAATACGGAAGATAAAGCGCTTCTATCTCTTCTTGTATATCAAAAATCGTTTGATTGGAAAGGTTTTCTCCGAACAGTGCGATATCGATATCCGAGCCGCGACGATACGTGCCCATCGCGCGCGAACCGTAAAGAATCACCTTTTCGATAGAAGGATATTTAGAAAAAACGCGTCTCAAATCGTTGATGACCGTTTGATCCAATCCGTACATTCAATTTTCCTCTTTACGTTTTTCTTGTTTCAACCGCTCAGAAAGACATTTAAAAGCGCTGAAATATTGGTTCACTATATCTTGGTAGATTTCGTTCGCCGTTTCTTCGTTAAAGGTATGGCTTGACAATTGCCTGCTCTTTATCATGTTCATAAAGACTTGTCCCTCTTCGATCAAACCTCTTTCGTACGCAAGGCGAAAGGCGTCGCGACTACCCTGAATATCGACCTCCCCTTTTGAACGGTAAAAATCTCTTATCGTATTCCAAGCTAATTCAAACGTATACTCGAAAGACTGGATCAGCCCTTGCTTTTCTAATTTCGACAAATCTCTTTCATTCGCTAATTCTACGGCTTCGTTCAAATTGGACAATGCTTTTATAAAATTCGAATACCGCTGAATCCACCGGATATCCTTCATCATTCCCCCTTTTTTTCTTGGAGAACCTTGGCCAAATATCGCGCCTTCGTCCCTAACGATATAGTATAGCAATAAACGCGTCTCATAGGATCGATTATGAAAAACGATACTCCCAACTTTCCTATTGGCTTGCACAAAGTAATGCGTAAAAAATGGTATGGGTGCTTTGTTTTCGCCCGGCTCTCCTTGCGCTCTGTGTGAACTCATTTTTTCCTTTCAAAATCCGAAAAAAGTAGAACCTGCCGGACTGAAGTCCGGCGCTCCCAGGAAACATGCTTACTTGAAAGTTGGCGTTCCCAGGGCGTTTCCAAGCATAACATCGCAGTTTGAGCGCTCAGTGCATAGGGGGATCGCGGGGTCCCTTCGGTTACCCCGCGATAACCTATGAAGCTCGGCGTTCCCAGAGCTTTTCTCTGTGTTCTTTGCGTACTCTGTGCGAAACCGTCTTTTGCTTTTGAAAAGACATGCCAGCCTGAAGTTCAGCGTTCCCGGCCCGGCGGTCCCAGAAAACATAAGCCCAACCAGAGTTCGGTGCTCACAAGCTGGCACTTCCTAAAAACCGCAGTTTTTTTATGTTATAATTGCCGATGATTTTCTTTCTGGGAGGGCTTTATGTGGGTCTATATCGAGGATTTTAAAAACCACGTTGGAGAGACGGTTATCTTGAAAGGTTGGGTGTTCAATAAGCGCTCGAGTGGGAAGATACATTTTTTGCAGCTCAGAGACGGAACAGGGACGACTCAGGGAATAATGGAGAAAGCCAAAGTCGAAGAGTCCCTTTTCGAAAAAGCCAAAGGGCTCCGTATCGAGAGTAGCGTCGAAGTGGAAGGGGTCGTCCGAGAGGATGCCCGTTCAAAGGGCGGCTATGAATTGGATGTGACGGGGTTGAGGATTTTGCAAATCCCGGTAGAGGAGTACCCGATAACGAAAAAGGAACACGGTACTGAATTTTTAATGGAACAGCGTCACCTGTGGCTCCGTTCGACCAAACAATACCATATTATGAAGGTAAGGAACGAGGTTATTCGCGCGACGAGGGCCTTCTATGATGAACAGGGATTCACTCTGATCGACACGCCCATCTTCACCGGAGCGATCGGCGAAGGCGCGGGTAATCTTTTCCAATTAGACTATTTCGATTATGGGAAGGCCTACCTCACCCAGACCGGGCAACTCTACCTGGAAGCGGCTTGTATGTCTTTCGGGAAGGTTTACAACCTGGGTCCCACCTTCCGCGCGGAAAAGTCGAAGACCCGCAGACACCTGACAGAGTTCTGGATGAATGAAGCCGAGGTCGCATACTACGACTTTCAGGATAATATGCGCTTACAAGAAGAGCTCATCTCTTATATCGTGCACCGCGTTTTGGAGAATTGCTCTGAAAGCCTCGCAATTCTGGAGCGTGACACCACGAAATTGGCCGGGATCAAGCCGCCCTTCCCACGGTTGAGTTACGATGAGGCCGTGAAAATGCTCCAGGACAAGGGACACCCGATTCGATGGGGGGACGATCTGGGAGCTCAGGACGAGGCGGAGATTTCGAACCAGTTCGAAAAACCGGTGATGGTCTACAAATACCCCACCCAGGTGAAGGCCTTCTATATGCAGCCTGACCCTCAAAGACCCGAGGTGGTCCTGTGCGACGATATGTTGGCCCCCGAAGGGTACGGAGAGATCATCGGGGCTTCCGAGAGAATACACGATTACGATCTACTGGTCAGGCGGATAGAAGAAAACGGGTTACCCCTGGATAGTTACGATTGGTACCTCGATTTACGTAAGTACGGGTCGGTGCCGCACAGCGGTTTCGGGATGGGCATCGAGCGGACCGTGTGCTGGATATGCGGTATCCATCATATCCGCGAGGCGATCCCGTTCGCGAGAACGCTGTACCGCATCAAACCCTAAGGGCGGATAGGAGAGAATGGAGGAACGAATCGCGCGGTTTTTGATCGCGGACGACGAATATAAGGTCCGCGACCTGATACGCAAGTACGTCAACGCCTGCGGACACGAAGCGGAGTGCGTTTCCAACGGAGAGGAGGTCCTCCGCAAGGTATATGGCCACAATCCTTACGACGGGATATTCACCGACCTTCGTATGCCCGGATTGGATGGGCTTTCGTTGATACGCGCCCTCTACCAAGAGCAAATACGCATTCCGATCGTCATCGTCTCCGCGTTCGGGAGTGTGGAAGCGATTGTGGAGGCCTTCAAAAAGGGCGCGTTGGATTACATCTCAAAACCCTTTTCACCCGAGGAGATCCGCGACGCGATAAAAACGATGCTCAATCAAGTGGTCGACCTGAAAATTTCGTCTAGCACGGTCAAGGGGCTAATCGAACAGAAGGCTTATCCGGGGGCGTTAAAGTACCTTTTGCCGCTCTTTAGCCATTTCCCCTCTTCTCCGATCCCGCACTACCTCTACGGGTTGCTACGAGAAGCCCAGGGCGATTTTGACGAAGCCTTTCGGCATTTCTCCGCTTCCTTGGCCTTGGACAAAGGGTACGAGCCTTCGGCCAAAAAACGGGAGGAGTACCGTCCGAAGCACCTGAAAGAGGGAAAAGATGAGTAAGCGAAAGAGCTGGTACGCGATCCTGATCGGTTCGGGACGCTTCGGCGCGCGGTTAGCGGGCAAACTCTCCAATGAAGACCATAGCGTCGTGGTGATCGACAAAAACGAGAGCAAGTTCGAAAATCTTCCGCTGGAATACACGGGCTTCACGATACAGGGAGACGCCACAGACATAGAAGTCCTGAAAGCTGCGAAGGTACAGAAGGCCGATCTCTTTTTGGCGTTAACCGACGATGACAACACGAACTTTTTCGTGTCCCAAGTGGCGAAAGTGATCTTTCACGTACCCCATGTCATCTCTCGTGTGTATGATCCGGCCAACCTCCCGTTATTCCACGAGTACAAGATCGAAACGATCACCCCTGTTTTGTTAGCGTTGAGCACGGCGAACAGGATGCTCGAAAAGATCGCGGAGGAAGAAAAATGAAGGTCGTGTTGGCCGGTGGAAAGAAGATCACCTACTACCTGGCGAAAAACTTGATTTCGAAAGGGATGGCCGTGACAATCATCAATAAAGACAAGGCCTTTTGTGAGGAGATGGCCAAAACGCTCAAAGCCTTGATCATCCACGGGGACGCCTCCAATCTGTCGGTGCTAAAAAAGGTCGAGATCTTCGACAACGACCTCGTCGTCGCCTTGACGAACAGAGATCAGGACAACCTCATCATCTGCGAGCTTGCCGCGCGGGTCCTGAAAGTCAACCAGGTCTTTTCGCTCATCAACGACTCGGAGAACG
This sequence comes from Thermotogota bacterium ADurb.Bin062, assembly GCA_002071085.1. GTDB lineage: Bacteria > Thermotogota > Thermotogae > MWEM01 > MWEM01 > MWEM01. The sequence continues at coordinate 20,801 of MWEM01000019.1, read as the reverse complement.
AACAGATTTTCAGGGAACTCGGGATCACAAACACGATCAATATGAGCGAGATCTTTACCGGGGTGATCGAGCAACGTTTAGCTTCCTACCCGATCATCAACCTTATGCCCTTCGAGGAGGGCAAGGCGCTCGTGATACAGATCGAAGTGGAGGAAGGATTTCCCATCGTTGGAAAATGGCTTAAGGATTTGCCTTTCGCGGAAGGAGCTTTGGTCGGAACCGTCAACAGAAAGGGAAACGTCTTTATCCCGCACGGAGACACCGTTTTCGAGGTCGGAGATCGACTCCTTGTGATCTGCCTACCTGTGGATCAAACCCAAACGTTGCAGGCGATCACCGGTTGGGATTGATGGGCGAGGATGCATAGCCGCTCGGACTTGACGATTCAATACCGCACCATCCTGATGAATATCGGCTGGTTGTGTATCGCTTCCAGCTTTCTTTTTTTGACTCCCCTGACCGCTTTGGTGTTCTACCCGCAAGAGGCTCATTATGCGCTTTGTTTCGTACAGGCCGGTTTTATCTCTTTTACCTTCGGTTTGGTCTTGTACCTGCTCTTTCGAAAGGGTAGTTGGAACAAAGAAATCACCTATCAATCCGGCGCGGTCATCGTGGTGTCGATATGGACGCTCATCATCTTTTTTTCTGCTCTGACCTTCCTCTTCGCGCGCTTGTGCAATTTTACTCAAGCGATGTTTGAAAGCGCAAGCGGTTGGACGACGACCGGGCTTACGATTATGGACGTCGCGAACACCCCTCAAATATTTCTGTTTTGGAGGTCCATCATCCAGTTCGTCGGAGGCGCGGGTTTCGCCGTGATCATGCTCTCTTCCATCGCGGGCGGTGTCAGCGCCGGAGTCTATCGCGCGGAAGGAAGATCGGACAACCTCTTGCCGAACATCAAGAAAACGGCGAAATCTATACTCATCATCTATTGCTCCTACGCCCTCTTCGGGTTTGTCGCGTTGATCGCCACGGGGACGCATCCGGCAGACGCCTTCCACCACACGTTGACGGGTTTGGCCACCGGGGGCTTCTCTAACCGCGCGGGGAATGTCGGGGAGATCGATCGCCTTTCCACCGAGATCATCCTGATCGCGCTCATGCTGTTGGGAGCGACGAGTTTCGGTATCCATTTCCTCATTTGGCAGCGTAGCTTCCACACGATCCGAAAGAACGTGGAGCCAAAACTCTTTTTCTTTTTACTCGCACTTTTCTCGGTATTGATCGTTGTGGCGATAACCGGGATCGTCTACCCGAACCTTCCGGAAACCATCAGGCACTCCGTATTTCAGGCGGTTTCCGCGATCAGCGGGACGGGATTCCAAACGACCAATTTCTCCGGTTGGCCTCAAAGCGCCCTCTTTTTACTCATCCTCCTGATGTGCTGTGGGGGGATGATGGACTCCACCGCCGGCGGCGTGAAACAATTGCGTCTCTATATCTTATTTAAAGCGGTGGCCATAGAAATTGTCCATTTCTGTCTGCCCGTCGGCTCAATCCGTAAGTACACGATCTGGAAGGGAAACACCAGAATCGATTTGGACGAACGGCTGATTAAAAACACCGCCGTTTTTTTCACCCTCTTTGGCGCGCACTTCCTCATCGGGGTTTCTATCTTTCTGTTTCTTGGGTATGACCTGACCACCGCATGCTTCGAACTCGCCTCCGCGCTCAACAACGTGGGGATGTCTCTGGGAGCGACGAATGCGAACGCTTCCGGGGTGTTCTTGTGGAATCAGATCTTCGCGATGTTCTTCGGCCGTCTTGAGTTCGCCGTGATCCTTTTTGCGATCTCAAAGGTCGTGAGAGATGGCATACAGGTTGTTCGGGCCTAAACGATGATAAAGAAGATAATGGTACACGAAAAGAACTGGTACGGCCGCCTCGACAAATTCTTGCGGAAAGAGTTGGATGAGATCAAGCTGACCGCGATTTACTCGCTCATCCGCAAAGGGGACGTTAAGGTCAACGAACGGCGCGTGAAAAAGCCCGATTATCCTGTTCAAATCGGAGATACGGTCGAAGTCTACCTTCCCGACAAAGAAGCAGGAAAGGAGAGAATCACGCGCGACTTAAGCGAGAAACGGAAGTTGATTCCACGGAAGCTCGCCCTGCCGCGTGTTTACGAGGATGAGGCAATGATCGTTCTCGATAAGCCATCGGGCCTCTCCATCCACCCGGGAGAAGGGGCGAAGCAAAAAACCACCGTCATCGAGGGGCTTCTTTTCGAGTCGAAAGAGAGGGGTTACGAACCCTACCTGGTCCACCGACTCGATAAGGACACCTCGGGCTTGCTGGTCATCGCGAAATCGATCGAGGTCGCGAGGATTTTGGGAGAAACCTTTCGAGAACGAAACGCACAAAAACGCTACGCAGCCGGCGTTTCGGGGGCCATCAATCGAGAATTGCACATCGACACTCCCTTGGATTCAAAAGAGGCGCTTACCCATCTCAAACCCCTTGTGGTGTATGGACGAGAAGGGCGGTTCTTGACCCTTTTAGAGATAGAGATTCTTACCGGAAGGAAGCACCAGATCAGGCGACATCTGTCGCTCCATCATCTTCCGGTTTTGGGCGACGCGCTCTACGCCGATGCCGAGCTCAACCATTGGGTTCGGGCGCGCGGGCTGAAGCGATTGTTCCTGCAAAGTAGCTATCTGCAATTCCCTCACCCACTGACAGGAAAGACCGTCCATTTTACGCTACCCCTGAGTTCCGATCTCCAAGCGTTTCTAGACGCTTGCGAGCCCATCGAACGACCCTCACGATAGAGACCCACGACTCCTCCTTCTTCGTCTCAGGCTATTAGGCGTCTACCGGTGTCGCGTCTCGACGCGATTTCTCGGCCCACCTCCGTCAGATATATCAATATTTATGATTTTATATTTTCTTATACTCGTCGATTTATATATATCACTTTTTTATAAATGCTTATTTTTCTATTTTTGTATATACGCTGATTGTTTAATCGCATTTATTCTGCTATTAGATATATAAGAATTTATATATTATGAATTAGTCGGAGGTCACCCGCGTTTAACTCACAGACCGTCTCTCTTTCGTGATTTTATTCGCACAGACCTTATGGGAGGCGCGGGGATAGCGCGCCGGCACGTATTTGGCAAGACCAACGCCGAGGAAAGTCCCCAATGCCGCGGGTAATTCTCCCTGAGGTACGGGTTATCGGGTTTCGAATAAAAAAAGCCGACTGAGAAGTCGGCCTCTGGGACGGGCTTTAAGCGACTCTAAAAGAGGTTGCGCCTTATTCCTACGATATTGCCTGAGACGCCAATACGGGTCATAGCAGGCGCACACAGGAGGAATAGGGCGAGTTCGTGGGGTAAAATTCGGGCGTTAGGGGTTTATCCACCCATTTGGGATGGGTGGGGCGCATTCTGGGGCCGATTTTGACGCAACAAAAGGATACATTTTGTTGCGTCAACGGGTGGCTTTCAAGATAATCGCCCACATTTCTTCAGAAGAGCGCGCTTCTATCCACCCGCGCTCGAAAAGCGTGTTGATAAAGTCCCCGGCTACCCACTTCCGGTGGTCGTCACCGGCGAATTTGTGGTACACCTCGGCAAGATCCGCCGGTTTAATGCGATGGGCGCTCGGATCGGAAGGCGCATTAAAAGTCGCGGACAGGCGCTCTTTCAATTCCTCTTCCGAGCGGATCTCCGAATATTCTATCTCTTCCAAAGGGGCTAAATCAATAAGAACGCGCACGAAGCTCGCTTTCGTAATGCGCTCGTTGTCTGTATGCCGGCTCCTGCTCGCCGTGGTGATCGCCACCACCTTCGATAACTTTTCTACCTGTTCTACCGTCAAAGGAAAATTTAGAGGAATCATCTTTGCCATAGTCGCCTCCAATTATAAGAATATAAAGGCATTATATCATATAAATAGATAAAAAACAAATAAGGCGATATCGAAAATAGTGAAAATATAGTAGACTGAAAATAGAATAAAACGATAGATATAATTAGCGAATACTATAAATAGCGATAATTATAAATGCGCTCTGCGGAGAATGCGATTCTCTTCTTATATGCAATAAATCAAAGGCTGATGAATACGACGATCGACCCTCTTAAGTAGGAACAGAAAGCGTTTCACACCACCAGGAATGCGTGTGTGATACTTCTTTTCTTGAAGAAGTATAAGATATAGGAATGAGGATGACCGTGTGTGTTATCGCGGGTAAGCGGGTTTTGCGCACCCGGGCTCTGCCCTTTGCCTTTTGTTAGTGTCGAGGAAAAATATGCCGGACTAAAGTCCGGCGTTCCCAAGGGTATCGCGGCGTCGCGGACGGAAATAGAGGTAACGCCGCGATGCCTGCGCACGGGAACCTTACCAGTGATAAGATTTAACCATGCCAAACTAAAGTTTGGCGTTCCCAAGGCGTTCCCGGGGCGTTCCCAGGGCGTTCACTAAAATCTTTTCTCCGTGCCCTCCGTGTGACCGCCCTTTTTTCGAGCCGTTGCGGACGGAAATAGAGCTTACGCCGCGATGCCTGCGCACGGGAACCTTTCCAGCGAAAAGATTAAACCATGCCAAACTAAAGTTTGGCGTTCCAAGGGCGTTCCGAAGGCGTTTCCAGGGCGTTCATTAAAATCTTTTCCCCGTGCCCTCCGTGTGAACGCCCTTTTTTCGAGCAGTCGCGGAAGGAAATAGAGCTACGCCGCGATGCCTGCGCACGGGAACCTTTCCAGTGAAAAGATTAAACCATGCCAAACTAAAGTTTGGCGTTCCAAGGGCGTTCCCAAGGCGTTTCCAATGCGTTCATTAAAATCTTTTCCCCGTGCCCTCCGTGTGAACGCCCTTTTTTCGAGCAGTCGCGGAAGGAAATAGAGCTACGCCGCGATGCCTGCGCACGGGAACCTTTCCAGTGAAAAGATTAAACCATGCCAAACTAAAGTTTGGCGTTCCCAGGGGGTTGCCAGGGCATTCCCAGGGCGTTCACTAAAATTTTCCTACGTGCCCTCCATGTGAATGCCCTTTTTTCGAGCAGTCGCGGAAAGAAAAAAACGATTACGCCTCAATGACGTGTGAGGTTATCGCGGGGTAAGTGGTTTTTGCGACCCCGAGATCCGCCCTTGGTCTTTTGCTATTGTCGCGGAAAACCGTGCCAAACTTAAGTTTGGCGTTCCCAAACGTGGTAAAACGTAGGCAAAAGCGCAAAGGCTTTCGCCCGGAAGACAAACACTAGGAAGTGGCTTTCAATTTTAGAACAATGGAAAACGTGGATGGCAAGAAGTCGATCGATTCGATGCTGTAACCCTCAAGAAGTGGCGCCTGTAATGGTCCGTTTGGGGCGAGAAGGTCACGAAAGGATACCCTGAGAGTGTTGTCGGCGAAAACGATACCCGGTTTCAGCCGATCGAAAGCCTTTGAGAAAGTAGCGAGCGCCATCGAGGAGAACAAACCGACGGGTTTGACTGAAAAAAGGAGAGTGTGGATACCCCCCTCATCCCGAAGCTCCTGAAGTAAGCGGAAGATGGCTTGGACACCGGCGTTGAATCCGGGTATGCCCACCCGCACAACAAGCTGGAACCCTTGTAGCTCACAACTGACTTCCACGTCCTGGATTTTCTCGACCTTCTGGGCCAGCATAATGCGAAGCCAATAGGATAGCGCTTTTTCCCCAATTGTGATAGCAATTTTGTCAGTCATTTTGATCACCACCAAAAAAAAGCCATCTTTCTAAGGGTTTTCACCCCGGAAAGATGGCCGCCCCTCTCCCCCTTGAATCAGAGGATAGTTCATTATACCACAGGAGAAGGATCAGGAAAAGAAATCCGCTTATTTCGTTTTCTTAGCGATCCGAGTGGTACGCGCACAAGACTCACAGACGATGCTTTCCTCTCCTGACCTCCCCTTTTTCAGAACCATCGTTTGTCCGCACTGGGGACACTTCTCTTCCGTCGGTTCGTACCAAGAGAAAAAATCGCACGTGCCCCCGTTATAGGCGTTGTTTTTGCAAGCGAAAAAGGTTCTCCCTCGCTTGCTCTTCTTACGCACGACGTCGGCGCCACACTTCGGGCACTTCGCCGCTACCTTCTCGTCCACGTTTTCGGTGTATTTGCATTTGGGGTAGTTCGAACACGCGATGAACTTCCCGTATCTGCCTTGGCGTTCGACCAAGTCGCCCCCGCATTTGGGGCAAGCCCTACCGATCGCGACCACCTCTTTGCTATTCTCGAGTACGGTCTCGCCGTATATCTCGGCTTGGTTTTGTCGGAATATAATTTTCGCCTTTTCCGATATCGAATAGTTTTTATCGCAGGCTTCACACCGTAAATAGGGGCCGAAGCGCCCCATCTTCAGTATCAACGTATGTTTTTCGTTTTCTTTGCAAGGGAGGTTAGTCGAGAATAACCAATTGAGGGACTTCGTAAGGGTTTTTTCCTTTAGTTTTAAGAGCGTGGGCTCGAAGTCCGAGTAAAACCGTTGGATCGCTTCCTTCCAATTCTCTTCTCCTTCTTCGACTTTGTCGAGGTTCTCTTCCATCGATGCCGTGAACTTCGCTTGGATGATCTTGGGGAAAAAATCGGACATAAAGTGGTTAACGATCATTCCCAGGAAGGTGGGGACGAGGCTTTTCTGTTCGCGATAGGCGTAATGTCGTTCTAGCAGTGTGTGGATGATGCTGGCGTAGGTGCTCGGCCGACCGATCCCTTCTTTTTCGAGCTTCTTGACTAAGGACGCTTCGGTGAATCGTGCGGGTGGTGTCGTAAAGTTCTGGGCTTTTTCGAAATGCGACAAAGAGGCCGGCGTACCCGCTACCGGAACGACAGAGAGGTCTTTTTCTTTCGAGGTGGGCGGGTATACTTTTTCATATCCTTCCTCCACACAACGCGCGCCTTCGGCTTCAAAGGTGTAGCACCCTTGTTCAATATCTTCTATCTTTATCTTTGTTTGCCTATATACTGCCGGTATCATCTGCGACGCCATAAAACGGCTCCATATAAGCCGGTAGAGCTTGGCCTGATCGGCCGAAAGCATTTTTTCAGCTTTCTGCGGATCGACATCCGGGTAGGTGGGCCGAATCGCTTCGTGGGCATCCTGCGTATTCGCCTTGTTCTTTCCATACCTTTGCGTTTTCGAATGCGATTCTCCAAAATGCTCGGTTATGTATAGTTTTGCCGCTTCCAAGGCCTCTTCCGAGATACGATTCGAGTCCGTTCTCATATAGGTGATGAAGGCCAAAGGCCCATCCTTTGTCTCTAAGCCTTCATAAAGCTCTTGCGCCACTTTCATCGTTCGACTGACCGAAAAGCCCAAGCGGTTCGACGCTTCTTGTTGTAGCGTGCTCGTGATGAAGGGGGCCGGAGGTTTCCGGTTGATCACTTTTTCTTCGACCGAACGCACCGCGAAGGAGGATTTCAAGATCTCCTCTTCTATTTTCATCGCGTCTTGTACGTTCCTGATAGGCTGCTTTTCCAAGGACACGCCGTCTACTGACACCAGCGCGGTTTCCAGTTCCCCTTGCATCTTCTCGCACAGGAAGCGCGCTTTGAACTTCCAGTACTCCTCGGGAACAAATGTCAAGATCTTTTCCTCAAGGTCGCAAATAAACCGCAACGCAACGGATTGAACGCGTCCTGCGCTCAGAGATTTCACCTGGATGACCTTCCATAAGAAGGGGCTGATCTGGTAACCGACGAGTCGGTCCAGTATCCGCCTCGCGAACTGCGCCTCCACCTTAGACCGGTTGATCCTTAAAGGTCTTTTTATCGCCGCCTTAATGGCTTTTTCGGTGATCTCTGAAAACAAAACGCGGTTGGTCTCTTGATCGCTCAGCGATAGGATCTGCGCTAGATGCCAAGCGATAGCCTCCCCTTCCCGGTCCATATCCGAAGCGAGCAGAACGGGCTTGTTCCTCGCTTCCTCTTTGATCTGCTGGACGACCTTCTCTTTTCCACGCATTAGCGTGAACTTCGGTTCGAAAGAGGCCTCGATATCGACGCCTAGTTCGTCCGGAGGTAAATCGCGTATGTGGCCTTTGGAAGAGATAACGTGATAATCTTTTCCTAAGTATTTTTCGATCGTTTTGGCTTTCGAGGGCGACTCGACGATGACGAGAGTTTTCATCCGAGCTTTTCAACGCCTTCCTGAAGTTTCAAAAAAACTTTCTCCTGCGTACTTTCGATGTAGATCCTAATCACAGGTTCGGTGCCTGAGGCCCGGATCAAGATCCAGGCTTCACCCTCCGGAATCGACAGATCGAAGCCTATACCGTCGACGGTCTGACGTTCTTTCACAGGTATCCCAAAAACCTCGCGTTGCATATTTGCGAAAAAGTCCATAAGCTCGCGCTTCCGACTTTCGCTTTCCAATTCCAGGTCAATTCTATCTGTGAAATACGGGCCGGTCACCTCTTGGACGATTTTTCTGATCTCCGACATCGGCCGCTGCTCATAAGCGATGGCTTCCAGTGCCAACAGGCAGGCCAAGATTCCATCCTTTTCCGGCACGTGGTCTTGTATGCTCAACCCGCCGCTCTCCTCACCGCCCAACACGATACGGTCATTGAGGATCGCGTCGCCGATGAACTTGAACCCGACGGGGGTCACGAGGGTCTGAAATCCGAAGTGCTCGACTATTCGATCCATCGCGTGGCTGGTCGCCACGCTACGAGCGCTGTCGCCCCGCAATCCCTTGTTTTTGTACAGATGCCACGCTACGATCGCCAAGTATTCGTTGGCCGTAATCGGTACACCTTTGTCATCGACGATCCCGAATCGATCGGCATCTCCGTCCACGGCTAGTCCGATCTGCGCCCGGTGTTCTAAAACCACTTGCCCGAGTTCTCTCAGCCGTTTTTTGTCGGGCTCCGGGCGGTATCCCCCGAAGTAGGGATCCCGGTAATCGTGGAGTACGACCAATCCCTGCGCCTCTTCTCCCGGAAGGAGCGAGAGAAGCAGCTGGTCCAAGTAATCGACACCGGTTCCGTAGACCAAATCCACCGCCACTTTTTTTACCGCCCCTTTGATCCGGTCCATATCGATCTTTCGTCGGATTTCGGCGAAGTATTCCTGACTTGGGTCGATCGAATAGACGAGCTTACTGAACTCCTCATCGAGGTGGGTGAGTAACCGTACCTCTCCTTCGCCCCGCTGAAGGCGTTCGATCTCGGTTTCGATGGCTTTGGTGACTTCTGGCAAAGCCGGCCCGCCGGTCGCGGGATTGAACTTGATGCCGTTCCAAAAGTGGGGGTTGTGCGAGGCCGTGATGTTGACCCCGCCGGCCAGGTTCAAGTTTCGGATCGTGTAGGAGATCACCGGGGTAGGGGTCGGTTGATGACACACGTAGGTGCGGATGCCGTTTCCGGCAAACACTTGAGCGACCGCCCAAGCGAAGTCTTCGGCCAAGAACCGAGAATCGTAACCCACCAACGCGCCGTTTTTCGCCTTGGGGTCTTTTAAAATCTCGGTAGCGATCGCTTGAGAGACCGTTCTAACGTTGTCGAAGGTGAAGTCTTCGGCCAAAATCCCTCGCCATCCGCTCGTTCCGAATTTAATCTTTCGTTTTTTCTCCATAGGATACCACTCCTCTTATACGAATCCTGCGGGACAGGTATTTATTAAAATCGCTCCAAACGGTATCATCCGGGTTAAGGATGTTGGGCTGAGCCTTCAACGTATACTCCCTGAATTGGGCGATCTTGGAATCGGTATTGTCAGCCGAATGCACGATCAACGCTTCGATCGTCTTCGGCAACACGGGCGAGCCCCACTCGATTTCTCCGTGATGGGACAAGAGGATGTGTTGCAAATCCACCAGCGCCTTTTTTGGAAATTGGGGGATCCTCGCGGCCGTTTCGGTGAGCCAATTGATTCCGATGACAATATGGCCGATCAGTTCGCCCGCGTCGCTGCGATCGATACCTGTCGGAGAAAGCGAATACTCCTCTACCTTCCCGATATCGTGAAGCAGCGCCCCCGCGATGACCAAATCTTTGTCGATCGGCATCTCCGGGTAAGCTTCCATTAGTTGAATGGCGAGCTCCGTCACATCCAGCGTGTGCTCGAGAAGCCCACCTTTATACGCGTGGTGAACGTTGATCGCGGCCGGCGACTCTATGAAATCGCTAACGAATCGGTCGTTCTTCACGAAGGCTTCATGAAGCAAAGCCCTCACTTTATCGTTCTTGACCTTCTGTATCTGTTTGAGTAGAGAATCATACATCTCTCGAATATTCTTGGACGTAATCTCGATGAATTTATTGGGATCGAATTCGCCTTCTCCGAGCACCTTGATCGCATCTCTCGAGCTCGCGATGTTCAATTGCGGATGTCCCTCGAAAAGAGAGACCTTTCCAGTGGCGCGCACGACCGTTCCGTTGGTCAAACGTTCGTCATTGTACTTCGAGTTGTTCCAATCGATAGATCGGATCGTCCCGGAACGGTCGCCCAAGGTCATCAACAGGAACGTTTTACCGTCCCTCGTGTTTTGCAGTTTTTTGCTGACGACCTTCAAAATCGTGGATACCTGATCATCGATGCGGATATCCGAAACCAGCTTGCCATCCAACAGCTCGTTGAATTGCCCAGTTTTCTCGGACAATTCCGCTATCTTCTTCATCACCAACTCGCCTAAGTTCACACACAAAACTCCTCTCGTATTTTATATGCGAAATGTTCGATTCGCTTATACTTCCGTGTAAACGCGGGGGACTCGTTTGGAGATTAAGCAGGTCACTTCGTAGTTGATCGTGGAAAGAAGGGCAGCGATCTCTTCGCACGAGATCTCTTCCGCTCCGTCAAACCCTAAGAGCGTCACCTTTTCGCCGGGTTCGGGAGCAGGGATACCCGAGAGGTCGATCATAAATTGGTCCATACACACGCGGCCCAAGATCGGGCATCTGCGCCCTTTGACCAACACCGACCCGCGATTGCTTAACAACCGATTGTACCCGTCCGCGTAACCCACCGCTACCGTTCCTATCGTCATCGGTCGGTCGGCGATAAACGTCCGCCCATAACTGATCGAAGCGCCCTCCCGTATGGTCTTAACGTGGGATAAGATCGTTTCCCAGGAAAGAACCGGGGAGAGTTCCGACGGTCTTTTCTGATTTCGCGCATCCAGCCCGTATGAGGAGATGCCGAGCCGTATAAAGTCAAACGGATCGACGGACAAGTATTGAGCGCCCGCGCTGTTTGAGATGTGAAAATACCGTATCGAAGAGCGGTAGAGTCGCCTGAGGGCGGCGAATTGCTCATATTGCCGCCGCGCGAAATCCGAATCCGGATCATCGGCTGTGGCGAAATGGCTGTACAAACCTTCGAGTTCGATATTACCGATCTCCCAAACTCGACGTATCAACCGTTCGACCTCCTCGGGTTTTACACCGAGACGAGACATACCGGTGTCGACCTTCAGATGCGCTCTGAGTTTACCTCCCGCGATATATGGGGCGATGGCTTCGAGCTGATAGCCGGAATAGACTGTCGCTGTGAGATTTTCTTGTATGAAAAGCGGTGTCGTTTCTGGAGCGAAATAGTTAAACACCAAAATAGGTAGGGTCACCCCGGCGTACCGCAATTGCAGGGCTTCTTCCAAAAACCCTACGCACAGATAGGGGCAACCAAGATCGGCGGCAACCTTCGCCAGAGGGATCGCTCCGTGGCCGTACCCATCCGCCTTGATAACGGGGGCGATCAAAGACGGCGCCCCTTGTTCAGAGAAATATAGCAGATTCCGGCGGTAAGCCGTTAAGGAGATGCACGCTCGCGTCCGTCTGGAATTGAGGACATCCATACGATTATCCAAGAACCGACAAAAAGACTCCCGCCGCAACGGCCGTCCCGATGACCCCGGCGACATTCGGGCCCATCGCATGCATCAAGATAAAATTCGTTGGGTCCTCTTGTTTGGCGACCTGTTGGCTTATTCTGGCGGAATCCGGTACGGCAGAAACCCCGGCCCCTCCGACGAGAGGGTTGATCTTCTCTTTGAGGAATAGGTTCATAAACTTCGTGAAAAGAACGCCGCCGGCGATACTGGTGATGAATGCCACACAACCCAAACCGAGTATCAATAGGGAGGTGGGCTGCAGAAAAACTTCGGCTTTGGCCGAGCCTCCAACCGATAGGCAGAGCATAATGGTCGCCGTGTCCAAAATATACCTCGAGCAGGCTTCGGCCAATCGCTTGGTGTATCCGCTCTCCCTCAAGAAATTCCCCAGCATCAGCATCCCAACGAGAGGGATGGACGGAGGAACGAGCAGCCCGCAGAACAGAACGGTGGCGCCCGCAAAGACGAGCTTTTCCACCTTTTTTACCTGTCGGGGAGGTTTCATCCGGATCATCCGCTCTTTCTTCGTCGTAAGGGCTTTCATGATAGGCGGTTGCAAGAGCGGCATCAAAGCGATGTAAGAGTAGGCGGCCAAGGCGATCATTGCGATGTATTCCGGCGCGAAGCGTTTGGCGATGTAGATCGAGGTGGGTCCGTCTGCGCCGCCTATGATACCGATCGCTGCCGCTACCGGTAAGGTGAAGCCAAAGGCCTTCGCCAGCCCGAAAGCGATGAACACCCCTACTTGCGCCGCACCGCCTAGAAAGATGAGAATCGGGTTAGACAGCAGGAAGGAGAAGTCCGTGAGCGCGCCAATTCCTAAAAAGATGAGCGGAGGATAGATTTCCAACTGCAACCCCATCGTGATGTAATACATCAACCCGCCGGTTGTTGTATCGGTCGGCTTGGCGAACAGACCCGTGTGGAGGATCGGGATATTCGCCAGAAGCATTCCGAACGCGATCGGGATTAGCAGCAAAGGTTCCGCATCTTTCTTAATCGATACGATGAGAACGACCGTGGCGATACCAATCATAATCAAATTCCCGAAGCTGACGGCTCCAAAGGCAGTGGTCGCAAAAAAACTCAAAAAGGTCTCAATAATCAAAGAGTCATCCCTCCAACGCAGACCGGCGTATTCTCGTTTTGAACCGGCTGTCTACGGCCGGTAAGATTTTATCACAAAACCCAAGAAAAAGAACCTCACTTGCCAAAGGCTTGCGAGTCGTATAGAATAGTCACGTATAATCCATATTCCGGAGGTGAGTCCCCGTGCAGTGGGATTTAACGTTTTTTTACAAAGACCATCAGGACCCGAACTTGGTAAAGGATCTGAAGGAAGCGCTCAAGGAGTCCGAAGAATACCAAACTGAAGGCGTCAAGTTCTTTTCAAAGCCTAAGATAGACGCGAAGGGCTTGGAAAAGCTATTCAAAACTCAGGAAAAAATCATCCAAAAGATCGCACGCGCGGGTGAATTCTCCTTTCTCTATTTTGCCCAAAACACGGCAAACCTCGAAGCGCAGAAATTGCTAGGCCTATGCGCGAACTACGAGGCGAAAATCAGGCAAAATTTCGCGTTTATAACCCCGTCGCTCGCTCGATTGTCAGATGACGCGCTTAAAGAGCTCGAGACAGAGATACCGGCCTATCGGCACGTCATCGAAAAAGTTCGAATCGGCAAAGCGAATACCTTTTCAGTTGAGACCGAGCAAGTTTTGGCGGCTCGCTCCAACTCCGGCCGGGGTCGCCTGTCGGAGCTTTACGACAAGATCGTTTCCGCTTTCTCCTTTTCTCTCACGGTAGACGGGGAGAAGAAAACGCTCACCGGTGAGCAGGTGAGAAACCTCCGTTACCATCCGGACTCAAAAACCCGCAGGAAAGCGATGAAAGTGTATTTTAAAAAGTACGAGGAGAATCAAATCGCGCTCGCCAACCTCTATAACATCATACAAACGGATTACGACACGGAAGCCTCTTTACGGAAGTACCCTAGCAGCATTTCTATGCGCAACCGCGAAAACGAAACCGACGATCGAACGGTCGGAAAATTGATAGAGGTGACAACGGACAACGCGATTTTGGTCGAACGCTACTATCGTTGGAAAGGGAAAAAACTCGGTTTGAAAATGACCCCGGCGGATATCTACGCGCCATTGGAAACTGTCAAGAAAACCTATACCTATGAGGAAGCGAAGCAGATCGTGTTGGACGCATACCTTCATTTTGATCGAGATATCGGAAAGATCGTCGAGAGCTTCTTCGAAGAGCGGAGAATAGACTCCAAAATCGTTCCCGGCAAGCGAGCCGGGGCATTCTGTTCTTACGCCTATCCCCATGGGAAGCCATTCATCCTGCTCAATTTCGATGGGAATATCCGCGAGATTATGACCTTGGCCCACGAGTTGGGTCACGGGGTACACGGCACCCTCTCTGCGAAACAGTCTTATCTCAACTTCTTCACCCCGCTAACTATGGCCGAAATCGCTTCGGTCTTCGGGGAGATGATCGTCTTCGACAAGCTGATGGGCGAGTTGGACGCAGAGAGCCAGATGCTCTTTCTAGCGCGAACGATCGAAGATATGTTCGCCACCACTTTCCGACAAAATATGTTTGCGCGGTTCGAAGTGTCCTCCCATCGGCGCATCACTGAGGAAGGTTTCGTACCGTGGGAAGAACTCTGTGAGCTCTATAAAGGCGAATTGCAGAAGATGTTCCTGACCAGCCTGACCATCCCCGAGGAGTATCACGCGGAATGGTCCTCGATCCCACACATTTACGGGGTCCCGTACTACGTTTACGCCTATAATTTTGCCAACCTCTTAGTTTTGTCGCTATATGGGAAATACAAGGAAGAGGGAAAGCGTTTCATTCCGAAATACAAGGCGTTATTGGCGAGTGGCGGTAGCGATCATCCGGAAAAACTGCTCGCTCCCTTGGGCATCGACTTAACCTCCGAGACCTTCTGGCAGAAAGGTTTTGATATCGTGAAGGGGTACATCGATAGGTTGGAGTCGCTTTCGGTATAGACGACTTACCTACGGGCCCGGGGAAAGAAACGAGGGGCCCGTTGGGAAGATATCCAACTTTTTAAATCATAAATTCCGGAAATAGCGCGACGACCTTCCTCTCTTCTTCGAACAGCCAGTCGAAAGAGCGGAAAGACTGGTCAGGCGGTCTTTTAACCAGCCATTCACCGACGATACGCGCGGGTTTGGGTCCGAAGAAGACCAATCGATCGGCAAAAAGCAAGGCTTCTCGTAGATTGTGGGTGATCAAGATCATCGTGAAGCCTTCTTCTTTTCTCCGTTCGGTGATCGAGCGGATATAGGAAACCCGCGTGTTCACGTCGATATTTTGAAAGGGCTCATCCAGAAGCAGCAGGGGCTTATTAAGCAACAGCGCCCTTCCGATGTTGACCTTTTGCTTGAGCCCGCCGCTCAATTGGTGCGGATAGGCGTCCAAGATCTCTGTCAACTCGAAAGCGTCTAAGAAGCTCGAATCGATTTTGGGTTCCGGTAGAAAGAACGTCAAGTTTTCCCGCACGGTTTTCCAAGGGATCAAGCGGGGTTCCTGAAAGGCGAAACTGACTCCGCCGGGTAAGGTCGCTATCTCTCCACGATCCGGTTTTTCGAGACCGGCGACCATCCGAATGAGCGTCGTTTTACCGCAGCCCGAAGGACCCAATAGGGCGACGGCGTGTTGCCGTTCGACAACCAAGTCGATCCCGTCTAGGACCCGCAATCGGCCGAACGCTTTGTGGATGCCTTTCAGTACGACGTGCTCCATAACCCACGCCACCGCCTCATAAACGGGCTAGAAAAAAACGCGTTCAACAAGATTTCCAATCCCAATCCGATGATGATCACGAAAAGGGTGTAGGCAAAAACGACGGGAGTTTGGACATAATACTTGTTCCAGGCGATTTGAACTCCGATACCTTTCTCTCCCGCCAAGAATTCTGCCGCGACCACGGTTTTCCACATCGTTCCGATGCTGATCTCAACGGAGGAAACAATGAACGGTACGATAGACGGTAGGTAGATACCGGAAAAGGCTTTCCTAAAGGGCAAGTTGTTGAGCTTCACCAATTCCAAGAGTTGTTTGTCCACCGTTTTGATCCCGTTCGCGGCGTGATAGATGACGATCGGTAGCAAGGTGACTAAAACGATGAACACGGGAGCTTTCCAACCGATCCCCCAAAGGATCAAGATGCTCGTCAGCCAGGAGATGATCGGCATACTCTTTAACAACACAAGGGCGGGTAAGAGCAACTGAGAAAAAAAGGCGCTAAGACCGATCAAAACGCCGAGGGGAAGGCCTATGGCCAAAGCGAGGAACAACCCGAAAAAGGCCTTGAAGAAGGTTGAAGAAAGATGCATCCATAGGCTCGGGTCGTTCAATAATCCGAAAAAGGCTGCGAACACCTCTGACAGACTCGGGAGAACCAAGGAAGAACGAAACCAGAGGGAAGCCAACTCCCAACCCAACGCGATCAGGAACAAGCCTAGGCCGTACTTGAAGAGACTAGAACAGATAGAAGTCCTCATCCGGAACGGCGGGCAAACTTTCGGGTAGAAATCGTGAAATCGTGTCGAAGTAGTGTATGAGCGCCTTCTTGTCTTCCTCCGAAAAAGAGAAGTCGTACTCGGAGTTTCCGATCGAACGGAGGATAACCCCTTCGGCCATACCCGGGAAGACAGAGGTCGCCAGCGCGGCCATTTCTTCCAGATGATTGGAAAGAAACCCTGTGGCCTTTTGGAAATCTTGCCGGAGGGTGTTGACTTGGTCTTTCGTTTGGGAAGGTGGCTCGTTCGCCGCAGGCACGTAGAAGAGCCCGGTGACCGGTAGGCGGAAGGCCGTTTTCAACGTCTCTTGCCATAGGGTCTGCAGATCGAAGGCGATCGATGCCTTCGGCTTCAGGTTCAAAATCAGCGAAGCGTAGGGCTCCGGAACGATCGCGAGCGTCGCAAGCCCTTTTTGGAAGAAGGCTACGATCTCCGGAGGGGAGAGGTACTTCATCGAGAGGTCCCTGTCCGGATCCAGGCCCTTCGCCTTCAACAAAATCCGCAGGACGACATCGGCCGTTTGGCCTTTACCCTGCGCGAAGTAAAGGGTTTGGCTCCGTAAAGACGCGATACCCGTGTAGTCCCACCCGTCTGAGACACAAAAAAAGCTATTCCATAAGGTAACGGCGACGAGTTTCACTGGAAGCCCTTTGTCGTGCAGAGTTGCCCCGTAGCTGACCGGTAGGAGTATTGCGGAGACTTGCCGGCTTGCCACCATCGCGATCGCCTCGTCAAAGGATTTCCAATGGACGAATTCGTAATTCCCCTCGGGGGCGATGCGCCCCTCGGTGATAGGCAAGACGGAGACCAGTGTCGGCCCCATCGGAAGGGCGATTTTGTAAGAAAATAGGTATACGGTGATAAAGAGAAGATTCACTAAAAGTAAGCGCCTTTTCATCCGTTATCGTTCCTCTTTGACGTTTGGATAGCCCTAGCTCTTGTTGTTGAAAATTGCTATGGGCGGTGTGGCAAGAGTTCATTGTCGAAACGCTTCGTCCGAAAAAAGGGGCGAACCGTCTCTGTTGCACGCCCCTCTCGAGGGCTCTTATTCTTTTTTAAACACCGGACTGAGAGCCGAGTGGGATGGCCGCTGCCTTACGATTTCTATCGCTTCGATCACGGCTTTCAGCACGTCCACTCGCACTTGATTCCGGAAGGTACCGAGTTTGGCGAAGATCTCTCCCCGTTCCGTGACTACGTATTTCGGGGGCAATCGGTTCAAAGCGAGAGCTTTGATGTCGATATAACACCGATCGCACCGACACACCTGCAAAGTCGGCACTTTGAGCAAGTCTTCTATGACTTCATCCACGACGAGTTCCATAATATTCTCGAATAGAAAAGGAGAATCGCCCTTATTCACCTGGTCACCGCCTCGAGTTTCCGAAATTTCTGCGCCTTCCGATATTACCATAAAATTGGGAATTTCGGACATTTCACGAGCATAAGGTCGATTCGTTCTCATTTTTTAAACGTCAGTTAACAGTAACACGATGTGTGGATTCTGTTGAACCGCTAGAGGTAGGCCAGTAAAATGACGAGGGAAAAAGGAGGTCACATAAGCGTAAATGACAACTCGGTTTTTATCATCCCACCCAAGGTCTCGGAGAAAAGGTGCTCGCCAACACGCCTCGTGTGTCAAGTTATGGGGCGACATAACTAAGAGGATCATCGCGGGGTAACCAGCGGACTAACTTCGGAAGCACCGAAGTCTCGATGATCGTGTGGGGTTATCGCGGGGTAACCAACGGGACCCCGCGATTCCCCGCTTTGGAACGCCTAGAAACGCTGGACTTCAGTCCGGCATATCTTCTTGCTTTTGTCTGTTGTTCTGGCTTTTCTGGGAACTCCTGGGAACGCCAAATTTCAGTTTGGCATGTCTTCTTGTTTTCATCTTTCTCTGTGCCCTCTGTGCCCTCGGTGCGAACCCTTCTTTTTTCTTTCTCTGTGCCCTCTGTGTTCTCCGTGCGAACCCTTCTTTTTGTCTTTTTAACGGCTTAGAAACCGTGCCAACTTGAAAGTTGGCGTTCCCAGCGCGCCCTCCGTGCGAACCCTTCTTTTGAAATGCGTATCGCGCCGTCGCGAAAAGAAGGGTCGCTTACGCCGCGATGACTATGTGGACTAAAAATCGTGCGATCGATTCTGGCCTTGTTTCTTGAGTACTCCCCAAAACTTGACCCACACCAACACGCCCCGTCACTCGCTGTTCATGCTATAATTGGGTTCGCGGAAGCCTTCGCGTTTTGATCGATCGAAGACACGCTTCGCTTTTCGCGTTTGAGGGGCCCACTCTCCAAGGCACTAACGAATGATTTTTGACGAATCGCGGATCGATGGGAGCCTAGTGAGTTCGGAAAGCCGACAGAAGACGTTATGGAGTTTTTGTTTTCACAGCACACCATACAAAAGGGAAGGGGGATCGGAATGGTCGAATTCAGACTCGCGCGTTCTACCGAACTACTACAGGTTTTTTCCGTCATTAATCAAGTTTTTCGTAGCAAATACGACCCTACGATGCAATTGGAATTCCCGCTGCTATTCGATTTAAAAAACCTCGCGAGGGTCTTCGTCGCGGTGGAGGAAGGTCGCGTCGTCTCCCACCTGGCCTATCAAAGAACTGACTATCTTTCGGAAGGCAGGCGTGTCTGCGTGGGGTTTTTAGGGGCCGTGGCGACCTTGCCCGAACACCGCGGAAGCGGCATTGCTTCTCGGTTGCTGGAGATGGCGGAAGAAGCGATGCATCAGGAAGGGGTCGATCTTTGTCTCATTTCCGGAAACCGACCTCTTTATTTACGCCAAGGCTACGAAGAGCGCGGGGTGACCTATGAGTATCCATTGACGGCTCAAAACAAGTCTCCCGAGGTTCGAGTGCGTGTCTATACGGAGGCCGACCTCGATACGGTTCTCGAGTTATACGCGGGAGAACAGAAACTGTTCCGTAGAGAACCGGAAGATTTCCGGAGGCTTCTCGACGTGAATCCGACGTTAAAGGCGCAAGGCCCACGCTCGATCCCGATCTCTCAGATTGGTCCGACCTTTTTAGTCTATGATCAAGAAACGCCTATCGCCTATTTCATACTACGCGGTAGCGAGAAGTACCCGATCGAATACGCCGGAGATCGCTTAGGGGTGTTGCGCGGTTTGCAGACACTGATAACAGAAACCGGTCGTCCGTCCTTTATTTGGGTTCCGCAATCAGACGACGTAATGCTAAGGCTATTGGAGCGAGAGGGGTACCAAATACAAACCCGTTACCACTTCCCGCCGTACTTTACAGCGAAGGTATTGAACGCAGCGGCTTGTGACGAAAACGTGTGGCTCGGTATGCCTTTGCCCGGTATAAATTACGTTTAGAAAAGGGACTCAACCGAAAGAGCAGCGGGTCGCGCGGCGTCGAGCCGAGATCTCCCACGGCAGTTTGGCCCGAGGTGGTCCCTGCCTTAGAAATCGGACAGGTTGATATGCAAGACGGTTTCTCGGCCTTCCATAAAGGTTTGGATGCGTTGCTCTATATGGTACCGAATTTTGAGAATTTGCAGATCGTAGTCCGGCCGAGGGAGAGAAAAGTACTTTGGAAAGGTCAGTTTCACCACTTTCGAAAGGTAGTGGTAAGGGCCGCTTTTCAAAAACAGTTTGAGGATGACACCGCATTCTTCCGGGGCGGCTTCTTTCTCGTATCGGACGAGCAGGCTTGAGAACTGGCTCTCAGTGAAGGCCAACGTCTCAGTGCCGATCACGATCGTACGGGAGAGCGGCGCGGCTAGAACGGCGGTTATTGCGATCAAAGACAACACCATCACACAAAGGGCTCTTTTCATATTATTCCTCCTCATTTTTTCCGATTATACCACAGCCCCTGTTTTTTATTGGCCGCGGTGTGTGGGTATTATATCGGGGTATGATAAGAAAAAAGACAAAAACGAGGTGGGAAATAACGGCCCCCAAAGGAGCCACCATTACTTCGCGCACACGATCCATCAAATCGCGTTCAAGCCTTTTGTCGGACTCTCTACATTAAATGCTTCTTTAACTCTTCCTCGTTTTTCATATCGATCAACTCAAGTCCCAAGGAGTCAAGTTGCTCTATTGTAAGGGACTTCAGTCTTTCAAAATACTTTTGCGAGGCTTTAGGGAATTTTTTGGCTATTAGTTTCCAAAGGAGCTCTTCCCGGCCTTCTTCTCTGCCTTTTATAATCCCATTTTCTAAGCCTTCTTCTCTGCCTTTCAGAATTCCTTTTTCCATACCTTCCTGTCTGAGCATATCCGCGATTGTTTGCATCTTTTCGCTCCTTTCTTCCGATACCGTTTTCATCAGCTCTGACAATTGTTGGAAATACTCCCCGCCCATCGTATCGAACAGGTAGATCGTACAGACCTGGAAAAACCGTTCGTTCGCTTCTGTCCGCGGCAATTCCGAAATCGTCACTGCGACT
>MWEM01000018.1 GCA_002071085.1 Thermotogota bacterium ADurb.Bin062 | reverse complement strand
GACACTTTGAAGAGTAACAAAAAACAAGGGGTTACTACTCGAGCGTAAGGGGTCAAAAGAAAATAGACCTTCACATACGGGTGGGTGACCTATGATAAATGACAAAGCCTTCTAAGCCACAATGGGTGAGTATGCTTTCGAGCATCGAGGGCATTAAAAAAAACCGGACATCCGTCCGGTTTTTTTTAATGGTCAATGGGCCCCGTGATGCTGTTGACAGGCCCCCTCTTTAGAGAGTTCGGTCAACCGGTTCTGCTTAATCTCTTCGATCACCTCTTCCACGGTGGCGGCCCTTCTGTTCACGTACACTTTCATCCCCAGCCCGTTGAGTTTGTCGATCGCGCGAGCGCCCATGCCTTGGCACACCACCGCGTCGATGTGGAACTGGGCCAGTTTTCCCGCCGGCTGACAACTCCCGTGTGTGTGCTCGGCTTCTTCGTTGTCATACCATTCGATTTCCCCGCCTTCCGTTTCGACGATCGCGTACACAGGCGCGCTGCCAAAATGGGCATGCGTCTTGGATTTCATCCCGTTTTTTTCAGATACCGGAATGGCTACTTTCATCATCTTCCTCCTTATGAATCGATCCGCCCTCGATCCGGATCGCTTTCCGATTTATGAGGGCGTCCGCTATCTTCGTTCTGGCCGAACCTATGATATTGCCGAAGGTCTGCCGTGATATGCCCATCGCTTTGGCTCCCGCTTCGTGAGAGGTTTTCAACTGGTCGACCCACCGCATCGCCTCCAATTCGTCTAGAGAGAGCGTCACCGCTTTCATTTCTCGCGGGGCGATTCCGAGAGGTTCGAATATCCTGTCCTCTCTGGGTAGGCTTATCCTGCGACACTTCTTCGGTCTTCCACATCTTTGGCGTTTAATTATTGGCATGCGCCAATTATAGAACAGGGAGACGATCCTGTCAAGCGTGGTTTATCGATTCGATATATACCCGATTTGCAAACGTAACACCGCAAAACGGAGGGGTGTTCCTTTTCAAAATGAAGTATGTTATAATGCAGCAATATACGAGTCCGTACCCGAAAGCGTTTGTAGAAGTCCATATTTTGGGACTCTTACGATAGTATTCAACACTATTTGGGGGTGGAACATGAGAAAAGTGTCATTGTTCTTGTTACTTGCAGTATTGGTCCTCACGCTTTCTTTCGGTCAAGTCGCTCTCGAAGAAGCCCGTCCGGCAATTCTTAAAGCCGGTATCCTCAAAATCGTGGACGGCTCTGACTTAACCGCCAATGAGTTTAAAGACGCGGTGCAAAAAGCATTCCCGGGAAAAGAAGGCTACGTCGCGGCGGGCACGAACGCCGTATCTCGTACCGAGTTCATCACGACCTTGGTCAAAGTCCTCGGATTATCAGAGGAAGCTGCCCGCTATGCGGAGGTCGTCACGATGGCGCACGACGAACGCCAAGTGCCGGACTACGCGGTTGGCGCGTTTACGACCGCCTACAGAAGCAACCACCAACTGCTGAACTATCGGTATGGACATCTTTTAGAGCCATCAGCCGCCATCACGAAAGAAGAAGCGGCCTTGTCCTTTTACATGGCGCTCTACCCGCCGAAGGTCGGTGGTACCATCACAACTGCGGTGGGCGCAGACGCCCCCGGATTTAACACCCTCTTCACCTCTTCCGGGTTAACCTGGACTATCTGCAATATCATCGCGGACGGCTATATCGGTTCGAACCAGGACGGGTTCTATACGCCGCGTATGATAAAACGGATTCCCTCCTTGGAAAACGGATTGTTGGTGCTCAACGATGACGATTCGATGTCGGTCACCTTTGAGTTGAGAAAAGGCATGAAGTGGCATGATGGCGCTCCCGTTACCGCTCGCGACGCCAAATTCCAGTGGGAAGTCATGACCTCCGGCGCCCCGGTGACCTCCAACTCCTACGAAATGTCTGTCGACCGAGTCGATATCATCGACGATTACACCTTCACGATCCATATGAAAGAGAAGTCCGGAAGCGGTTATCTCGGCTCCTCCGTTTACGCCTACTATTTCGGATGGTTCCAAATCCCCGAACACGTCTACCGAAAGGACTTCGAAGAGGCAAAAAAGGCCAATCGTTGGGAAGATTTCGTGCAGAAGGTGACTCGCAATCCGATTATGACTGGTCCTTTCAAGTTTAAGGAATATAAAGAAGGGCAATACATTATTATGGATGCCTTCGACGATTACTATATGGGGCGGCCGAACATCGACACCATCGTGATGAAGATCATTCCCGACGCTGACGTCACCTACGCGTCCGTGAAAAACGGGGAACTGGACTTCGGGCGTTACACGCTCACGATGAAGCAGTCGCTGCAATTAGAGAAAGAACACTCGGATATCTTCACTGTCTACTACGTCCAAAACATCGCTCCGGACCTGATCTTCACCAATTTCCGGGATCCCGACAACCTGTCGAAGACAAATTTCTATTTCGGAGATATCCGCGTTCGGCAGGCCCTGTTGCATGCGATCAACCGCGACGCCATCAATAGCTTGGTCTACAGCAACAAAGGCCAAGTGTGTGACACCTGGCTTACTCCTTTACACATCATGAGGGACGCGCTCACTGACCCGAGCGTCAAAAAATACCCCTACAATGTGCAGAAAGCCAAAGACCTATTGGCGGCAGCCGGTTGGAAAGCCGGAAAAGGCGGAACCCTCGAAAAAGACGGTAAACCGTTCAAATTCCCTATGATCGTTGCGGCCGGCAGCACCGACGCATTGACGATGGCTCAGATGATCCAGGGGATGCTCAAACAAGTGGGTATCGAGTTGGAAATCGATACCAAACCAGCCGTGTTGGTCTGGGATATTTTACCTCAAGGCAAGTTCCACGCGGTTCTCTCCGGTTGGGGATATGGGTTGTCGGATGAAGCGGCTTACTATTGGACTGAGGATATGATTCCGTCCGAGGAGAACGCCTTCGGTGGCACCAATTACACGGGCTGGGCGAACAAAAAAAGTGACGAATATGTCTACAAAGCCTTCGCGGAACTCGATTTCAACAAGAAAGTCGAGTACTATATCAAACACTTGGCGGAATGGTCGAATGATCTGCCCTATATTCCGTTGGTTGCTCCTCCAACCCCGTTATTCGCGAAAAACTACATCAAATCCTTCAATGCAGGTTACGATAACGGTCTGGGCTGGATCATCCAAAACTGGTACGTCGATCGATAACCGTTAGCGCTTGAGGCTTTCATAACCAACGTTAACAGAAGAGCGCGGGACTTCGGTTCAGCGCTCTTCATTTGAATCGAAAACGATCTCAAAGAGGAGAGTATACAGATGCTATTCAAAGAACTAATCCGAGATATCCCTGATTACAAACGGTTTTTTACGATTGATGAGATGGACGAGCGTTCGAAAGCGCTTGCGGCGAAGTATCCCGATCGCGTCAAAATCACTTGTGCCGGCTATTCGCGGAAAGGCGCGCCGATACACGTTCTCGAAATTGGGAAGGGGAAGCGTAACGCCCTGCTCTTCGGGTGCCCGCATCCGAACGAGCCCATCGGCGCGATGATGTTGGACGCGTTGAGCGAACTATTGGCGAAAGATGACCCGCGATTGAGAGAACTGGATTACACGTGGTACCTCATTAAATCGATAGACATAGACGGAACGAAACTCAACGAGAAGTGGTTTGCCGATAGCTCTTCAATCCGCAAATACGCGGAGAATTTTTTCCGACCAGCCGGTTACCAGCAAGTCGAATGGACCTTCCCCATAGAGTACAAAACGTTGAAATTCAACAAACCCCTTCCAGAAACTCAAGTATTGATGGATCTCATAAAAGAGAAGAAACCGATTTTCTTGTATTCCTTGCACAATTCGGGGTTCGGGGGGGTTTACTACTACGTGACAAAAGACCTTGGAGAAGGACTATTCAAAAAATACCAAGAGCTCCCGGGACTCTTCAATCTTCCGTTGAACTTGGGGGAACCCGAAGCGCCTTTCCTCAAGAAGCTGGCGCCAGCGATTTTCCAATTGTTTGGGATGAAAGAGGAATACGACTATTTAGAAAAACACCTGCCCCCGGGCACCGATCCCGCGACGATCATCCGGGCGGGCACGAGCTCGGACGACTATGCGGGCGCGGTCGCCGATTCTTTCACCTTGGTCTGTGAGATGCCCTACTACTACGACGCGCGTGTGAACGATCAAACCCATCTCCCAGAAACCCGGCAGCATTATTTGAGAGAGTCGTTAGGGCGCTCGAAGGAACGTTACGCAGCGCTGAAACAAATCTTCGACGCGATTGATCGTGTCATTCAGGATAGAGACTCCCCTTTCTACCACGCTCTCACGAACTACCTCGAAACCGTTCCTGGAAGTCTCAAGGCAACGGAGAATTGGATCGAAACAGATGAAACTCTGAAGAATCCTGCCACCGTCGCGGAGATGTTCGATAACACTTATTCGACCCGTTTCTACGAATCCCTCAGCTTGGGCATGCTACGGCGACTTCTCGACGAGAACATCGTCTTGGGAGGCGACAGAGCCGTGTTGGAAAAGGCGAAAAAGACGGCGGACGAAATGTTCGAAACGACGATAGCATTCCTCGAAAAGCACTTGCGGTATCACGCGATCCCGATCAAAGACCTTGTTTCCGTACAAATGCTCGCGGGATTGAACACGATGGCGGTCTTACAGCAAAAGGAGTAATAGCTTGAAGGTATACTTCCTGAAACGCTTTTTAGAGTTGATACCGGTATTTTTCGCGATATCATTCATCATTTTTATGCTGATCAACCTGATGCCTGGGGATCCCCTGACGCAAATGCGTATGGAGAACCCCCGTTCCTTTATGAACGATCCGGAGCGGCTCAA
This sequence comes from Thermotogota bacterium ADurb.Bin062, assembly GCA_002071085.1. Classification (GTDB taxonomy): domain Bacteria; phylum Thermotogota; class Thermotogae; order MWEM01; family MWEM01; genus MWEM01. The sequence goes on along the minus strand of MWEM01000018.1, from coordinate 45,360 downwards.
GGCCTTGCGTGAGTACTACCACCTCGATGACCCTTTGGCCATCCGATATTTAACTTGGCTGAAAAGTATGCTGACCGGCGATTTTGGTTACTCGAGTATGTACAAGCAACCGGTGAAAGACCTCATCTTCTCAAGGCTACCGAATACGCTATATTTGACGGTCGTTTCTTGGTTACTGGGGCTGGTGGTCGCCATGCCGATCGGCATTTTGTCGGCCTTGAAAAAGTACTCGGTCTTCGACTATACGGCGACCGTTGCCGCTTTTATCGGGATATCGCTACCGAGTTTCTGGTTCGCCCTGATGGCGATCATCGTTTTCAGCGTTCAGCTGAAGTGGTTACCCGTGTCTGGGATGAGCACCTACGGCCTGACCGGTCAATGGCGCGTCTTTTGGGATAGCGTTCGTCACCTCATTCTGCCCGCCTGTGTCTTAGGATTCGTGCAGGTCGCTTCTTGGGTGCGGTATATCCGTACGTCTATGTTAGAAGTCCTGGATCAAGATTATGTCCGGACAGCTTACGCCAAAGGGGCGCCGGAACGGAAGGTCATCCTGCGTCACGCCCTCAAAAACGCGATGATTCCGATCGTTACGATCATAGCGCTCGACATCCCCTACTTTTTCGGCGGTGCTTTGATCATAGAAACGATCTTCTCATGGCCCGGAATGGGCCGGTTGATGTATCAGGCGGTCATCGGGAGCGATTACAACTTAGCGATCAGCTGCTTGATGTTCTTGACGATCATCACGCTCATTTCCAATCTCGTTGCGGATTTGCTGTATGTGTTGATCGATCCGAGAATACGTATTACGAGAAAGGCTTAGGGTGCGTTATGGGTAAGTCATTCCGATGGTATCGAAAAAAAGTCGAAAAGATCGAAGAGGCCGCTTCTCCGCTCAACATTGTGACCTATAGAAAGCTGGTTTGGATTAAGTTCAAAACGCACCGATTGGCGCTGATGGGAGCGGTCATCTTGATCCTGCTGGTTCTCTTTTCCTTCGTAGGTCCCCTGTTTACCTCCGTCAGTTACGAAGATATGGATTTCGGGTCGATATTCTCGCCGCCCTTCACGGAAGGACATTTTCTAGGGACTGACGAGCTGGGACATGACGTATTGGTACGGCTAATGTACGGCGGACGCGTCTCCCTTTTCGTGGGTTTTGTCTCCGCATTGCTGACCACGATCATCGGGACGGCCATAGGTCTTTTTTCCGGTTACTACGGCAGTATCCTGGACCGCTTGCTGATGCGTTTCGTCGATATCATGCTCTCGATTCCGACGCTCCCTATCCTCTTGACGTTGACTTTGGTTTTCGGTTCCGGAATCTCGGGGATTATATTGGTGTTGACCGTCTTCGGTTGGATGGGAGTTGCCCGTCTCGTTCGAGGACTGACGCTCACGATACGTGAATCCGAGTACGTGGTTTCGGCGAAAGCGGTGGGCGTAAGGAATTTGTCCGTCCTGTTCAAACACGTGCTGCCAAACGTCTTGCCCGTGATCATCGTGTCGGCGACGCTCAACGTGTCGTACTCGATTCTGACCGAATCCTCGCTGAGTTACCTCGGCCTGGGAATACAACCGCCTATGCCCTCTTGGGGCAATATGCTCCAAAAGTCGATGAACTATATCCTCGGAACGGCTATGGGAGTCACCCCGTGGTGGTTGACCTTCTTCCCCGGTATGATGATCTTTTTTGCCGTCTTGAACGTCAACTTTCTGGGAGACGGCTTGCGAGACGCTTTAGACCCGAAATTTACGAGCCATACGTGAAAAGGATAGATAGCGATGGAAGACAGGATACTGAAAGTAGAGAATCTAGAAATATCTTTTAAAACGCAATTCGGTCGCGTCAAACCGGTGGATGAGGTCAATTTTTATCTAGATCGAGGGGAGACACTGGGCATCGTCGGAGAATCGGGCTGCGGGAAGACCGTGACCGCGTTTTCTATCATCCGACTCCTTCCGAAAAACGCCATCCTCGGAGAGCGGTCACGTATCTGTTTCGAGGGCAAGGACTTGGCGGAGTGTTCCAAGGAGGAGCTGCAGAAGATCCGTGGGAAAAAGATTTCTATGATCTTTCAGGAACCGATGACCTCTCTTAACCCGCTTTTCACGATCGGGCAGCAATTGGCTGAAGTCTATCGCCTACACGAAGGTCTATCGGAGAAAGAAGCGAAGCAAAGGAGTATCGGTCTCTTGGAGATGGTACGGATACCGGAGCCGAAAAAACGCATCGACGACTACCCTCACCTGCTATCCGGAGGGATGCGTCAACGGGCGATGATCGCGATGGCGCTTGCCTGCAAACCGTCGCTCCTCATCGCCGACGAACCGACGACTGCCTTGGACGTGACGATACAAGCGCAGATTCTGGAACTCATTCACGAACTGAAGACCGCACAAAATACCTCTACGATCGTCATAACGCACGATCTCGGCGTGGTCGCCGAAATGTGTGGCCGTGTGATCGTGATGTACGCGGGGCAGATTCTAGAAACGGGTGGCATCTTTCAAATATTCGACCACCCGTCTCATCCCTATACCCGTGGCTTGATCAACTCGATCCCGAAACTGACAATCGACAAGAAATCTCAAGGGAAGCTTCACGTGATCGAAGGCTACGTGCCCCATCCCTCTTCCTTTCCAAAGGGGTGCCGGTTTAACCCGAGGTGCGAAAAGGCGTTTCCAAAATGCGTGCAGGAACCGCCCCCTCTATTCGAAATAGAATCGGGACATAGGGTAAAATGCTGGTTGTACGCAGAAGAAGGGGAGGTGCCTGGTGGCTGCGTCAGCGATACTCCGAGTTGAGAAGTTAAAGAAATATTTCCCGGTCAAATCACTCCCGTTCTCGCGTAAAAGATCTTTTCTCAAGGCCGTAGACGACGTGACTTTTACGCTCCACGCCGGAGAGACCTTAGGCATCGTCGGCGAATCGGGGTGCGGGAAAACTACGGTGGGCCGGACGATTATGCGCATCTACGAGCCCACATCGGGTCAATGTTGGTGGCGGGTTGGGGATTCGGCGGAAACGATGGAAGATTTTTTTTGCTACAAGAATGCGCAAATGCGTAGGATACGACACCAAATCCAAATGATTTTTCAGGACCCATACGCCTCTCTTAACCCTCGAATGACGGTCCAGGATATCATCTCGGAAGGATTAAAAGCGAACGGGCTCGTGAGCGGGGGACGAGAGATGATCAATACCGTCGCCGACATTATGGAGAAAGTTGGGTTGCTCCCAGAGTATATGAAGCGGTATCCTCACGAATTTTCCGGTGGTCAACGCCAAAGGATCGGTATCGCGCGGGTGATCGTGATGAGACCGAAAGTCGTCATCTGCGACGAGCCCGTTTCGGCTCTGGACGTTTCGGTGCAAGCCCAGATCATCAACCTGTTGGAAGACCTACGCAGCGAATTCGGTTTGACCTATCTCTTCATCGCTCACGACCTTTCTGTCGTCAAGCACATCTCAGACCGCATCGCCGTGATGTACTTAGGGAAAATCGTAGAAAAAACCGATACGGACCGGCTCTTCGAAGCCCCGCTGCATCCATACACCCAAGGGTTGCTGCAGGCCATACCCGTTCCGGATCCGCACCAGCGGAAATCCGGCCATCGGATGCTGATCGCCGGGGACATCCCATCGCCTATCGACCCACCGGAGGGGTGTCGCTTTGTAAAGCGTTGCTCTAAGGCGATGGACCGATGTCGGGTGGAGACCCCCGCCCTCTTGGAAGTCCGAGAAGGTCACGAAGTCGCCTGTTTTCTATACCCCAACCCAAGGGAATAACGCTGTCGAAGCGCCGCACGGCTGGGAACGCCGAATTAAAAGTTCGGCGTTCCCAAGGCGCAAAGTGCTGACTCCCGTTAGGTGATTCTTTCTTGCGTGAGCATGATGGCTTCCACATAGCCTTTTGTTCCTTCCTGCTTCACGAGATTAAGGCCACCACCAAACGCCGATAGTATCTTGTGCGCGACGACGGGAGCCAGCCCCATAGATTCCGCTTGGGAAGAAGCTCTGAAGGTGGATTCTATGTTAAAAAACGTTTCCGCCTGTTCATGAGTTAGGTATAGCAAGTCTATGGGAATCTGGACGCTAAGATGTTGTTCACCCGCCAATCCTAAAAGAGAGACGGGCTTTTTTTTGGACGAGAACTTCCTCGCCAATAAAAGCGTGGTTTCGAAGGCTTTTTTTAAGAGAACCGGGTCGGCTTTGAAAAACACCTTTTCGGGATCCACTTGGGTTTCGACCGTGATCCTCACCTCAGGAAAGGATTCCCGGATCTCTTGCAGGAGATCGCTAAATGATACGTCTATATCGGTATCCTCAATAAGGCGGTCGATATCGCCGAGCAAACTGGCATCATCGATCAGTTTTCGTAACCTACTGCTGCATTCGCGGAACATCTCCTCATAGTTGCGCGCATTCTCCGATGGCGGGCAGAGTTCTATAAGCAATTCTCCAACTCCAAGCAGCCCGTTCGCGGGGGTGCGAATTTCGTGCGAGATCATCGAAAGGAAATCGTCTTTCAGCCGATCCAATTCCTTCAGCCTTTCGTGGGCCCGAGTCAATTGTTGGGTTCTCTTTGCCACCAACTCTTCGAGATTTTCATTGTGGGCTTTCAATTGGCGTTGCAGGAACACGATCTTCAAGTGGGTCCGAACCCGTGCCAAAACCTCTTCTTCTTTAAACGGTTTCGTGATGTAATCGACACCCCCTTGCGAAAGCGCTTGAACAATATTCGCGGTGTCATCCAAGGCGCTGATGAAGATCACCGGAATGTCTCGAAGTTTTTCGTCAGTTTTCAACCGGCGATTCACCTCAAACCCGTCCATCTGCGGCATCATAATATCGAGAAGAATTAAATCCGGTTTCACCCTGACGCAGGCGTGAAGCGCCGTCATCCCGTTTGGAAATTGTAACACCCGGTATCCTTTGGCGTGCAGCATTTCGGCCAATAGCTCTAGGTTGGCCGGGGTATCGTCTACGATCATAATCGAAGCCCCTTCTAAGTCCGGGTTCATTAGCTCGACCTCCTTATCGCTCTAAAAGGCGGCTCAAGTCCTCGTAATTATACTGCTTGGCCAATACCAACAGTCTTTCCGCGAGGAACGGCCGTTTTTCTCCTATCTGAGCGATTAATTCTCTCAATCTCAACATTTCTCCGTTTGACAAGGCTTTTCGCATTTCGGCTATCTCGTCGTCGGATAGAAAATCGAAATCTTCGGCCGTGAGCGGCCTCGGTTGACCGGGGGGATCGGACAACGTATCCTGATTCGCCGTGGGGGCGTATAGGTACGTGATCCCCAACTGTTCGCTCAGGAGCGCGAGTAGGTCTTCCCCCCGCAAAGGTTTACGCAGATACCCGTCCACCCCCGTCTCTAACACTTTTTTCTCCTCGTCTCCGAAAGCGCTGGCTGTGACGGCGATGATCGGGACCTGCCGACCTTCTTCGGTGCTTTTTAGGCGCTTGGTCGCTTCGTAACCGTCCATCACCGGCATTAGCATATCCATTAAAACAATATCTGGAGACCAACGTGAAAAGATTTCTATCGCGGATTCTCCGTTTTCGGCAAGGCGTGTTTGGAAACCGATCGGGTCCAGGATATCACGCAAAAGTTCTCGGTTTTCGGCTTGATCATCGACGATCAATACCCTCGGGGGAACCGTGCCCGGCTTCAATCCGATGATGGTCCGGTCCTCCGAACGGGGGGCTGCGGCGAGGGCGTTCACTTTGTCGAGACAGACACGCAATCGGAAGATGCTCCCTCCCCGAGGACGGTGTTCGTAAGTGATCGATCCGCCCATCAAGTCGATGAATCTTTTGCTGATCGATAGACCCAAGCCTGTTCCTCCGTAGGCCCTCCCCGCTTTTAGTGAATGAAAGGACTCGAATAACCGCGGAACTTCTTCTTCGGGTATCCCCGGACCCGTGTCTTCCACTTCTGCGACGAAGTCCGCGAAGGAGCCCCTCTCGCCGGAGTCTTGTCGAAGGGTGATCCGGGCGCGAAGGACGATTCCGCCGGTCTGCGTGAACTTGTCCGCGTTCCCTAAAAGGTTGATGAACACTTGCCGTATTTTCCCTTCATCGCCCCTCACATAGCACGGCACCGGCAATTTTGGCTCGTAAAAAAAGCGAAGCCCCTTCTCCTCCGCACGTAACCGGAAGATGTTAACCAGTGACTCCATCAGTGTGTTGAGGTCGAACTCGGAGAGGTCCAAACTCAGTTTCCCCGCTTCTATCTTCGAGAAATCTAAGATGTTGTTGATCAGTTTCAAGAGATGCTCCCCGCTCTGCGCGATCGTCTGCAGTTGTTCTTGTTGCTTGCGGGTCAGCGTCGCGTCTCGTCTTAAAATTTGAGCGAACCCGATGATGGCGTTCAGCGGAGTTCGTATCTCGTGGCTCATACTCGAGAGAAACACGCTTTTTGCCTCATTTGCACTCTGGGCCTGATGTAAAGCCAAATTCAGGTGCTCGGTCCGTTCCGAAACCCGCCGTTCCAATTCTCGGTTATGGGCTTTCGTTCGTCGGTAGTCTCGAAGGAAGAGGAACACCGACAACATAGTCATTAGGACTAAAATAGAGACCAACAGTGTTTTCAGCCAAAAGGGAAAGGTCGTCTCGATCGATAGGTTGAACCATTGGTTTAAGGCGCGGTAGTAGGGAGAACCGTAATCGTTTTTCATAGAGAATAACGCGGTGTCGAAGGCCCCGACGATGCCAGGATCGTATCCTTTACGAAACGCGAAATAGACCCCGTTGGGTTGCAGGATGACCGGTTTTGGAATCACATTCTGCGGCCTGTCTTTGGAAAAGTAAAAAAACCGATCCGCTAAAAATAGATCGATTTTTCTTCCGATCAGCGCCTCAACCTGATGGGGGTAGTCTGAAAACGTTTCGATCGTATAATCGATCGAGAAATCCTCTTTGAGTTTGTCTCTCAAATAGCGGTACTGGGTGGAATCCGAGAGGGCGCCGATTCTCTTTCCCCCGAGATCTTGAGCCCTAAAGATCGTGGTCTCAGGGAGCGAAAAGACCTGGATCCACGATTCGATGATCGGTATGCTGTTCAACGAAAAACGCGCGGCCCGCTCGTCTGTGTAAGAGACGTCCACGAGCATATCGAGCTCTCCCCAGTCGAGCTTTGCGATGTTTTCCGCCCACGTCCCGAAAACGTAGGAGACCCTTAGCCCTACGCTTTTTACGATTTCGTTCACGATATCCACGAAAAATCCCGCAGGCTCACCCCGCTCATTCAAAAAGACCTTTGGACTGTTTTGGTAGATGCCAATTTTGATCTCCGCAACTCCAAAGAGCGAAGCGTAGACAAAACAGAGGAAAAATAGCAAGAGGATTCCGGTTTTTCGATCGGTTCTAAAATCGACCATTTCCTCTACCCCCGTGTCTTTCAAGGTGTCTCTAACATAAGTATACCACGAAAAGCCGCTAAAAAACGAAAGCGTGTGGGTAAAAATATCGGAGTGCCTAAACTTGACGCACACTCGGGTTGAATAATCCTTTCCGCTTGTGTTATAATCAAGCATAGGACCTAAAGGAAGATTAGAAAGGTGAGGATATGGGGGTCGAACGACTAACCGGAAATATGCCGCAAGGCGAACTGATCTCAAAAACTGAGAACAAGAGAAACCGAGTCGTCGAGAATTCTGAGACGAATGGGAAACCGGCCCTCGTGGAAACTGAAACTTTGGAGAAATCCGATTTTGGGAGCCTGAGAGCGGAAGTTTTGCGCTTGGACCCGGCTGCTTTAGATTCGTTGCATCATATGACTCGGGAACGGGTTATCGCCTTGTTGGCCTAACCCGAGCGCTGGCGCAGACTAGCGAGGGGATCGCGCTGCCCATTTCGTAGAAGGGACTGGGCTGACAGGAATACCGTCAAAGCACAAAAATACGCGAAGGGGTTCGACCTTCGCGGTTGTTTTGATGGTTGGACGTCGCCGAAGCGCTTCTACCTTAAGATTAGAAGAAGAAGCGCTCCGAGAATCCAACAATAATAGGCGAAATACCGCAATCGGCTCCTGAGAACCGGTTTTCGAAAGAGGAACAGAGCCAATAACGCGATGAAAAACGCGATGACGTATCCGGGTACGAGTTCTGAGGAAACAGAAAAAGAACGGAGTTCTAATAATCCCGACCCCAAAATCACCGGTATCGACAGGAGAAAAGTGTAACGAAAGGCTAACTCCCTGGGTAAACCGACGACCAAACAGCCCACCAAAGTGAGCCCACTCCGAGATATGCCGGGTAAAACGGCGACCGATTGGAACAATCCGATCGCGAAGGCTTGCCGCCAGGTGATCTGAGTCAGTGACATAGAGGGAGTTTGGTCTCGTTTTATGAAGTCTGACAAGAACAAGAACCCTCCGGTGATCAACAGGTTTATCCCGATCGCCGTCGGGTTGGCGAAGGCGGTCTCGAGAGAGTCCTTAACCAAAAACCCGACGAGAGCGGCTGGCACGCTAGCGAGCAAGAACCCCCAAAAGAGCCGCCAATAGGCCTTATCGAATTGTAACATCCCGGCCAGGATCTGCCGGCATTCCTTGCGCAAATAGAGGATAACGGCCAATAGGGTGGCCAAATGTAATCCTACAGCCGTCGCGAGGGAGAGATCGTAGCCGATCCATCGGCTCAACAAAAAAAGGTGTCCAGAACTGGACACCGGGAGACATTCCGTTAAACCTTGAACCAAGCTTAAAACAATAAATTCCAACACAGTGTGGGTTGACTATAACCTTTCGGTGATTTTCAAAAAGATCGAGGCGATTTTGTGTCCGGTTTTTTCTGCGATCTCCAACACCTGTTCGGCCGTGAGCGGTTCCAGGTCTTCTGCAACCGCGCGATCGGTTATCGCGGATACGCCTAGAACGCGTATTCCGGCGTGGACCGCACAAATCACTTCGGGAACGGTCGACATCCCGACCGCGTCCGCACCCAAACGGCGAAGCATCCGCAACTCCGCGGGCGTTTCGAAATTCGGTCCGGTCACGGCGACATAAACGCCTTCCTGCAGCTTAATCCCGAGTTCTCTGGCGGCTTCTACCGCCTTCTTTCGGAGCTCGAGATCGTAGACCTCCGACATATCCGGAAAACGAGGACCCCAGGTATCGTAGTTCTGCCCGACTAAAGGGTTGTTCCCCATGAAATTGATGTGATCGGTGATCAGCATCGGTACGCCGAGTTCGAAATCAGGGTTCAAGCCGCCGGATGCGTTCGTGACGAATAGCATCTCCGTGCCGAGCAGCTGCATCACCCGAATAGGAAAGACGATCTCTCGCATCGAAAAGCCTTCGTATGCGTGGAGTCTCCCACTCATCAAGAGCGTTTGAAGGGCGCCAATCCTTCCGAAGACCAGCTCCCCTTTGTGGCCTGGCGCGGTAGAAACGGGGAAATGCGGGATTTCTTTGTAGGGTAGTGTGAATGTATCGGTGAGCGCGGCAGCCACACTCCCGAGCCCAGAACCGAGAACGATTCCGAGTTTGGGTCTTTCCTTCACGAACCTTTTGATGTATTCCGCCGCTTCCTTCACCTGTTTCTGGTATTGATCGTAGTTGATGGTCCTCACCTCCGGAACTTTTGAGTAACTATAGTGTGGCTATTTATAGAATCGCACCACGTTTGACCAATTGCTTTGAAACAGGATGTGATTGGTAGACACTATCGCTCTAACCCGAGCGTATAGGGGTTCATTCTCTTTCACGTAACGTTTTGGTATGTTTAACGTGTGGGTACCGGGGGCTATAACCTCGCCCTCAAAAGTGTCGGCGGGCGGGAAAGTGGAATACCTGGAGAACTGGATAACGTATCGGGTTAGGATTCCTGTCATGGCGCCATAGGGGTTGATGTGGGAGAAGGTCACGCGCGTCGATAGGTAGGCCGGATCCTTCAAGTAGAGCGGAATGACTTCTTCGATTCTCGGCGGTTGTACGGAACCGTCTATAATCCAGAAAGTGCTGACATCTCCCGTTGTGGTGGAGATCCCATCTGTGGCATCCACCCGTATAGAATAAACGATACCGTTGGCGAATAGGTAGTTGATCGCCGCGCTCTTGGAAGTTGTCCTATTGGTGAGAACAAAATTGGAACCCTCTTTCACATAGACCAGGTAGGTGACCGTATCCCCGGGATCGACGTCCTCACCTTCGGACCAATAAGCCCACAAGCCTGCGACTGGATCGGGTACGGACGTCACTAGTCCGATCGGTGAGATCAGTTTCGCTTTTCCGGGCTTCCTGTTCGCCACGTTGATAGAGAATTCTGTTTTTGCGGAGGCCCCACCGCCGTCGATGGCGTAGACCGAATAGACTACCCAACCTTTCGTCGGTTTCGGGTCGTCAAAGACGACCTTTTCGGCGTCGGTCAAAAAGGCCCTTCCGATGAACTCTTCGATTTGCGAGGTTTGAATACGTTCTGTAGAAAGCGAAACCGCTTGACGATAGATCTCATAATAATAAGCGTCAGCCGATTTCGAGAATACCAGTCTGTACTTTTTACCGTCTCCTGTCCAGTCGTGCTCCAGCAGCTGAGGGGCCTCCGGGATCGCGAACACCACGTCGAAGGTCTTCGCTCTTTCGAAAGATGTCACGTTCCCGAAGATATCCTTGATAGAGATTTTCAAAGCGAGCTTCCCTGTGTGCGGTATCGGCACTTGGTAGGAGTTCGAGGTCGCATAGATGCGGTATTCTTGCACGAGAGCGGGGATCTCTTTGTAGGACGAGGACGCTTCGTCCCATTTCGAGAGCGCCCAGCGAATCTGGTAGTTCTGAATCTGGCTATTTGAGATGCCTTCACTGGTCAAATCCGACAGGACGAACTTAACGATCTGGTTTTTCTTCAATTCCGACAGCGAGATTTCGTGATCACCTGTATCCTTAGGTAGGATCAAAAAACTAGGGGTACTGGCTTTGATTTCGACCGTCTTATTGTTGGTCGATTTCGACTGGTAACTGTTTCCGTCTTTGTCTTCAACGGAGACAGACAGGACGAACGTCCCCGTGAAGAAGACATTGGGAGACCCGAAAGTATAGTTGGTCGTCGCAGAAGTGGCCGTAAACTGGAAGTTTTTACTCGAATCCGTCTGATGGGTAAAGTTCCATGTCACTTTTGAAATCACCGGGTCTTTCGCAAAGAGATTGCCGATCCCCCCCAATTTCGACGAGGAAAGCTTCACGGTGAAGTTCGCTGCAGACCCGACCGTGATCGAGGTAGGACTGTCGATCGTAACCGTAATACTAGAAGCAGGGTTAGGCTTAATACACCCCGTAAAGAAAACAAACACAAAAATGGTCATGATAAGAAAAAGAACGGACTTTTTCACTCCCACCACTCTCCTATCTTAAATCTACCTATGAGTTGTACCGAAGGAGAAAAAACGATCTCCTGAAAAAAAGGAATGTAGTGTTTGAGGACCAATTGAAGAGAGTAACGACCGTAGCTCAAGAGAACACCCCCTCCAACATAAAACCCGCCTCTTTCGATAAAGAGGAGGTCATCATAAGAAATCCCCCAACAGGTACCCAAACCCACAATAGGTGTGATCACCCAGTCAATCTTACCATAAAGATCTAGAAAATTCGCAAATCCGAAATGGTCTATGTATGTTCCGCTGTGTTCGATAGAAAAGAACCGATCCGTAATCGCGAAGTTGAGCGCGGGGTGGGGATATTCTTCCAGGTAGAAAACGCCGCCCCCCGCCCATAGGGCCATACCGCAGCCGATCGTCACCACAAACGCGAAAAGAAGTAGCCACAGGTTTTTCTTCATTCCGTTTTCTCGGACCCACTACCCCAGTTCCTTAATCAACGTCGGCTCGATCTGAGCCTCGATCTGCGCCTCGAGCTGTTTATGGTTTTCTTTTGCCATCTCCGTGCACAGCATCTCCCTTAAGAACTCACCGTCGATGACCTCTTTTTCCAGCAAGATCTCCGCGAGTCGATCAAGGAGGTTTTTGTACTTCCGTATTATCTCTTTGGCACGATTATAGCACTTCTCGATGATTTTTTTCACTTCGTCGTCTATCACTTTGGCGGTGTCGTCGCTAAAGTTTTTCATCCGAGAGAAATCTCGTCCTAGAAAAACCTCTTGCTCCTCTTTTCCCCAGGAGATCGGCCCGAGAGCGGAGCTCATCCCAAGTTGACAGACCATCCACCTCGCCATTTCGGTTGCCCGTTCTATGTCGTGTGAAGCGCCGCTGGTGATCTCGTCAAAAACGATCTCTTCAGCCGCGCGTCCGCCCAAGATCGAGCTAATTTTGTCATATATCTCGGACTTGCTCATCAAGAACTTGTCTTCCAACGGAAGTTGTAGCGTGTGGCCGAGCGAAGAGTGGCCCCTCGGTATGATCGATACCCGATGGACCGGGTCTGCGTTTTTTAATGCGCTGGACACCAAGGCGTGACCTAATTCATGATAGGCAATGATACGTTTTTCCTTCGGACTGATGATCCGGCTTTTTCTTTCCGGGCCGGCGATGACCCGATCGATCGCCTCCTCCAGTTCTGACATCCCGATCAAATCCTTACTCGCTCTAACAGCTAATAACGCGGCCTCATTGCACAGGTTTTCCAGGTCGGCGCCCACGAAACCGGGGGTGCGCCGCGCCAAAACGGACACCTCGATTTCCGGGTCCAACGGGCGTTTCTTCAGGTAGATGTTCAAAATCGACTCTCGGCCTCTCACATCTGGCGGATCGACCACGACTTTCCGGTCAAAGCGTCCGGGGCGTAACAACGCGGGGTCCAGGATATCCGGTCGGTTCGTCGCGGCCAGCACGATGACTCCTTCGTTGATTTCGAACCCATCCATCTCCACCAGAATTTGGTTGAGCGTTTGCTCGCGTTCATCGTGGCCGCCTCCCAAACCGGCGCCACGATGTCGGCCGACGGCGTCTATTTCATCGATGAAAATTACCGAGGGCGCAGCGTTTTTCGCCTGGTTGAAGAGGTCTCTCACACGTGCCGCCCCGACCCCGACAAAAAGCTCCACGAAGTCCGACCCGCTCATATGAAAGAACGGGACGTTCGCTTCGCCGGCGACGGCCCTAGCCAGAAGCGTCTTCCCCGTGCCCGGAGGACCCACTAGTAAGACCCCTTTCGGCATTCGCGCTTTCATTTTGTCGAATTTCTGCGGGCTTTTTAGAAAAATGACGAGTTCTTGCAAGTCTTCCACCGCTTCATCGACACCGGCGACATCCTTGAAGGTGACGCGTTTTTTACTTGCGGAAACCATTCGCGCCGGGCTCTTCGTGAAGGTAAACGCCTGGTTGTTCTTCCCGGACATCGACCGCATCATCCCGAAAAATATGAACACGAAAAGCAACAATGGAAGAACGTTTAACAACAAAGCCCAAATAAAATCGCCCGAACTCTTCTGGCTTTTTATCTTCACTCCCTGCTCGATCAGTTCCCCGAGGATATCCGGGTTATTCATCACCCAAGGCACATAGGTCTCATAGAGGGTTTCCTGGAAACCGGTGGTCGTTTTGAATTGGATGTTTCCGGTATCCTCTATCACCACTTCGCGAACCTTGCCATCCTTGACCATCGACCAAAAGGTGGAAAAATCAACGGCCTGAACGCTGGAAAAATTCGGGCTTTTGTAGGCAAAAAAGATCAGCACGACCAAAAAAATCATCAACAGCAAAAAAAACAGTTGGTTGGTCGGCCTCGGCGGTTTTTTATTGGGCATAAAGCGTGGATTTCTTCTCGGATCTTGATTGGAATCTTTGTCGTCCGAATTCGATGCGAAAGAAAGAACGAGGTCTTGTGGGGTCTCTTCCAATCCTGTAATGTCTCTTCTATGTTTAATCAAAAAACTGCGGAATACTCCGCTCCCTCCCTTCAATTCCCTTTTCGGGTTCCAATTGGCACCGCACTCGCAATATGTGACGCGTGTCAAGGGTTATCTTTACGGTATCCGCTATCCGAATTCCGATACACCAAATTATATCACTTTTCCGATTGATTAACAGCAGTAATTCTTGACGGTCTCTTATGGGTATTTTTTGGTCCGAGCAGAAACGGGCGAGTCTTTTCTCCTCCCTCATTCCCAAAGGCCGGAAGCGATCCCCCGATATCGGTGCGCGAAGGGTCAGGGGAAACTGGACCTTGTCCTCGTCAAAAAGCGCCGTCCAACGATCGGTTTTCAAACTATCGATCCGCACGGGGCGGATACCGCGCTCAGCGGTGAACGTCACCTTTCTACCATCTTGGGTTCGGAACTCAAAAGGGCGATCGGGGTTTTCCCAAACTCCCTCGTCGGACCCAGAGCCCGCCCTCTCGAGAGCGCACACTCGCTCCGGTTTCTGAGACGTAAAACCGCATAGATCGTATTCTCGAAAGAACCATAGGTCCTGCCGGAAGGGTAGAACGAAGTGACCGGCCAACCGCGATCTTTCTATGGCTCGGGTCAATTTTCCCGCCTCGATTCCGTACGGGTGCCCTCTCCATCGTTTGCAAGCCCGGACGAACAGTTCGGACAAAAAAGCATCGGAGTATTCTTTCAGGTCCTCCCAGGAAAATGTCACCCGGTCTTTTGTGTAAACGGCCGAGTGTATATACGGCTCTAACAGTTCATCGATGAGTTGAGAAGCCGAAGACAACAGTTCCTGATCCCGGATCAACACATCGGGGATACGCGGGCCAAAACGTGAGGACAGGAAGGGTACGAGCTCATTTCGTATGCGGTTGCGGAGGAAACGGTTATCTAGGTTCGTATGATCCTCATAGTAGAGGAGACGATGGGCTCGGGCGTATCGGAGCAGATCGGCCTTCCAGAAAGTGAGAAGGGGTCTGTGGAAGGGTGGGTCGACCGCTTTTAGGCAGTCGTATCCGGACAATCCACTCCCACGTAGCAGACGCATCAGAAAGGTCTCAAGCAAGTCGTCACGATGGTGAGCGGTTACGATAACCTTTGATCCCCAAGAAGAGGCTGCGCGGGTGAGGAAGTTACGCCGCTCGATTCTGGCGGCGTCTTCCAAACTCCTACCAGGATAGGCTGTTTTAAGCAGTCCGGGGACATCTATGGTCTCTCCATAAAAACAGACGCCCTCTCTGTCACAATGTTGCCGCACTCCGGCGTACTCGGACAAGGAGGCCTCTCTAATGCCGTGGTTCAAATGCGCGACACAAAAACAGCTCCGCCGCTCGGGCAGCCCCGCAAGCATAACGTGAAGCAAAACCATCGAATCAACGCCGCCAGAAACTGCTATCACAAACCGAGTCTCTATAGGAAAACGAGAGAAAAAGAAAGCGACCACACGGGAGATATCGGAAATAAGATCGTTAACGATCGAATAGCCCTCCAAAAATATGGAGCCAGCGACAGGAATCGAACCCGTGACCTGCTCATTACGAGTGAGCCGCTCTACCGACTGAGCTACGCTGGCTTCCGTTGGCATATTCTACCAGATCGAACCGGCTTTTGCAAGTCGGTTTTTTTCACCCAGACGTGCGAATAGGTTGAAAACGATAGCGCTTGCCAATTCAATAGAAAAAAAGCGGGGCGACTACCCGCGTTCTTTCGAATTTGGCTCTTTCGCTTTGACTGACGCGAAGGCCAGAGCGACCAGAAGCAAAAGTGCGCCAAACCATTGAAAGCTAGTGAGGCTTTCTTGCAGGAACAGCATCGCGAACAGGGTGGAAAAGATCGGTTCCCCGACGAAGATTAAGGCGGCCGTGTTGCTCCCGATCTTTTTTTGATACTTCATCTGTAGGAAAATTCCGATGACCGTGGCGAAACAGGCGGTATAGAGCGCCACCCCCCAAGCGGGCAGCGGTACGCTCCACGACTGGTTCAATCCGAGGAGGGTGTTCGTGATCGCCACTGTTCCGAACTGCCAACCCATCAGGTGCGTTTCGGAGGTCTTCCGGGCGAAAACCGTCAGGCTGACGACGTGAACCGAAAAACTAAGAGCGCACAACAACGTCAAAAAATCGCCGAAGTTGAACCCTGAGATACCGCCCGACAAGAAATAGGAACCGACTAAGGCGAGTGGAAAGCCGATCTTCTGAAAGAACGTCAACCGTTCCTTTTCCCAAAAATACGACACGACCGGCACGAAGATAATGTAAAGGGAGGTTATGAAGCCGCTCTTGGAAGCCGTCGTCAGGGTGAGCCCCCAGGTCTGCGAGATATAGCCGCAGGTTAACAGGAGGCCGATCAGCAGCCCATATTTAAGGTTTTGCTTCGGTTGGATGATAAAAGCGAAGATCGTCGCGATCCAGAAACGTATCGCGTTGTAAACGAAGGGAGAAACCCCTCCTAGGACCATCTTTTGCAAAGGGAAGGTCGTTCCCCAAATGGCCGTAACCACGAGTAACCAAAAGACAGCGCTTAAAATACCGACTCCTCCTTGCGTCGCTTCGCTTTTCGCACCCTCACCGTTCGCTTCTGACCGCGCGCTCGAAGCGTTCTCTTGGATCTTTTATGACACCCGTATATTTCGCGTAGGGCAAAACCTCGGGATTATAACACGTTTCGAGACGAAGGGTAAGAACCGTGTGTGGTTATCGCGGGGTAAGTGGTTTTTACGACCCCGCGATCCGCCCTTTGCCTTTTTTACGCCGTGATCAGCACGCATAAGAAAGTATCGCGCCGTCGCGAAAAGAAAAAGCGCTTACGCCGCGATGCTCGTGTGCGGTTATCGCGGGGTAAGTGGTTTTTACGACCCCGCGATCCGTCCTTTGTCTTTTTTACGCCGCGCCCAGCACGCATAAGAAAAAGTATCGCGCCGTCGCGA
This sequence comes from Thermotogota bacterium ADurb.Bin062, assembly GCA_002071085.1. Taxonomy (GTDB): domain Bacteria; phylum Thermotogota; class Thermotogae; order MWEM01; family MWEM01; genus MWEM01. Next base: position 28,600 of record MWEM01000018.1, on the reverse strand, counting down.
AAAGAAAAAGCGCTTACGCCGCGATGACTACATAGACTAAAAATCGTGCGATCAATTCTGGCCTTGTTTCTTGAGTATACCCCATAACTTGACACACACAAAGAACCGAAAAAACAATATTATTAAATCGGACTTTGAGATTATTCATTTCTCCGCTTGACTCTTCAAATTCGTTGTGCTATAATAGAAGAAATATGAAGCGAGGAGGTAGGGAAATGCGGAAAACATTCACGACTTGCCCGGCCTGTAGCGGGGCCTTGCATATCACCGAGTACACGTGCGGCAAATGCGGTACCGTTATACGCGGTAAATTCGAACTGGACGAGTTCCTTCGATTGTCCGAGGATCAGTTGTTTTTCCTAAAAGTCTTTATCAAACACAAAGGCAATCTTTCGGAGATCCAGAAAGAATTCGAAATCTCCTACCCGACGGCGCGGAACAGATTGGAAGAGATTATCAGAAGAATGGGGTTTGAGCTCCAGGAGAACCCGGAGAAGACCGAATCGCAGAGGATACTCGAAATGCTGGAGAAGAAAGAGATTACGTCGAAACAAGCGATGGAGATGCTTCGACACCTGAACGAGAAAGAGGGAGGCGTTTCGTCGTGATCGTTCTCTCGATACTCGGAGGGATATTTCTCGTGTTTTTGGCTTTTAAATTCCTCTCCGTCATCTTAGGCGTCCTGATTTCGGTCGGAGTGCTAGTCTTGGTGGGACTGATATTTGCCGGTATCCTCACCATTCTTGGTCCCCTTCTCATCCTCATTCTCGTGATCGCCGGCGGCATTTGGCTTTTAAAAACGATATTTTAGCTTAACCTCGAGCAACCGAAAGGAGGAAGGACTATGTCTCAATATATGTATACGGACGCCTCGAATCACTCGTTAGAAGGAATAGAAGAGATCGTGATCAACGCGATAGAAGCAGATATCACCCTGGCGAACGCGTCTGACAATCAGGTCAGTTGGGAGGCGGACTGGCGGGACGCGGTCGGCCACCCCGAAATCATTCGAGAGGGCAACCGATTGATCATTCGCTTCAACGAGCGAAATATCTACTTCAATTTTTTCGGCATCTCTATAGGAAAAACGAGAGAGCGAGCATGGAAGGGCTCTTTAGAAGCAGCCAAGATATACATTCCGAATGGGTTCCCGCGCCTATTTGTGAACCTTGTATCCGGCGATGTCTTGTTCGATAACTTGAATCTGGAACGCTCCTGCCGTTTCAACACCCTCAGCGGGAATGTCCGAGGGGCCCATTTACACGCGAAAGAGGTGAAAGTAACCACAAAAAGCGGAGATATCAGTCTGAAGGGGATCATCTGCGAAAACCTCATCCTAGAGACCTTTAGCGGCGACGTCAACATGATAAGCCATTCTTGCCGGCGGGCTCATTTGAAAAGCAAATCCGGGGACATTCGCATTTCCGAGGGCCTCGGTGACCTCAAGGAATTGACCGTGGACAACATTTCGGGCGACATTTTCGTCGATCGGGCTCCCGCTATGTCGAAATTAACGTCGATCAGCGGAGATATTCGGTTTTCTTCCCGAGAGAAAAAGGGGATCGATTGGAGCTTAAGAAGTGTGAGCGGGGACATCGTTTTAGAAACGGCCGACATCCGTTCTCGCCTGTTCTTTTCTACAATATCCGGGGAAATGCGTTTTCTGAACGTGAAGCCCGGATACAGCGCGAAGAACGAATATGTGTTGGGGACGGGCGAGGATGGGAAGATCGCATTACAAACGGTGTCCGGAGACGCGCGATTGCAGTTTATGGAAACTGACCCCTCGCAATCCGTCAAAGAGGAGCCAATTGCCAGTGCGGAAGGAGACTCTGAGCGTAAAGCCTACACCAAGCGATTCGTACAGCCGGATGAGAACGTCCAGAAGGTCGTCCAAATGAATAGTCAGGGCATCCTTTCCAAAGAGGAGGCCGTGGATTTACTGCACTCGATGGGGTACAAAGAGGAGGAGATCGCCCTCTTTCTGGAAAAAGAGGAACAACAGGAAGGGGAGTGAGCGCCTCGTTCTTAGCGAGGCGCTCCCCCATCGAATCCCGTTTTTTTTCTGTTCAGAATTCTAAGCGGCGCAACAGGTGTTCCATCGGATCGATCAAAGCGTGGCGCCACTCCGTCCAGAAGCGGCTGTGTAAGGCGATCGGGGACTTTTCCGTCTCTCTCATGCGGGAGACGAATTCGGAGATCATCGCCATCTGCCGGGGATCGGTATTCACTTCCACGGCGAAGACCCCCAACGGCGCCTTTTCCGCTTCGTCTGTGGTCCGATCGAATTCGCGTGATGTCCACAAAAGGCTGACGAAGAACTCGAACAAGTTGAATATCCTTTCGTAATAGGTCCTGTTCACGAAATGCTCCTGGAAAAAATCCCATAACAAATCCCGCAAATAGTAGTTCCAAGCGAATGGCCCCTTGTGCGCGTCGACGGAGTCTCCCGTTGAGGAGCCAGGCGCCGTAATTCGGCCGTACACGTTATCCGGATGGCAGCGACAGAAAAGGGGTTCCAACTCCCCCTTTTGTGCAGAGGCGGTTAAGTGGAGAAGCTCGAACAGAAAAGCGTATCGATCCTTTTCCAAAGCCATGATCCCGACGCCATAGGCGAACAACAGCGTCGGATAGTCTAGTAGGGCGCGAAGGCGTTCTTCGGCGTGATGTGTTTCGAGCTCTTTCGAACCCAGGAAAGTGCGAAAGGTCTTGCGGATGAGCAGGTCTCTCTCCGCGCTAGAAGCGGCGAAAACCAGATACCCGAGCATTTTTGTCAGTTTACGGCAGGCGTTTTCAGTTTTGCGCAAACACGTCCGTGTCGGTTCAGAGGGCAGCAACGTCGACAAAAAAGAGTAGAGCGCCTGCATCTCTTCTTGAAACAGCAGGTTCAACATCGAAAGCTTCTGCGAGTTGGTCGCGTACTCTTGTACAAGCCTAACGGCCACCCTTTCCGAAAAGGGTTCCCGCGACACCCCTTCCTCCAAAGCGACGACTTTGTCCTTCAACTCTTGAAAAAAGGCGTCCCCTGATTTGATCGGAACGAACTCGCCTCCCAACAGGCTGACCAGAGAAGCGGCGTTTTCGTTTTGAGTGGCCGGGGTGAGTTGACAAAAATATAAGCCGTAGCGCTTTTTTGAAAACCGGATAAGGGCTTTTCTGAGGGCGACGTCGTAGTTGGCGGACCAACCGCATATGATCAATCCGAAGTCCTCGAATAGCCGTTCAAAGTATTTGTCATAGATTTCGGGATAGGCCTCCAGTTCTCCAGAGAGGTTCCGTATCCGGGCGTCTTTGTAGTCTCCGTTGATCTTCCAGATCGTGCAAGCGGAATGAATGTAATTAAGCGCGCCGCTCCATATGGCATCCTCGGTAGAAACCACATCCGCTATCACCCCCTCTTCTTCCAAAGCCTTTTCTAGCAGGCGATCGAAGTTGGTGGTGACGATCATTCGAAAGTACCCCTTCAACACGAGAGAGGCGATCGCCCGATGGGCGGCGGTGGGCACCTTCACCCCTTTCGCCCGCTCCTCGGGGGTAGCTTCGTAGTATTTTTGCAAAACCCCCTTTCTTTCTGTCCGGGTTTGAGAGATTTTTTCGAGCAGCCGCGAATAATTAGGGTCCTCTCCAAAATGAAGGCGGTACCATTCCGTAGGATCGGGGGTATCGACTCCGCTCGCCCTAGCGAGTTCGGACAGGATCGAGCGCACGACCTCGACACCGGTCGGAATCCCCGCGCTTTGAGACAATCCCGAGCCGATTAACAGGGCGAATTTCCCCGGATTATTGCGAACGGTCAGGGCGATTTTCAAGGTCACATCTATCATAATGGTCTCCTTTCGGAGCAGAACGCTCCAGAAGAGGGCTTGTGAACTCAAAACGGCGGCAAATTGAGGAAGGTGTCCAAAAGGGAAGGATCGAATTGCTTTCCACTTAGCCGCGCCATAATGTGTTTCGCGTCTCCGGGAGCGAGGCCGGTGCGATAGGCTCTATCGCTGGTCATCGAATCGTAGGTATCCGCTAAAGCGAGAATTCTAGACAGCAGGGGAATGTCAACCCCCGAGAGCCGATCGGGATACCCGTTCCCATCCCATCGTTCATGGTGATGCTTGACGATAAACGCGATCTCCTGCAACTCTTCCGAGGTGTTGAGAACCTGATATCCCCACACCGGGTGTTTCTTAATCATCTCGTACTCATCCAGAGTCAGCTTTCCAGGCTTGTTGAGAATGCTCGCAGGGATGAGAACCTTCCCGATATCGTGCACCCAACCTGCCCAGTACAACGTTTCAAGATCGGACACAGGCAGCTCCAGCGCCTTTCCCATCTGTTGGGCCAGCAAAGTGACCTGCTCCGAATGGCCTCTCGTGTAACTGTCGTATATCTCCAAAATTTTGACCATAGAATAGACGATGTCCTTTTGGAAGCGGCCCTGCATCGTAAAGTACTTGTGCGTGGTCATCAGCGACGCGAGTATCCGACAATAGTTTTGGAAGTCTTGCTTGGTCCTTTCGGAAAAGGAGTGTGCTTTGTTTTTTCGGATATCGATACGGAAATTGCCAATCACCTGACCGCCTACCTCCAAATCCATCGTCAAGCTCTTGGACACCGCGGGACAGGCAGCCGAGAATATTCCTTTCAAGTAGGGTGGAACACGGTCGACCCACGCGTCCGTAGCGTTGTCCAGTTCCGTAAGCGTCGGGAAATGGCCGAAATACTCCCGTCGATACCGAAAAGGCTTCAGCCTTTCGAAATCGTACCCACTACTGGCGAGAAACGCCCAATCCTGGCGGTCGATTTTCGCGATAAACCCGCAATCCGCTTCAGGAAATACCTTCAATATTTCGGTCATAATGGTGTGGAAAAACGCGTCCTTACCCACCAGGTCGCTTTTTGAAACCAAGCTGACCAAGCCCGAAAGGTTTTTCAATCGAACGGACAAGCCTTCGTTTTCGGTGCGAAGGCTAAGGATTTCGGTTTTCATCGCTGCGATTGGGGCGGCGAGGTCCTCCTCTTTCATCACCCGACGAGACGCTTGTCTCTTCGAATGGATCCACAGAAGAAGTAGAAAGCCGTTCAGCAAAACGGATAGCGCAAAGGCCGCAATCAGCACATTTCTCATCTCTTCCAATATAATCTTGGGAGCTGTTTTCCAGCGAATTATAGCAGACGATCTTTTCTTAGATGTACCAAAACACGAATTTCATTCTTAACGGTTATGGTAGAATAAGGCATAAGACGAAGAAGGAGAGAAAAGAATGGATTACAGGACTTGGGACAGAGAACTGTTCGGAAAACATTTCCGTGTGGAACTGGGGAGGATGGCCAAGCAATCCGCCGGTTCCGCCTACGTGCAAATGGGCGACACGGTGGTTCTGGTGGTGGCGAACGTATCGACGGAAGGAAAAGTCGGAGACTTCCTGCCCTTAACGGTCGAATTTCAAGAAAAATTTTACGCGGCCGGGAAGATTCCCGGAGGATTTTTAAAGCGGGAAGGGAGAACGGGAGAGACCTCGATCCTTTCTTCCAGACTGATGGACAGACCGATTCGGCCGTTGTTTCCGGATGGGTTTTTCAACGAAGTGCAGATCATAGCGAACGTATTCTCTTTAGACAATGATTCGCCGCCGGACGTTTTGGGCATCCTGGGCGAATCGATCGCGCTCAACACTTCGGTTATCCCTTTCCAAGGCATCGTTGCCGGTGTTCGCGTCGGTTATCTGCAAAACGCGCCCGTTCTCTTTCCCACGGAAGAACAGCTTGCGGATAGCTTGATCGATCTAGTGGTCGCGGGGACAAAAGACGCCATTTTGATGGTGGAGGGAGAGGCTAAGGAAGTCGACGAGTCGATCTTGCTCGAAGCCTTACAAGCAGCGCACGAAGCGATTGGGCGGCTATGCGATTTTCAAGCCGACATCTTTGCCGAGCTCGATTTGCCCGAAAAAATGAGCTTCGCCGTCTCCAGCCTTTCGGAAGAAGAAGCGAGCCGGCTGATCGATCTGATCGACCCGGCGGCGCTAGAAGAAAGGCTGTTCCTGTTCGGGAAAAAAGAGCGAGAGAACGCATTGGCGGAGTACAAGAAAGAGGTACTGCAGGCGTTTGCGGAACCCCTTCCGGAAGAGGAGCGAGAGTCGAAAACACGGTTAGCCGAGGCATTTTATGAAGAGAGGCTTCGCAAGATGATGCGCCGATTTGTCATCGAAAAGCGCCGGCGGGTCGATGGCAGAACCCCCGAAGGCATACGCCCGATACGATGCGAGACAGGCATTCTCCCTAGAGCCCACGGCTCCGCCCTCTTCACGCGTGGCGAAACCCAGAGCTTAGGGATCGTCACGTTGGGTGGTCCCGATGACAGTCAGATGATCGACACGATCTATCAGCAGGGTGACAAGACGTTTATGCTGCACTACAACTTTCCCGCGTTTTCTGTCGGAGAGATCAAACCCTTAAGGGGGCTTTCGAGGAGAGAAGTCGGGCATGGCCACCTTGCGGAGAGGTCGGTAAAGCACATCATTCCTCCTCTAGACGACTTTCCCTACACCGTTCGAGTCGTTTCTGAAATCCTGGAATCCAACGGCTCCTCGTCGATGGCCTCGATCTGCTCTGCCTCGCTCGCGCTCATGCACGCTGGAGTCCCGGTGAAGAAGCACGTGGCGGGCGTGGCGATGGGTATGGTCTTTGAGGAAGACGGCGTGGAGGTCTTGAGCGACATTAACGGAATGGAAGACCATCTCGGAGATATGGACTTCAAGGTGGCGGGGACAAAAGACGGCGTCACCGGGTTCCAAATGGACATCAAAGTCGGCGGCATCTCGCAGGAGATTATGAAACAAGCGCTAAACCAAGCCAAAGTGGCTCGACTTCATATCCTGAACCTGATGAGCGCGGAGATTTCCGCGCCGAAACCTGAAATATCCCCGTACGCCCCGATGATCCTCTCGATCGACATACCGACGGAATCGATCGGAGAGCTCATCGGCCCGGGTGGGAAGACCATCAAGCGGTTAACCAAAGACTTCGAAGTGGACATCGACGTGGACGACTTAACCGGAAAGGTCAGCATCTGTGGGATCGATCGCGACAAAACGAACCTGGCTTACCAGTACGTCAAGAATATGACGACACCGCTGGTCATCGGCGAAAAATACGACGGCATAATCACACGGGTAGAAAAGTACGGCGTATTCGTAGAAATCGCGCCGGGAAAGGTCGGTTTGCTGCACACGTCAAATATGGGAGAGAACGTTCGGGACGCCACAACCGTGATGAAGATCGGAGACGCGGTGCAAGTGGTGATAGGGAAGATCGAACCCACCGGCAAGCTCGATTTGAAACGGATCATCGATGGAAAAGTAGCGGCGAGCACGAGAACCGGTCCTCCTCATCGCCCCGCAAGAAAACCCCCGTATCAGAGAAGACGTTCGTCCGGCGGGGGTATAGATGCAGAATAAGGTTTCTGAAAGCAGGAAAAAACGGTGCCTTTCAGACAATCTGTTCTCGCAACGGATGGATGGCGTTCGGTCGGTTTGCATCGGGATTGCGATCAAAGCCGGGTCTTCGTACGAACCGGCCAGAAAACCTGGGATCGCCCATTTCACCGAGCATATGGTCTTCAAAGGCACCAAGTCGCGCACCGCATATGAGTTGAAAGAGCCGATCGAAAAGTCCGGAGGAACCATCAACGCCTTCACAGGTAAAGAGAGCACGATCTATTTCGCTCGTGTGCCCGATTACCTGGCTCGAGACGCGATTAACATCCTGAAGTCGCTCTGTTTCGAAGCCGAGTTTCCGGAAAGCCAATTTCATATGGAAAAACAGGTGGTGCTAGAAGAGATCCATTCCACCGAAGACGACCCTGTCGAACAAGCGTACGAGGGCTTTTTCCAAGAAGTGTGGCGGGAATGCCCTTATGGCAAACCGATATTGGGCAACGAAAAATCGATCAATGGGCTCACGAGAGAAGACCTTTTCGATTTTTACGATTCAAAATACGTATGCGAAAACATGGTCTTTTCGTTGGCCGGGAATTATAACCCTCATCTCATCGACTCCCTGGAGGGATTCCGGCACGGGCGAAAGAACAGAAAAGAACCGGAGATCATCTATTCGCCGCGCAGCGCGCTCATCATCAAAGAAAAGGAGGATTTGCAGCAAATTCATCTGTTAATGGGAATCGAAGCGCCAAGTCGAACAGATGGCGATTACGAAGCCCTGCAAGTCCTAAACACGGTCCTGAGCGGCGGGATGAGTTCGCGGCTCTTTCACGAGATACGGGAAAAGAAAGGGTTGGTCTACGCGATCGACACGGGCTTGGTTGCCTATCCCCTGGGCGGGGTGTTTTACTTGTATTCGGCAACGACGGGCGAAAAGATCATCCCGCTCTTGGACGAACTGAAACGGCAGCTGGCTTCGCTGGTCGAAATCGGGATCACCGAGGCAGAACTCGCTTACGGAAAAGAACGGTTGAAAGGGAAGTTGCTGTTATCCACCGAAAGCACCTACGCGACAATGATGCGGAACTTGGATACCGGCATCGCTTTCGGTCAACCGTTGTCGGTCGATGAAATGGAAAAAAGGATCGACGGGATTACGGCAGAGGGGATCCGCAACGCGTTGCAAAAATACTTCACCTCTTCTTGGGTGGTCAGCATGGTGATCCCGGCGAAATCGTCGGAGATGATAAAGAAAACGGAGCTTCATATGAATGGGGGGTTTTTCTTGTAGCCCTGGCAAGCGGTGAAAGGAGAGCGATTGTGAAAACTCGGTGGACACGTATCGATGAGGTGCGCACGGGAAGTGTGAACTCGGAGGATATCTTCGATCCGTATAGCTTTGTGTTACTAGTTGGTAAAGGGACCGTCATAGATTCTAAGACACTACAGTTCCTCAAAAAACGTAATGTAACCTGGGTGCCTGTGGAAGAAGAAAGCGATGAGATAGAAAAAGATCTCACCCTGGAAGCCGAGAGCGCGATCGCCCAAAGTAGCCAACAGATGTTGGTCCCGGACTTGCCGCTCATCCTATCCGATGAAAAATACCATCTGTCTATGGACCGTTTCCACGATTTCGCGTCGGTCATCCTGGAAACGGGAGTCGCCAACCTAACGGATATCGAGGACCTATCCAACGATATCGTCGCGGAGGTCATAAAAACCGAACATTCTATTCTGAATTTTATGACCGACATCGCGCCCGGATTCGTGGTCAAGCACGGTATCAATTGCGCCATCTTGGCCGCGGCGATCGGCCAACGCATCAAGCAGCCTTGGCATTACCTGGTACAGATCGTTAAGGTGGCGCTTCTTCACGATATCGGGCTCATCCATGCGACGAAAGAAAAGTCACTATTCTACGTCGAGAATGTTTTGAAGCAGTTCGCGGTAACCCCTATTGACCGGGTGCGGGCGCATCCCTTCCTGGCGGTAAAACTGATCGAGCGTATGAATCCGACGTTTCTTGAGCCGGATGTTTCGCGCGGGATCGTGCATCATCACGAGCGTTTTGACGGGTTTGGCTTTCCGTTGGGTATACAGGGTAAGAACATCAATTTTTTCTCGCGCGTTCTAGCCGTCGTCGATGCGTATGATACGCTCATCACGAAGGTGGATGGGAAATCCATTTTGGATCCCTATCACGCGCTTAAGTGGATTATCCACAATGTGAAAGGCATCTTCGACCCGGATATCGTGAGGGCTTTCATCGATATATCCGGGTTATACCCGACCGGGACGATCGTCCGTTTGAACGACGGACGAATCGGTTCGGTCATATCCAGGGGAGATCGCACTATCGCGCGGCCGATCCTCAGCATAGAAGGGAAAGAAGTGGAAACGGAGAACGAATCCGGTTCCTATATCGTGGAGGTTATGGGTATTGATAAAATGGAAAAAAGTCGACGAGTTGAATAGAGGGGACATCATCGTCGAGAGCATCAGGGGAGACGCCGCTTCCGATGTCATTGTAAAATACGGAGACGCTGTCGATGAGGATTTGATCCATAAGCTTCAGATACGCGGAATCCAATGGGTCTCCGTCCACCTTGCTCCCGAAACGCCTTCGGATATCACCCCCCTGTTCTCCGAAGAAAAGATAGACCACTTGGAATCGCAAATCAACGACGTTTACGAGCAGATCGTCTTAGAAAACCGTATCGATTTAGAGAAGACACGTGAAATCAGCAAAGAGATTTCGGAGTCCGTGGCGAAAAACTATGGCCCCTATATCTGGCCAAACCTCGCCAAACTTAAAGAGATGGATGATTACACGTTCACGCACCAGGTCAACGTGGCCATTATCGGAGCCACCTTAGCCTTTGAGCATTTCCGCGGCGATTTGGAATTGGTCGACAGGTTCACGGCCGGGGGCCTCCTTCACGATATAGGGAAGCTGTGGATCCCCTCGGAAATCCTGAAAAGCCGAGAGCGGTTACCCGAAATGGAGTTCAACATCATTAAAAAGCATCCGATCTACGGCCACGGTATCGCGAAACAATCCGGGCTGGAAGACCCCGTTATTCTGAACAGTATTTTGTACCATCACGAGCAGTGGGACGGGAACGGTTACAATGAAGGAAAGCAAGGCGAGGATATTCCGTTTGAATCGCGTTTGATGATGGTGGCCGATGTCTACGACGCCCTGACGACGGTGAGACCTTATAAAAAGGCGTGGACTCCTTACGAGGCGACGACGTTTTTGATAAAAGAGAATAAAAAGAAATTCGACCCCTCCATCGTGAACCTCTTTTTGAAAGTGTTCGGGTTGTACCCCGTGGGCACACGAATAGCCCTTTCCAATGGTCAAACCGGGGTCGTGGTGGGCAACAAGACCGGAGCGGTCTCTCGCCCCCTCGTCTCTCCCGACGACGAACCCGACAAGATCTTAAACCTGTTTACCGATAGGCGGGTCTTCATCACGCGCGTTATTCCTGACGCTTCGCAACCGGAAGCGAAATAACCGTCGTCGAAGTAAAGGCCGAAAGAAACTCGATAGATCTTTCGGTAACGGGAGGCCTATATGCAAAGAGAAGCCGCTTCCACCCCGACGGACGGGCGTATGATTCCGCCCGACTATGGCTCGGATTCGATCTTGGGGTTAGCCGGTGGGATTTTGGATTATTTCGGTGTCGCGCCGACCCATCCCGCTTTGCCGATTCGGCGCTTATTTGAAGAGTCACGGAACCCTAAAAAGACGAAGATTGTCCTCGTCATCTTGGACGCTATCGGTTGGCGCAATTATCTCCATTGTTTGACGGACCCCGCCTTCTGCGAATTAACCGCTCCTTTTTCAAAAATGAGGATCAGCAGCACCTTTCCGACAACGACCACCGCCGCGCTAACCACGTTATACACTGCATCGACTCCGCTCGAGCACGGTATGTTAGGGTATATCCTCTACTTGAAACGCTTTTTTTCATTGGTGAATATGCTGGATATCAGTCCAGTCGGAATGGATCGCGATCTGTTGACCCATCACGGGTTCAACCCGTTCAAATGGCTTCCGGTCAAAACCATTTTCGAAAAGTTGTCTAGAACGGGCGTCAAGTGCCTGAGCGTTACCTCGAACCTGTTCAAAAATTCGGGGTTGAGTAAAATGCACCATGTCGGTTCGACCCTGAAGGGATATTCGGACATGGTCGATATGGTTCTCCTCTTAAAAAGAGCCTTGGAAGAAGAGGGTCCCCTTTTCGTGTTTGGGTATTGGGGTTTAACCGATTCTTTCGGCCACCAGTACGGACCGTTTTCACCCGAGTATGGACTGGAATTGAAGACCTTTTTTTATCTATTGCGCAACGTTTTCGAAGATTATTTCGAAAGAAGAGAGCACCAGGATACCGGGTTGCTCATATCGGCAGATCACGGCCAACTCGAGACCGTTTGGAGCGACGAAGAATGGATAAGCCCCAAAGACAAATTGGTCAAAGAATTCCTCGATATTCCCCCTTTCGGAGAACCTCGCGCCTTGTACTTCATCCCGAAAGAGGGGAAAGCCTTTCGACAATACTTTCAAGAACGCTACTCGAAACGCTTTCTGCTTCTATCCCGGGAAGAAGCGATCCAGAGCGGATTATTCGGGTCTTTGCAAGACTCTGAAAAACGAGATGAAATTCTGGAGCGACTCGGTTATTGGATCGCCTTGTCCAAAAATCGCGGTTCCATTCATTACCGGTATACCGGCAACGAAAAAACGTTCAGGGGAAAACACGGCAGCTTGACGGCGGATGAACTTTATATCCCGCTTCTTGTATTCGGATGAGAGGCCAGAATCGCCGTGTCCGCCAGAGTATGCATTCGACTCCTTAAAGACTTCCCCGTCTTAGGCAAAGAAGGAACCGTTCACGTCGTCACGAAAAAATACGCCGACCAATACCTTCTACCGGAAAAAATTGCCGTCATCGTCCCCATCACTACCGTTTATGAACCCTCTGGGCCACCGTCTCCGAAAATCCGCCCGATGCTCAAATTGGGCGACCTGAAAACCGGCGGATTTGAAGCTTCGATGAGAGAACTCAGGTTGCCGCCCATGCGTTTCTTCTTAAAAACTACCCCGGATTTGCCGATACAATCAGTGAGTTGGGAGTGGGTGGAACCCGGCCGATTGCGTCTGTTACCACAGGGAAATATCTACGTCAAGATTGAATACGCCAAACACCGCTATTTGGCGACTTTGGAGTATTTACAGAGCTTGGCGTCCAGAAAGGTGAGAAAACCGATCATCGTCGACGGCAGCAACGTGGGGTGGCTATCGGGAGAACCTTCGGTATCCGGCCTCTTTGAAGTATACTATTACATCGCCAAACGCTCCGACCAGTTCTATTTCCCGCTTCTATGGGTCTTCGATCGGTCATTTCGACGCGTGTTGAAGTGGGGTGAGAAGAAGATCTTCGATGAGTTTTGCCGATACGCCGGGGTTAAGGTGGTCGATTATGCCGATCGAGAGGTTTTCGAGACGGCGAAGTCGCTGAAAACGCCCTATATCCTTTCGAACGACCGGTTTAAAGAATTCTTCACGGAAGGGTATATCCGTATCAGTCTGTAAAAGTAATCGACAAGATCTTCGACGATACGGCTAATCACGCTTTCTTCAGATGTTGGATTCTTTTCCGCAAATAAGGTAAAATAGAGGTTATGTGATGGAAGAAAAACTGCTTGAAACCATTTTGGAGAAATCCGTAAATATCGAGGTCTATCTTAACAGTATAGACTTTGAGGAAATCGAAAAGATACGGCCCTTGATTGATGAAAGGGGAGAGTTGCTGCGGCAGTTTTTTTCCGTGAAAAGAAACTACACGGAACGTGAAATCGCCTTGCTCAGGAAAATCAAGGAAGTCGATATCGTTGTTCAACAAATGCTGGAAGAAAAGAGTTCCCAATACTTTAAGGAGTTCTCGGGGATTAAAAGAGGAAAACAAGCGATGAAGAACGGTTATCTCAAAGTCGTGGAGGAAATCAGACCTCAACGGAACTTTTCTTCGGAAGGATAAGTTATGATTATACAAAACGTAACAGTATTGAGTGGAGACAAAATATTAATAAATCAAGACCTGTTCATAAAAGAAGGGAAGATCGTTAAGGTCTCCAAACATGATCCCGAAACGCAAGACTCTGAAAGGATCGCTTTCGGTGATCGGCGTATTTTGGCGATACCGGCGCTTGTCAATGCCCATACCCATACCGGAATGGCTTTTTTGCGGGGAGTGGCGGATGACAGCTCTTTTGAAGAATGGCTTTTCAATCACATTTTACCTCGAGAGGACCGACTAACGCCGGAAGACGTTTACTGGGGGGCGCTTTTCTCGCAAATGGAGATGGCGCGCTACGGTATCGCCCTGTTCAACGATATGTATATGTATCCAGACCGCGTGTGTCAGGCGATTGCGGATTTCGGGATGAAAGGGTGCGTTTGCCGCGGTTTGGTCGATCAGGGCGGCGAGAATGGAAGAGCGGAGGAAAACCGGAGAGCCTTTGAGAAGTGGCACGGATATCAGAACCGGATCCGAGTGGGATTCGGTCCGCACGCGCCTTATACGTGCTCCGATGCGTATATCAGCCGAATTGTCGGGATCGCCAAAGAAGTCGATACCTTCGTTCATATTCATATACGCGAATCGAAACGGGAACGCGAGCTCTACACCATCGAATCGCTGGCACGCACCGGCCTCTTCGAAGTCCCGTGCTATATGGCCCATTGCGTTCACTTGGAAGAGCGAGAGATTGCGCTGATGAAGGGATCGAAAGCGATCGTTCTGCACAATCCTTCCTCAAATTTGAAGCTCGCGAATGGTGTCGCTCCCCTCTCTTTGTTCAAGGAAGCGGGAATGCCGGTCATTCTCGGAACGGATAGCGTCGCCAGCAATAACGCGCTTGATATCTGGCGTGAGATGCTACTGACCGCATTGGTGCAAAAAGGCATCTCAGGTGATCCGACCGTCTATCCGGCGAAAGACGCTTTCAGAATGGCAACCGAATACGGGTATCGCTATCTGGGTTTCCCGGGTTCCGGTTCGATAAGCGCGGGAAGCGACGCGGACTTGGCTTTGATCAGCATGGAAGACGTCAACTACCATCCGTTTTCTTTCGAAGGAAGCGACGCTTCCGCGAAGCTCTTTTCGTACCTGGTTTACAGCGCTGCGGCAAAAGACGTTCTCGGAACGATGGTAAATGGCCGCTGGGTTTACTTGCGTCGCCCGGAGAGATCCGGAGGGGACACTTTCTCTCCCGAAGATTATCCGACTGTCGACGCGAGACGGGTGATCCTCGAAATCAACCGGATGTCCGAACGCATCAACACGGACTGAGAATGGGGCTGCTCCCGTGTTTTTCGGCGAACCCTTTGAGTGGATCCGGTTTCTAAGGGCATTTGTCACAAGAATACCGGCAGTGATTTTCGCTCTGGGCTTGCACGAGTGGGCGCACGCGAGGGCGGCCGTAGCGCTCGGTGACAACACCCCGATCCTTTTAGGAAGAGCCACGCCGAATCCGTTTAAACATTTGGATCCTATCGGTATAATCGTATTTTTCCTGTTCGGATATGGGTGGTCGCGCCCGATTCCGATCAATGCGGTCAAGCTGAAAAGAAAACGGGATATTTTGGTCATCACCTTCTCGGGCCCTTTGTTTAGTTTAGTGCTGGGGTTCATTACCGGCTTGGTCTATTATTTTTTCGGTTTGCATCGATTCAGCTATTTTTTTAACCCCGATGCCAGTCAGGGAATACTACTCACACGATATCTCTCTGATTTGATGGGTTTTTTCATGGTAACAAACTTTGTCATTTTTATCTTTAATCTGTTTCCAATTATGCCGTTGGACGCCGCGAACCTATGGACAGCCTTTTACACGTCCAAACATATGAAGAAAGTTGTTGGATATCAAGTATACGGGATCGTGATCCTCTTGTTTTTGGTCGTTTCAGGTTTGGCGGGGAATATCATGAATCCAGTCGTCGACTTTTTCCAACGACTATTGATACAATTTTCGACTTTGTGGCCTTGAGGGCCGAAATGGGGATTGGACTGTGGACAAAGAACGTTTGCAAAGAATCCTGAAGGTAGAAAAGACCCCTTTGCGGACAGAGTTGGAGGAGTATATCCGTCAGTATTCCCTATACGCCGCTTTACCCGATAATCTACTGATCAGCGATCGGAAAGAAGACTTCCAGGGAGTCGCCCTTTATTTTTTCGAGGACGCGATCGAAGGGTACATCAATCAAGATCGGGTTTTCCAGGTATATGACCCGGCACAGAAAGAAAATGTCATCTTGGCAATGAATTGGGCGTTTGAAAAAGCGAACAAAGAATTCCCGTTTTTCTGTTCGACTCAATCCGTCAGAAAACGGTTGATCTCGGTATTGGAGCCATTGGTTGTTTTGATGGAAGTGGAAGACGCGCGCGGGTATAGCCACTCACAACGCGTGGCGCGTCGTTTCTTAGCCTTTGCGAAGGCGCTGGGGTTGCCCGAAATCGACGAGAATCTTTTTTTAAGGTACGGGATGCTGCATGATGTAGGAAGGATCGGTCTGGAGCAACTGATGCTGTATTCACCGACTCGTTTGCGAATCTTCGAAGACACCGGCCAGGACCATACCGTGGCGGGTAGCATCTTTATCTCCACCTTGGAGGTTCTGAACGATTTCTTACCCTTTGTGAGGCACCATCACGAACGCTACGACGGAAAAGGCTTCCCGGATCATTTGAAAGGAGACCAGATTCCTTATTGGGTGCGTGTTCTTTCGATCATCAATTGGTATGACAACGCTCTGAATACCGTTGATTCTGAGTTTTCGACAGGCGTGATGTCTCAGACAGAAGCCTTGCGCGTTATACGCGAGGATCACGGACGTTTCTTCGATCCCGAAATCGCCTCAGAGTTCGTTAAGTTCATTTTATTCGAAAAAGATGAAGATTGATTTTCCTCCGTTAATCGCGGCCGTTTGGGACTCGAAAACCGACATCGAAAGAATCCGGCGCTACAAAGGCAATACGGTCTTCATCCTCAAAACAGACTTGATCAGCGTCCAAGGTCAAATAAAAGCATACAAAAAAATGTCCTTCCGGGTGTTCGTCGACATTGACTTTGTTGATGGCCTTTCCGGAGATGAGTACGGTTTCCGCTTTCTAAAACTCCAGGGGTTGGACGGGATCATTACCGTGAAACCCCGGCTGATCGAAGTGGCGAAGAAGTACGCCTACCCCGCTGTCCTAAGGTCATTCGCTCTCGATTCGAGCGCTTTGTGCCATCTTCACGAAACGATCCTATCCTATCGGCCCGATATCATCGAAATACTTCCCGGATGCGCTTTTCCAAAAGTGATCGCGTATTTACGAGAAAAGCAGATTCAGCCGTTTCCCGTCTGTATTTCTGCCGGTTTAGTCGATGACGTCCAAGAGGCGAAATTTCTTATCAGAAGCGGAGCGCAAGCAGTCTCCAGCAGTTCTGAAGCATTATGGGACCAATACCAAAACATCGAAAGAGAGGTGTCAAGATGAAGTATGCGATGATTAGTTTGTTGGCCTTAATTTGTGCGGTACCGGGGTTTTCCAATTTCTTGGTTATCTACCCCAATCAGTTGGCCTATATCGGCGTAGAAGAAGAGATCAACGGCCGTTCCGCCGAAATCAACGTGTTAAGCGGTATCCTCACGGATACCTTCGCGACGATTCCGGCCTATGAAAGCGCCTTCTATATGGGAGCCGAAATGTACGTGGTGGATAGGCTGCTCAAAGATTGGGAAGGGCATGAGATCACCTGGCTGTTCGCCGATGGGACGAAAGGGGCGTATACGCTGGTTTGCGCGGAACCGGTCCTTCTGAAAGGCCCCGGCGGAATATTCAAACCCCTCAACGGGACACCGGTCTTTGCCTCATTGCCCCGCATCAACACGGAGCCGAAGATGTCCGTTCGGTTTGATGAAAACGTGGCGCGCGCGAAAGTGTCCTACCAGCTCCAAGGATTAGGATGGGAAGCTTTCTATGCGCTGCACCTCGAAGAAGACGCGGCGACCTTGAGGGGAACTTTGAAGATCGCCAACGCTTTACGCGAAACGATCCATACGGACAATCTGATCCTCTTCTCAGGACAGATCAATCGGGTCAGTCAGAACGACTATGCGGTGCCTGCTGCTCCGCGTGCCCAATTCTATCTCGCGGAGGAGAAAGAAGCCTCATTTGGAGGGGGTGCGTCCGATTTCTCAGGTTACGTCTTGTACCCGGTTCCCGGCGTATTTGATTTTTCGGGAGAACAATCCACTTACTACCGTTTCTTGGAATTCAGACAACCTTACGAAAAGCGTTATACTTTCTCCAGTACCTACTACACGAACGAGAGCGCCTTCAGGGCGTTAAATCAAACGATCCATATGGAAGAGCTGACCAAGGCGGTACCAGCCGGGACAGTCAGCGTCTACCAGAAAAGAGCGTTTGATACCGTTTTGATCGGCGAGTCGGCCCTTTCCGACAAACCGATCGGCGATACGGTCGATATCGCGATCGGGCGGACCGTCGAATTGCAGGGCAAGTTCGAGCTAATCGAGTCTCGTGAAGAGGGAAAAGAGTCGATTCGCCGATACCGGCTCACCGTTAAAAACTACACTGAAAAACCTTTGAAAGCCTACACTTATACGAGTGTTCCTGATGATTCAGTCTTGTGGTTAAGCGACAAGCGCATCGAAAGAACGAAAGCCAACCAGTTGTTCACTCTCGTGGAGGTGGCTCCAAAGGCTGAAGAGGTAGTCATATTTGGCATACGCTACGCTCGCTAAAGAACTGAGGCGTCTCATCCGCCTGAACCTTTCGGAAAAACGAACGGCCCATATTTCGGCTTCTGAAGATTATGCCAACAGATTGTGCGTCAAACACCGATTGCCTTATGAACCTGTTATGATAGGCGTTTTGGCGCATGATCTTTTTCGGGAATGGCCGGTGGAATACTTGCGTCGCGTGGCGCTCCGGTCAGGCATAGCCCGAAATCCTTACCTCGAAAGAGAGCCGATTCTGTATCATGGTATAATTGCAGGGCTTTTTCTGAAGAGGTGGCGGGGAAATCTGGGATTCCTATCTGACATCGTGGAGGCGGTCACTTACCACACCACCGGATATCCGTTTCGCTGTTACATCGGAAAGATACTCTTTCTCGCGGATTCTTTAGAGGAAACCCGAGACTATCCGGGAGTCAAACGGCTGCGAAAGCTCGCCGAACGAGATTATGAGAACGGCTTTAACGAGGTGTTAGAGCATAAGATCGGCTATTATGTACGAAAAAAATATCTATTATTGCCGGAAACCGTCGCTGCATGGAACAGCGCCGTGACCGGCGAGGTTTGGAAGGTGTAAAATTTGTACTCTCTATTGAACATGGGCAACGAAGAACTGCGGGAAACTCTTAAGAATATGGGTTACCCGGCTTTTCGCGCGGATCAGATCAACCAATGGGTTTTCCAGAAACATATTTACGAACCGGAAAACATGACCAACCTCCCGCAGGAAATCAAAGGGCTGCTGGGGACGCAGATCGGGTTCGTTCTCCCGGAAGTCGTGCAGCATCTGGTCTCTTCTATCGATCGGACCGAGAAGTTCCTCTTGGGCCTTAATGACTCGGAAACGATCGAGTCTGTCCTTCTCTATCATAAAGAACGCATCACAGCCTGTATTTCCTCACAGGTCGGATGCGCGCTTAAATGTGATTTTTGTGCCACCGGAAGAAGCGGTTTCAAAAGAAACCTTACCTGCGATGAGATCATCGGCCAGGTTTTGGTAATGGAAAGACGGCCAGGTTCCAACCGTGATGAACCGGCGCAAAAGGTCGGCAACATCGTTTTTATGGGGATGGGGGAGCCGCTGTTGAACTACGAGGAAGTCAAGCGGGCAATTCACATCCTGACCGATCCAAAACAATTCGGCATCAGCAAACGCCGCATCTCGGTCAGTACGGCCGGTGTCGTGCCCGGCATCGAACGGTTGGGAAAAGAGATCAAAGAAGGCACGCCGTTTTTAACCGGCATCACGCTTTCCGTTTCGCTACACGCGCCGAATAATCGGATTCGAGACCGGTTGATGCCGATCAATCACAAATATCCGGTTGAAGAGCTGATCTTCACACTGCGCGAGTACATTGAAAACACCGGGGATCGCGTCACGATCGAGTACATCTTGATTGATGGCGTGAATGAATCGGATGAAACCGCTCAAGAACTTTGCGCGTTACTGAAAGGGATGAAGGTCAATATCAACCTGATACCGGTGAATCCGGTCGCCGATCCCTACCGGCGGCCAAGCGAAGAGAAGGTGGCGCGTTTCCAGTCAATTCTGACGAAAAATGGGTTTGAAGCCGTCCAACGCGTGGAGAAAGGCGCGGATATCGAGGGGGCTTGCGGGCAGTTAAGAAATAGGGGGGATAAAAGATGAAAAAGTGGATTGTGGCCATTATCGCCATCGTTGCTTTGGTGTTGCTCTTTTTCTTTGTGAAAGGGGTCTTCGACAATTCGATCCAGCTGAATCCTGTCGCGTTCAAAATCGGGCCGTTCTATATTCACTGGTACGGGATCGTTATTGCCGCGGGGATCATACTGTGCTATATCATCGGAAGCCGCATCGGCGTTAAGCAGGGGATGAATGAGGAGCATATGGCGGAAGCCATTATCGTGTGCATCTTCTTTGGGATTGCCGGCGCGCGGCTTTATTATGTGTTCTCCCAATGGGATTTGTACAAAGACAATCTTCTTGAAATCTTTATGACTTGGCACGGAGGGTTGGCGATATACGGAGGTGTGCTGGGCGCGCTCCTTGGCGGGGCTCTCTACACGCGTTTTAGGAAAAACTGCTCCTTCACGCTCTTTCAGGGAACTGATATCGCGGCGGCGATGCTCCCTCTGGGGCAAGCGATCGGAAGATGGGGCAACTTCTTCAACTATGAGGCGTACGGCAGCCCGACCGATTTGCCGTGGAAAATGTTCATCCCGTTTCCCTACCGTATGCCGGGTTATGAAGGATTCGAGTATTTCCATCCCACTTTTTTATACGAGAGCGCTTGGGATATCCTGACGTTTTGCGTCCTCTTCTTCTTTTATGCAAAGAAGAGGAAGAACCATGGCGAGACAACCGCCCTCTACTTTATCGTTTATTCTCTCGGACGCATCTTCGTAGAGTCATTGCGATTGGACAGCCTTTACTGGGGAGAGTGGCGCGCGGCGCAGGTCACCGGTGTCATTCTGATGGCAGTCGGTATTTTGTTGTTCGTCTACTTCCGCAAAAAAGGCAAACCGATTGTGAAACAAACCGCTTAGGCTGCCGGAACCGTCCATGGCCGAAGGGGTTAGACAGGTACGAACGCCGCCGAATGACGCGGAGGCGGAACGCGCCGTTCTAGGATCGATGCTGATCGACCCGGAAACGGTGGGAGACGTGATGGAAGTCATCACGAGCGAAGATTTTTACAACGAAAAACACAAAATCGTTTTCCGCGCGATGGAGACTTTGGTGGAAAAAGCAGATCCCGTCGATGTCGTCACACTCTCCGACGTTTTACGCAAAGAAGCGGCGATCGAAAAGATCGGCGGGGAAATATTCCTGGTTCAGTTAGCGGAGGCCGTACCGACCTCCGCTCACTGTGTGGAGTATGCGAAGCTGGTACGAGAGAAATCCATCTTACGGAATCTGATCAATACTGGCAGCAAGATTGTCGAAAACGCTTACAGCCTCGAAGAGGTCGATAAAATTTTGGACCAGGCGGAGCGCTCGATCTTGAAAATTGGGGAAAGAACGTTGGATCGTTCTTTCCGCCCACTGAAAGCCATTATCGACAAAGCCTTCGAAAACCTCGTTGATATTAAGGTCAAACACGACAGCCGGCAGGACAACAAGTACGTATCGGGGGTTTCCACCGGATACGATGCGTTGGATATGCTGACGACGGGCTTCCATCATTCCGATCTGGTGATCGTCGCCGCTCGTCCTTCGATGGGAAAATCGGCTTTGGCGCTGAATTTCGCCTACAACATGTCTTTGCAGACCAATCAGATGGTGGGCGTCTTCAGCCTGGAAATGTCAGCCGAGCAGATCGCGCTGCGTTTGTTGAGCGTTGCCTCCCGCGTGCCCTTTTCCAAATTGAGAAAAGGAGACATCACCAACGACGAATGGGATCGCTTGACGAACGCGGCAAGTCGGTTGACGGACGCCAACCTTATCATCGACGACGATTCGATGCTGGAACCGCGAACCCTGCGGACGAAGGCGCGGCGAATAAAAAAAGAGTACGGGCTGGACATCGTGGTCGTTGACTACCTTCAACTGATGAATTGCGGGAAAGAGCGAGAGAACAGGCAACAGGAGATTTCAGAGATCTCGCGATCGATGAAACTCCTCGGGAAAGAACTCGATGTCGTCGTGATCGCGGCGTCTCAACTCTCAAGATCTATTGAGCAACGCGAGGACAAACGTCCCCGCCTCTCAGATCTCAGGGAATCCGGCGCTATCGAACAGGACGCGGATACCGTTCTGTTCATTCATCGGGAAGCGTATTACAAGAGAAAGAAAGACGGCTCGGACGAGAACGAGGTTCAGATCATGAACGAGCCCCACGAAGCCGAAATCATCATCGGTAAACAGAGAAACGGCCCCATCGGGACCGTTCGATTAACCTTCGATCCAAACTACGTCTCTTTCTATCCCGTCGACTACGGGCATTTGGGATGATATAGCCTTAGCGCGTATCCGGCACGTTTTCGAAAGAGGCTTGATACTCCTCTTTAATTGTTTGGACAAGCTCCTTGACCGACACGATCTTTTTCACGCGGTAGGCATTCGCGCCGCAAAAGACGAACCCCTCTTCCAAGATCCCTTTTTGGGCGTTCGTTAAGGCCATCGCGATACAGTAAGGCGCGTTGACGAAGTCGCAAGTGCTCAAGCAGCGATAGGGACATACGAAAGGCTTCTCCAAACCGCTTTCCACATCGATAATGAACTGATTGCGCAACGCTCGTCCCGGAAGCCCCACCGGGCTTTTGATGATGGTGATGTCCTCTGGTTGGCATTCAAGGTACGCTTCTTTGAAACGGTTGGAAGCGTCGCATTCGAAGGTACCGACGAACCGCGTGCTCATTTGGACTCCCTGCACACCCATCTCCAAAGCCTTTCGAATATCTCCGCCGGTGAAGATCCCGCCTCCGGCGATGATAGGAATTTGGCGGGCGTAATCGGTTTCCAACTCTTTAACTTGCTCCACTAACTGGGGAATCAAGTTTTCCAGTTGATAATCGGGATTATTGATCTGCCTCAAAGAAAAACCTAAGTGCCCGCCGGCTTTCGGCCCTTCGAGAACCAATGCGTCCGGAACACGCCCGTATTTTTTATCCCAGTATTGGAAGATCAGACGCGCCGCTTTCGCGGAAGAGACGATTGGCACGAGTTTCGTTTTTGTCCGGTGGATCACCTCTAAAGGGATTTCATTCGTATCCCAAAAAGGCAACCCCGCTCCGATAAAAATAAAATCGGCTCCCTCTTCCAGCGCGACACGCAGCAACGATGAAAAATCATTCAGAGCCGCCATGATGTTCACGCCGATCCATCCTTTAGTTAAAGATCGCGCCTTCCGAATCTCCAAACGCAATCCTTCCCGATCCAGGTCCATCAGGGACATCGTGCCCTGATCCCAATCGAAATGGAAGGTGCCGATTCCAGCGCTTGCAATCACGCCGATGCCGCCTTCATTCGCGACAGCGCTCGCCAAACCCGATAACGATACCCCGACACCCATTCCGCCCTGTATGATGGGAAGCGGGATCACGTTGTCTCCGATTCGCAACTCCGGTAATTGATTCATATCCAACTCCTTGTCATCGATAATCCTCCGTAACGATCCCTTCTATTTCCTGCCGATTATACACGAAATCGGCCAAGGCGTGAAACAGTAACCTCGCGGCCAATTTCCCGATCTGCTTTTTATAAATTGCGTCAACGCTTTTGTTATCGGGCAATACCGCCTTTTTGAGAGCGGCCTAAGACTCCGTTTCATGATATAATTGCGCCAGTACAACAGATTGAAGGGAGGAATTCTTTTGAAAAAGATACTCTTTACAACCGTACTACTGTGCATTCTCTTATCCTCTGTCCTGTTTTCCAGCACGACTCTCCGGATGATTCAGGTTTTCAGCAGCCCCGAAAGAACCAAAATCATTGAAAACATTATCGACAAGTTTGAAGCCGCTAACCCCGGCGTCACGGTCGAACTGATCTCCCCGCCTTATGAAACCGCGGTATCGAAAGTCAACATTATGATGAGCAACGAAGAACCTCTCGATATTGTTGAAGTCAGCGACTGGCTTCTCAGCGGACTTGTCAGCATGGGATCTTTGGAGAATATGGAACGGTACATCACGCATTCAGAGCAGGCAAAGTACTGGGTGGACGGCGTCGTGGAAGCCGCAAGAACAGTGGACGACACCGCCTATATTATGCCGAACGCCATCTACGTGAAAACTCTTTTTTACCGCCCTGATATCCTCGAAAAGTACAACATCGTCGGCGCGCCACGCTCGATGGGTGAAATGATGGCCATCTGCCAGTACATCACGAACGGGAAAGACCAATATGGCTTCACCTACCGCGGAATCGACCCGGTCAACTTTATGGATCTCGTACTCTGCTCCTTCTTCGACGATATCGATCCCGCCTGCATGTACAAAACCGCTTCCGGAAAGATCATCTTCGAAGACTCCAGAGCGCTCGAAGGCCTTAAATTCTACTTGGATCTTTATCACAAAACCTCCCCTAAAGACTCGATTTCATGGGGTTTTGACGAACAAGTCAACTCTTTCGTCTCCGGTCTTACCCCCATTCTTATCCAAGACCCGGATACGACTGCGCTTCTGAACTACCTCTTGACCAATGGCGTGTACAAAACGGCGCCTTTGCCTGTAGGACCCGGCGGGAAAGTCTATCCGACCTTCGGGTTCGGCGGCTGGGGAATCCCCTCGTACTCTAAAAACAAAGATATGGCGTGGAAGTTCATCGAATTCTTCAATCTGCCGGAGAACGCCGCCTACTTCTGCAAACAATACGGCGCGTTGCCCGTAGATTCCCGTATCTATGATCAGGACCCATACTTCAGTTCCGAAGTGTTCGCGGGGTGGGCGGAGATGTTCGCTGATCCTGAAACCTATCAAATCACCGCGTATCCGATCGATAACGAAGTATGGGGCGAATGGTTCCGTTTCCAGGGAGATATTCAGGAACGATTGCTGATGAACCGAATGACTCCGGAAAAAGCTCTTCAGGAATTCACCCAGTTCTGGAAAGATGCCGGCATCTAAAAACGAAAAAGGCGCGAAAGCGCCTTTTTCTTCTTCCTTGGAAACGCGACCCTTTCGTTCTTTTAAAAAGAAGAGCCGACGGTTTTTCTTCCTATTGGCCCTTTTCATCCCCACCTTTTCGGTCATCGGATTCCTTACGATCTATCCGACCGTCCGGGGGTTCATCCTCTCGTTTCAAAACTATACGGTTTTCAATATCCGCCGCATCCGTTTTATCGGGCTTCAAAACTACGAGAAGGTAATCAATAGCGGCGACTTCGGTTTGATCCTGTGGAACACCTTCCTTTGGATCTTTTTTTCCGTCCTGTTTCAGATGCTTCTTGGCCTGGGTTTGGCGCTTCTGATGCGAAAACCTTTCAAAGGCCGGGGAATCTATACCGGTTTTGTCTTCTATCCGTGGGCTTTGTCCGGCTTCGCTATCGGGTTGATCTGGAGATGGCTATTCGACGGTTCTTTCGGAATTATTAACGATATCTTGATCCGATTGGGCTTCATCGAAACCGGTATCGGCTTCTTTTCCGACCCAACGCTCGCGATGCTGGCGGTAATCATCGTCAACATCTGGTACGGCATTCCGTTTTTCGCGATCATGATCTTAGCCGCTTTGCAGGGAATTCCGAAAGATGTTTACGAATCCGCTTGGATGGATGGGGCGAACCCCATCAACAGCTTTTTCAAAGTAACCTTGCCGTACATCCGTCCGGTCCTCGTCAACACCATCCTCTTGCGCGTCATCTGGGTTATGAACTTTCCCGATATCATCTATGCGATGACACGAGGCGGACCGGCAAAAGCGACGGAAATCCTCTCCGTGTACATGATCAATATCGTTTTCTATGAAAACAACAACTTTAGCAAAGCCTCAGCCGTTGGAGTCATCATTATCAGCCTCCTAATGGTCTTCACAACCTTCTACTATCTGATATCGAATACAAAAAAAATGGAGATGTAGTGTCCGTGCGTGTAAAAAAAGCGATCTCGAAAACTTTGAAAGGACTGGCGTTAGGCTTATATTTGGCCTTTGCCCTTGCGCCGATCCTTTGGATCTTCATCACATCGATCAAACCGCCCGAAGACATCTATACCTTTCCAATCAAATATTGGACACAGAAACCGTCGTTCGAAGCCTATCGTTACCTTTTCGGATTCGCCAATTTTTCGCGATACTTTCGAAACAGCCTCTTCGTCACCTTCTTCGCATCGATCGTTTCGACTTTTTTCGCCCTTTTCAGCGGGTATGCCCTCTCGCGCTTTCCTTTCAAAGGGAAAGGAATCCTAATGATTTTCCTGTTTTTCACCCAGATGATCCCGGCCTATCTATTGATGATCCCCCAGTTCCAGATGTTCTCCAGCCTTAAACTCACGAATAACCTGTTCGGGATTATTATCATCTATATCGGGTTGGGCGCTACCTTCAGCACAATTATGGCGAAGGGGTTTTTCGATCGCATCCCCGTCAGTATGGAAGAAGCGGCGCTCATCGACGGATGTAATCGCGTCGGCGTTCTCTTCCGCATCACCGTCCCGTTGCTGTTGCCGGGATTGGCCGCCATCTTCAGCTTTTCCTTCGTTAATAATTGGAACGAGCTGTTCACCGCTGCCTTATTTCTTGATAGCGACTCGAAAATGACCGTTCCGGTCGCGCTTTATTCCTTCATCTCGAAGGCCGGCATCCAATGGAACGTCCTCGGCGCCGGAATCATCGTCGCGCTCGTTCCCACGATGATCGTTTTCTTCTTCGCCCAAAAATACATCGTCGCCGGCCTCACCCAAGGCGCGGTAAAAGAATAACCTCGAATTAAGTTTCAAGAAGGGTACGCTCAAATAGACCGCTTTGGATCGCCCGATCTTTAGTCGGGCATGGGTTT
Source organism: Thermotogota bacterium ADurb.Bin062 (assembly GCA_002071085.1). Classification (GTDB taxonomy): domain Bacteria; phylum Thermotogota; class Thermotogae; order MWEM01; family MWEM01; genus MWEM01. The sequence continues at coordinate 1,937 of MWEM01000018.1, read as the reverse complement.
AGTTACTCAAAACTAAAGAATTGATCCACGAAGGCGGCGAATGGACAAGAAGTATCGCTCGAAGTGGCACGAAGAAAGGCTTTTAGCCTCTCGTATAGCGCATTTTTTGGAGCGCCGACTCTTTAAGGTCGGCACGGGTTTAGTTACTCAAAACTAAAGAATCGATCCACGAAGGACACGAAGGAGCACGAAGGAGAACACAAAGAAGAGCTTGTAGCCTCTCGTGGAGCGCATTTTTTGGAGCGCCGACTCTTTAGGTCGGCATGGGTTTAGTTACTCGAAGCAAAATAACCGATCCACGAAGTGTGCGAATGGAAAAGGAGTATCGCGCGAAGAAAGGCTTGTAGCCTCTCGTATAGCGCATTTTTTGGAGCGCCGACTCTTCAGGTCGGCATGGTTTTTTTCTCCAAACCAAACGAAAAAGAACAATAAAAGAAAGGGCATGCCCGACTAAAGATCGGGCGCTCCAAAAAAAGTGCTCCAATCTTCGGGCGCTAGACGATCGCGCCTATTGACAATCCAACGAAAAAACCGGCTTTCGCCGGTTTTTTTCTTCTCTTCAGACTTCTTACTGTATCGGATACGAAACAAACACGCTTCCCTGTCCGGGGATATACAGGTAGAGAGCGACCGATGACCCCTTCTTTAAAGCTTTTTCCAGTTGGTCGAAGGCCTCCAAAGTTTTGACCGTTTGCCGATTAATAGATATCAAAACCGCGTTTTTCCTAATCCCCAGTTGGTAAGCGGCGCTATCCGCATCCACCTCGGATATGAGAAGCCCTTCCACGTTATTCGGAATCGACAGTTCAGAGCGCGTGCTCGCAGTCAAAGGCGCAACGGTAAATCCGAGTATTTCAGAAACGATTGTCTCTTCCGTCGGTTTCACCGTTATTGGCGCGGAAGCCGCGGTCTCGGTGTCTTCCAACTCCGCAAGCGTAACCGAGAAAGCCATCTTTGACCCATTTCTATCGATCTCTAAGTTCACCATGTTGCCGATCTTCTCCGTTCTAACCATACTCACCAGGTGATCGGCGTCTTCTACGATAGCGCCGTTGACGCTCACGATAATGTCTTGCGGTTGCAGTCCAGCCGCTTCCGCAGGCGAATTTTTCTCCACTTCGACAATGAGGGCTCCTTTGTTGTTTTCAAGGTTCAACGCATTCTTTGTATCCTCATCGATACTGACGATACGAACACCAAGGTAGGCTTTTTTCAATTTGCCAAAGGTGATCAGATCATCGAGAAAGTTTTTAACTTTGTTGATGGGGATCGCGAAACCGAGGTTAACGCCTTCCATCGGGTTAATGATGGCTGTATTGATACCGATGACCTCCCCGTGGATATTCAAGAGGGGTCCCCCGCTGTTTCCGGGGTTGATAGCGGCGTCCGTCTGAATCAGATCCGTGTAGGTCGTTTGGGTATCATCGACTTGGATGGTTCGGTTCAACGCGCTGACAACGCCAAGGGTAACCGTATGTTGGAAACCGAGAGGATTGCCTATAGCGATCGCCCATTCACCGATCTGCAAAGTGGAAGAGTCCCCAAAACTCAGGTAAGGAAGCATATTGGAGTCCATTTCTTTGATTTTGATCACGGCAATGTCCGATTCCGCGTCGCCACCGACGTACTCGGCTTCGTAAACGGACTTATCCAGCATCGTCACCTGGATTTTATCGGCGTTCGCCACCACGTGGTAATTGGTGAGAATATGGCCCTCTTCGTCGAAAACAAAGCCCGAACCGACTGTTTTTTCTGTTCGATTGCGGTTATATCCGAAGGGATCCATACTATCCCCAAAAAAACGTCTGAAGAATTCGTCAAAAAACGGATCGGTCGTTACCGTTCGGGAAGAAACAACATCTATCTTGACGACGGCATCGGCGGTCGTTTTCACGACTTCTACAACCGGATTCTGATAACCCGGATTCACGTAAGCG
>MWEM01000017.1 GCA_002071085.1 Thermotogota bacterium ADurb.Bin062 | reverse complement strand
AATAGCTTTTTTCAAAGACCCTTCCATCGTTTCGACCCCTTCGATCCTGTCCGCAAACTGCGTGGACACTCCCCATTTCTCTTTCCCTTGGTACAGTACTATCGGTAAGATCAGCGGTAGTCGTCTGTTCTTTTGTTTCTTTATTTCTTTGTCCCATATCGCAGACATATACCTGAGCAGCTGTACACCTACGTTATAGTCGCTATAGCTCTTGTGTTCCAGTAGAATGTAGACATAGGCTTCTCGGTTTCGAATAGTAGCCCGAAACAACAAATCCGCGTAGAACTCCTTCAGGTCTTGTTCTATGAAGCTGTCCTTTTCCGCCTGTATCGCGCCGACATCGATAGTCTGTAAGACTTCAGGGGGAAGATAGGTCTCTAAGAACGCTTGGGTATTCGCGACATTCCCCAGTACTTCTTTGAAAAACCTATCGTGGGGGTTATAAAACTTCTCCATCCTTGTCCTCCCTACGGGAAATCATTTCACGGGTATTATACACTAATAAAGAGGGAGAGTGTGGTTTTCGTGAGAAAAAAGGCTTGACAGAGCCCAATCCATATGATAGAATAGTTGTAAGGACTATCACTACTACTCTTAGTTCGGAGGGATCCGATGAAAGAGGCGCGTTTACTCGAAGAGATGGGATTGTCACAGAATGAAGCCAAATGTTTCATCGCGCTACTCAAGAAAAGCCCGATGACCGGGTATGAGGTGGCGAAGACGGCCAATGTGACACGAACGATGGTCTATGATGTTCTGAAACGCCTCGAACGCAAGAAGTGCGTGCAGGTGATCGAGGGCAGCCCAAAGCGCTACGCTGCCGTTGACTACAAAGACTTCGTCCGCGCGGCGAGAGAGGAGTGTTCGGGAAAACTCGACGCGTTAGAAAAAGAGTTAGAATCGTTAACAAGCGCCTCACATCGCGAAAACTTCGTCTTTAACCTTTCCGGAAAAGCGGATATGATTTCTGCTTTTAAGAAAGCGATCGATCAAACCCGAGAAGTGATCTATCTGTCCACCTGGGCACAAGAAGCCCGATTGATCGCGGAGCAATTGAAAGCGGCCCATCAACGCGGCGTGAAGTTATACATCTTTTCCTTCTGCAAGCTCCCGTTCGATTTCGGTGTACAGTACACCTACGATCTGGAAGACGCCCACCGTAAATTCCCGAATCGACGTATCACGGGGGTTTTTGATCGTCAACTCCTGATTATGGGCGAAGGCAACGAGAGCATCGAAGAGATCGGGATTTCCACCGAGAACCCTATGCTTATGGAAATGGCCATCGATCAGATGCTGATGGATTTGATCCTACACCGTACGCTCAGCCACTTCGGCTACTTGGAAGGGGTATCTCGCGTCAGCGACTACACCTGCGAAGTCGACCGTTTTTTTACGGATATTGCGATGTACACGGATATCCCGAAACGGTTGGATGAATAACCGACGCCGTTAAGGAGGAAGAGGATGTTTAAAGCGCTCTCTGAGTACAAACCAGATCTGTCGAAAACCCTTACAACCCTGTCGAAGACCTACGATAGCGCCTACAATCGTAAAGGAGGTCACGTGACCTTCCGCGCGCTGCCTCCTTCGGATGTTGCGCTATACTCGGAGTTCGACCTGACCGCCTTCGACTATGAAACGGATATTGATGCCTACGCGAACGCGTTATGTGAAATGTACGCCGCTTCTTTCGACGCGAGAACCCGAATCGATGACAATATGATTCCGGCCGTCACGCCCCTTTTAGGGATAGGCGACTATTCCGCTTTCGTCGCGGGAGAAATCCATTTCCAAAGAGACACGAGCTGGTCAAAACCCGTACTGAACAGCCTTCGAGATGTTAAAACTTTGCCCGCGATCGGCTCGAGTCCGTGGTACGGACGTTTCCTTCGAATTACGGAAGCATTGCTCATCCGTCTCCGAGAAAGCGGAATACCTTTCACGCGCGGATTCTTCTCGCCGCTTGATTTAGCCGCCGCGCTACGTGGGGAAGCCATATACACGGACTTTTACGAGGACCGTGACGGCCTTTCCGAGCTGCTGGACTTCTGCGCGACCGCGACGATCCGCTTCGCCGAAGATATCTACTCCTTAGTAGACCGCGAATTGGGGCACACCCCTTACGGGTTCTGGTACCTGAGCGGGAACATCAATATGTCGGAAGACATTGCCTGCATGATCTCCGGTAAACTGTATCGAACCCTCTGCGCTCCTCATACCCAGAGGGTGATCGATCATTTCGGAAGAGGGCATATGCACAGTCATTCCCGAGCGATGTACCTGGTTAAAGAGATCTGTTCCCTGCGCCACGTGGTGAACCTGTGGCTCGCTACCGACCCAAACCAGCCCCGCCCCATCGAGCATCTCGAGCGTTTGGTGGCCGACGCGGACGGCGTTTGTCTGGCGATCGATTGCGACTCTTTCCAGGAGATCGAAGCGAACGCGGACATCCTGAAAAGAGGGAATTTTTCTATCTGCCTTCCCGTGAAAGACACGCGGGAGGGCGAGCTTCTGGCAGACCGGTTCAACCGTCTTTTCGAGGACGCCTGAGAGAAGCGGGGGTGATCGATACGAACAAGGTTTGGACGCTTTCTCTTTCCGTTTTTCTTGCGTGTATTGCGTTTTTATGGCTCCCTTCCGTCGCCTTCGCCTCCGAACCGGTGCGGGTATGGTTTAGCCATATCGAAGCGGAAAACGAGACCTTGCGGGCGATCGCCCGGGAGTTCACTTCTGAAACCGGGATTCCGGTGGAAATCATCAGTCGTCGAAGCGTTTTCGACGCTCCCGCCGATCTTGTCAACAACGCCGAGCTGTCGGATAGACCGGACGTGATCTTCATGCAGGCGCCCGATATCGGGGGACTCGTCGCCTCGGGGTATCTGCTCCCCCTGAAGATCGGCCAAGACCTCCGCGGGCGGTTCGCCGAGGTGGCTTTCACCGCCTTCTCCTATCAAGGGAACGTCTACGGGATCGGTTACTCCGTGGACACATCGGGGCTAGTCTACAACAAAGCGCTAATCGCACCGAGCGACCTTCCGAAGACGTGGGAGGACTTTTTCGAAACCGCGTGCGCCCTCACCAAAACGAACGCGGAGAAAAAGGTGATCCAATACGGCGCGCGCCTGAACCCCAAGGATATGTGGTTCAATTATCCGATCATCCGTGAATACGGAGGATACTACTACGGGACCTTGCCAAACGGCTCCTACAACGCTTACGACATTGGGCTAGACTGCCAATCTATGCTGGGGTATGTTGAGCGGATGAAGTGCGCGATGAACGAAAACCTGACCATTTCGAACCCTAACCACACCGAAAGTCACATCTCCCACGACTTCGCCTGTGGAAAGGTCGCCATGATCCTATACGGTCTATGGAATGCTCAGATCTATCAGAATATGGGCGTCGACTACGGAATCGCGCCGCTCCCCCGACACCGTGACGGTTCTGTTTCCCGGCCCTTGTCCACGGTGCAGGGATTCGTGATCAACCGTTTCTCACTTCAACCGGAGGCAGCGTGGGCGTTTTTGAACTATATGTCGCGGGATGAGAACCAACAGCGTTTGATCGAGTCCGGAAACAGAGGCCCGCAAAAAACCGGAGAACGCAACCCCGCCAACATCGCGGTGATGTCGAGCACCTATATCCAATCCGATGAGATACTCTCCTCCTTATGTCAGATCGGTAAACAGAGCGAGCCTTTCCCGAACATTCCGGAAGGCCCAATCTGGTACAACTACACCCCAACCGCCTTCCGTACGATCTTCTTCGGAGACCAAAAGGAGCGGGAAGTCGATCCGGAGCAACATCTGTGCATGCTGGCTGACAGAATCCGCGCGGATGTGGCGGCCATGAACGAAAGGGCCGATCCCCTACTGCTTCCCGACTGGCTTTGGGTTTGGGTTCTCTGCGCCTTCTCGGGCGGAGTTGGCCTCTGGCTTTTTATTCGACGGAAAAGGCCTCGATCGCGGTATCGTGAACGACCGAGCAAGAAAGAGACCCTGCTCGCCTGGTTGTTGCTGACCCCGTTGATCCTTTTGGTGGCCTTCTTCTATCTCTATCCAATCGGGCACAACGTCTACCTTTCACTCACCGATTACAGCGGGATCAACCTGCGCGATTATCGCGTGGTTGGTCTGACCAACTACCGCTACCTTTTCACGGCGCAAATCGCGGGGCTTGTCTCATTAACGCTCTGGACGATAGGCTTCGCAGTGTCGGTGATCGGCCTTTCGTTCCTGCTCGCCACCCTTTTCGCCACGCTCCTCGAACGGATCCGTTTTTCTCTTTCGAGGGTTTACCGGGTGATCTTCATCCTGCCCTGGGTGATCCCGGCGGTCATCACCCTGCTGATGTGGCAGGGGCTGCTCGAAACCGAGGGCGGATTGGTCAACCAGCTGCTTGGCGCTTTCGGTCTACCGGCCGTTCCCTGGCTCTCTCATCCCATATGGGCGAGGGTCAGCGTCGTGTTGGTGATGACTTGGTTCTCTTTCCCGTACTTCATGGTGATCGTCCAGGGACTATTGAAAACGATCCCTCAGAGCTTCTACGATGTGGCGCGGATCGAAGGGGCCAATGCCTACCGTGTATTCACCGGGATCACCCTTCCCTGGGTGTTTCGGGCGATGCTACCCATGCTGATCATGGGTTTAGTTATGCAATTCAACCAGTTCGGCGTTTATCTGTTGACACAAGGGGGACCGGCGGGCGACACACTTGGTGCCCCGGGCGCCACCGATCTATTGATCACCTATGTCTTCAACACCGCCTTCAATACGAAACGGTACGCGTTGGCCGCCTCCTATTCCGTCATCATCTTTCTCTTCGTGGGCGGGTTGGCGTTGGGAACGATGATCTTGAGGAAGGCCGCTACGCGCGCCTGACGGAAAAACTCGTGGAGGGAGGTTGGCGATGAAGCGGAAAGAGAGGCTAAGGGCGGGGGTTATTCACTTTCTTCTAATCCTGTTAGCCATTGTGACGCTGACGCCGTTCGTGCACATCGCGTTGATCGCTTTCGGTGAAAACGTGGTTGGAACCGGAGTCGCGGTCCCTCGCTCCTTCACGTTGCGTCATTTTTCCCTTTTGCTGAGCGAAACCCATTTTCTCAGATGGATGCTCAATTCCTTTCTCATTGCGGTAGCGACCGTGGGGGTCGCCGTCGTGCTGGTGTCTATCTCCGTCTATGCCCTTTCTCGCCTGCGGTTTTACGGACGCGAACACCTCTTTCGCGCCATCCTACTGATCCAAGTCTTCCCGCTTACCCTGGCGATGGTTTCGATCTTTCGGATTTTTGCCGCGATGGGACTTTTGAATCGTATGGCCGGGTTGATCGTCGTGAATGCGGTGTTGGCTTCCACCGGGTTGATCCTCGTTGCCAAAGGGTACTTCGATACCATCCCGATGGACATCGATGAAGCGGCCAAAATCGACGGGGCTTCCCGGTTGACCATACTGTGGAAAATCAACCTTCCGCTTGCCAAGCCGATGATGATGATCGTGGCCATTCAAAGCTTCGTCATCGCGTATAACGAATACGTGCTTTCCAGCACGGTGATGACGCAGGGCCTGGATCGTATGCCGTTGGCGGTGGGGCTTCAGAGCATGATCGTGGGGCAGTATGGAACCAATTGGAGCCTGTATTGCGCGGGCGCGATCATCGGAAGCGCGCCGATGCTCATCATCTTCTACAGCTTGCAAAAATACTTCATCGGAGGACTCACGGAAGGGAGTGTGAAATCATAAACCGAAGCGCGGTCTTTCATCTTCCCGAGCACGTATACGCCTATCCGACGCGTCCCGACACCCTGGTTGTCCGGCTCAAGACAGCCCGAAGAGATATCCGAAAGGCTGTGGTGCTATACAAAAACATCTACGATCACCATTCCCTTCCCTATGAAAAGGACATGGCGCTCGTGGGCCGAAGCGAGGATAGCGATTGGTTTGAAACGGAGATCGCCCTCAGTGAAAAACGGTTCAAATACTACTTCAAATTGGATGATGGGCGGGAGGTCACGTATTTTTGCGCGTCGGGGTTTTTGAATGATCCTGAGGAGACCGACTCCTTTTTCTATCCCTACATCAACGGATGCGACCTCTTGGATCTTCCAGAATGGGCTCGAGGGGAGATCATCTACCAGGTGTGGATCGACCGTTTTTTCGACGGTGATCCTCGAAACAACCCCCCCGAAGTGAAGCCCTTCGACGCCTTACCGGACAGAAACACCTATTACGGGGGAGATTTCGCTGGAATCATAAAAAAACTCGACTACCTGGCGGAGATGGGGGTCAGAATCCTCTATCTCAGCCCGCTATTTCTATCCGGAAGCTACCACAAGTACGATGTGATCGATTACACGAAAGTGGAGTCCATTTACGGTGGAGAAGAGGGGCTCGTGGCTCTCGTTCAAGCCGCGCACGCCAAAGGGATGCGGATCGTTTTAGACGCGGTTTTTAATCATTGCAGCGATCAACACGTATTCTTCCAGGATGTTTTAAGGAACCAAAGCCAATCTCAGTATGCGGAGTGGTTCACGATCCATCGTTTTCCCATAGAGGACCGGACACGAGACTACGACAGCTTTGGCGGATTGATCCCCTCCATGCCCCGCTTCAATACGGATCACCCTGATGTGATCGACTATCTTGTCGGGATCGCCGAAGACTGGACGAAAAGGCTGGGGATCGACGGTTGGCGATTGGATGTGGCGGACGAAGTCTCCCATGCCCTTTGGAAAGCCTTTCGCCGTAGGCTTCGGCGTGTGAAGAACGACCTACTGATCATCGGCGAAATCTGGAATCAGGCCGGCCGTTGGCTGTTGGGCGACGAGATGGATACGGTGACCAACTACCCGTTTATGAAGTGGTTGCGGAACTTCGCGCGCGGAGAGATCGATGCGAACCGTTTTTGGCAGAGGATGAGCGCGAACGCGATGCTCTACAAAACTCCGATTCACGATTATCTCGTCAATCTCGTCGGCAGCCACGACACCGTGCGGAACCGCCGTTTCGTCGGGGATGAGACGATCCACGAGCTGATGCTGATGACGATGTTGTGTTTTTCCGGGATGCCTTTGATCTATTACGGCGACGAAAGGGCGATGGACGGGGGTGAGGACCCCGACAACCGACGGGCGATGCAGTGGGACTATAACCCATCCTTCCGTGACAGAATCGCGGCCCTTGGGAGAATACGCGCTCAATCCGACGTGTTGAAGAAAGGGAAACTGATTCCGTTCGCCTTATCCGACCGGGCGCTGGCTTTCGCGCGAGTCCTGCGCGATAAGCGCTTCCTGGCTGTGGCCAACTTCGACACGCTTCCGACGAACCGGATACAGGTGGACAGGAAACCGACGCTTCTCTTTGGGCGGGCGCAAACCGAATGGAACGGTGTGATTGTGCCTGGGCGGTCTTTCGCCTTGTTTGAAGAACATACGTAATCTTTTTCGCCTACAATAAAAGGGAGGGAAGAACAATGACGCATTATCGATGGTTTAAAGCAATGATTGTGATCGTGTTGTTGGTAAACGCCGTGTTTATGTTCGCTGCGAGTCCGCGATATTTTCTCGGGACCAGCGCAAACGGGTATCAGGTACCAAAAGATGGAGGGTTGGAGTTAATGCCGATCCCCGGACGAGACGGATGGTATACTATCACGATTGACTTCAATGAGGACAATCGAGACCCTATGTATGACGGGCACTATTACAAGGTTACCGATGGCACGTGGAGTGCGAGCGGATCCTGGGGAACGGACCACTATGCCTTCCAGCCCGCTCCGGTTATGATCACACCCGACGGTCAGGTGGCCGGGCTGGGCTCTATTTACATCAAAGAGAACACCGTGCTCACGATCCTTTTCGACTCGAATACCAAAACGATCTATGACAACGCGATCCAGGTGTTTCCCACGCCGCGTATATACGGCAGTTTTAACAGCGCGATGGGCAGAGGCTCCGATTGGAGTATGAAAGACGGAGAGGCGCTCGAATTGGCCGATATCTACGGGGACGGGACCTATCACGGGTTCTATACCCTCCCAGCCTTCACAGGGGAAGGCGACGGATACATGATGGCGACGGTGCTTTCCACACGGTTCGAACCCGCTTGGACCATTTTCGGCGCTTACGAGCAATACGTGTTCGACGGGACGGCGGGGGGAATGGGGAAGGTCAGTTACCTGAAACCGGCGGAAGAAACCACCTACGTGTTCACGTTTGATCCAAAAACGAAAGTCACGGAAGTCAGCCCCGTTTTCGCAGGAGAGATCGTCGCGCTTCCGGGGCCGACGGTGTACGGGGACTTCAACGGGTGGGTTGTCTTCGGAGAAAACGCCCTCGTCTTTCAAAAGACCGAAGATGTGGGAAAGTACCGCCTTACCTTGACCTTGCCCGCGTATAAGGGTGAGGGAGAGGGGTATATGATCCTCGTCGCCTTATCCAAAAAGTTTTACGACGATCAATGGGGGAAACGATGGGGTGTGGAGGAGCAGTACAAGCTGGACGGCGCTCCAGCGGGGTTCGGTCAAGCCAGTTTCCTAAAACCCGATCGGGAGACCGTCTACACGTTAACCTATGACGCCGCTACACACGTGACGAGCGTATCCCAATAACCAGGGCGAACCGGTTGCGGAAGGCTTTCGCGACCGGTTACCCTTTCGAAGGAGACAGAATGATGTTTCGAAGAGCGGATCGCGAACCCGACTTTGAAAACCTGAGGTTGGTTCTGCAAAAGAAAGCGCCCCCGAGGGCGGTGTTATTTGAGTTTTTGATCGGAGAACACAAAGAAAAGAAACTGACGGGGGCGGAGTATCGGACTGACACGGAGTTCGACCGTGTCGTGACGACGATCAAAGCCTTCGACTCGGGGGGATACGATTTCGCTCCGATTATCGTGCGCGGTTTGAGTTTCGAGCGCAAAACCCACTTTGTCAGCCACGCGCAGACGAAGTCTCTGAACGAAGGAAGCGTGATCGTCGATCGCAGGTCCTTCGAAAACTACACATGGCCGGAAATAGCGAACTGCGATTTTTCCATCATCACCGAAGCCGCCGCTTACCTGCATCCGAAAGCGAAGCTCATCCCATTTTCTCACGATGGCATTTTGGAAAACGTGATCGGCATCGTCGGCTACGAACGCCTGTGCCTGATGCTTTACGAAGACAAAACCCTGGTTTCGGAGATCTTCGCCGAGGTGGGGAAGAGGATCCTGTCCTACTTTCAGGCCTGTCTGCCCTATCCCGAAGTGGGTGCCGTGATCCTCAACGACGACTGGGGATTTAACACCCACACGCTGATCTCCCCGAGGGACTTGCGCCAACACGTCTTTCCGTGGTACAAGCGTATCGTCGCTATGGCCCACGATTACGGCAAGTGCGCGATCCTACACTCCTGCGGTAAGTACGACGCGATCCTCGAGGACATTTTCGATATGGGGTTTGACGCCAGGCACTCTTACGAGGACGGGATCACTCCGGTGGAGAAGGCCTATGACGCGTTGAAAGGGCGGCTCGCGGTCCTTGGGGGGATAGATGTGGGGTTCCTGGCTCGAGAGAGCGCCGAAGCGGTGTACGAACGATCCACGCGGATGTTACGCCGAGCGGCGGCCTTAGGGGGATATGCGTTGGGAAGCGGTAATTCCGTTCCGGACTATATTCCGGATGAGAACTATCTGGCGATGCTGCAAGCCGCTTTTGATTGGGAAAAACAGGAAGGAGGACGCGTATGACGCTTCTCGAAGAATTGAAGAACGCGATTATAAACGTGGAACCAAAAAAAGCCGAAGAGACAACGCACCTGCTGCTGAATCAGGGTGTTGGCGCCGCAGATATCTTGAATCAGGCGCTGATTCCGGGGATGGACGAAGTGGGGCGGCTGTTTAAAGAAGGAGAATACTATGTGCCTGAGGTCCTCGTGGCCGCCAAAGCGATGAACGCGACACTGAACCTTATAGAGCCGCTTCTCATTCAGGGCGATGTGCCGCGTAGAGGCAAGATCGTGATAGGGACGGTCGAGGGAGACCTTCACGACATCGGGAAAAACTTGGTGAGTATGATGTGGAAGGGCGCCGGATACACGATCGTCGACCTCGGGGTCGATGTCACACCAGAACGGTTCGTGGAAGCGGTTCGTCAGGAAAAACCCGATTACCTCGCCATTTCGGCGCTATTGACCAGCACGATGCTCCACATCCCTGCCGTGATTCAAGCGCTGCAGGCGGCAGGGCTGCGCGATGACGTAAAAGTGTTGGTAGGAGGGGCCCCCTTATCACAACCCTTTGCGAATGAGATCGGCGCGGATGGATACGCCGCCGATGCGACGGACGCGGTGAGCTTGGTCCGACGGATCGATCTCGAGGAAACGGGAACGTGAGCGCGATGAAAGAGGTTTTGATACAGACTCTTCAGGGCAAAAAAGCAGAGCGCACCCCTTGGGTCCCGTTTGTGGGGGTGCACGGGGGATACCTGATCGGCGAGAACGCGAGAAGCTATCTGCGTTCGGACGAAACGCTATATAAGGGCCTTCGGGAGGCGATTATTCGTTACCAACCCGACGGCATTCCGATCGTCTTCGATCTCCAGCTCGAGGCGGAGATCTTGGGATGCGATCTGCGATGGGCGGCGGACGGCCCCCCATGCGTGATCTCTCACCCTTTGGAGAACAGGTCTTTCGAACGCTTGCCCCTGCCGACAGCGCGCAGCGGACGGATCCCGCTCATTATGAAAACGGTGGATCGTCTAAAAGCCAAACACCCCGAGGTCGCGCTTCTGGGGTTGATCACGGGGCCATTGACGCTGGCCACTCATTTGAAGGGCACCGAGCTGTTGACTCAGATGATCCTCGAACCCGACGCGGTCGAGGTGGTGATCGCATTTTGTATAGAGGTTGCAGAGATCATGGCGAGCCTGTATGCGGAGAAAGGCGTGGAATTGATCGCGGTCGTCGACCCGATGATCTCCCAGATCGCCCCGCGAACGTTCAAGCGGTTTTTACTCGATCCGTACCAGCGTCTGTTTGAACGCATCCGAAGTATGGGCAGCCTTTCCGCCTCCTTCGTATGCGGAGACGCCCGAAAGAACCTTTCGGTCATCAGCGAAACCAAGCCGGATAGCCTTTTCGTGGATGAGAACGTACCTCTGGCGCAACTCAGGGATTGCGCGAAGGCCGCGGGCATCTCTTTCGGGGGGAATATTCCCCTCGCTCAAGTGCTCTTTTCGGGCTCACCGGAGAAATGCCAGCTTTCCGCGGCAAAGTGCATCTACGAATCCGGAGGAAGGGGCCACATCCTCGCCCCCGGATGCGACCTCTTGTACGCGACACCGGAACGAAACCTGGCGGCGATCGGAGAAATGGTTCACGCTGTGAGCTATCGCGAAACGGGCGCCCTCATCGCCTCTTTGTCCGCAAAACTTCCTCAGGAGCGGATGGAGCCCTACGAGCTGCCGGATTACCAAAATCGAACGACCCTGACGATCGATATCATCACACTAAATTCCAGGAGCTGCGCGGCCTGTCAATATATGGTCGAAGCGGTCAGCGCGCTGATCGAGGATTTCCCGAACTTGCCGATCGTATGGCGCGAACATAGCCTGATGGAAAAACAGACGCTCCCGATGATCAAGGCCTTCGATGTGAAAGGAATCCCGGCGATCGTCATCGACGGAGAGGTGACCTTCGAAAGCGTCACCCCCGCTCGCGAAGAGCTGCTCGAGCGAATCAAGCGCGCGTTGAAACGCCATCCCCGCATACCGCCCCAGTTTTAGGTGTACTATCCGTTATGGACAAGACTTTCGATGTCCTCTATAAAACGCGCCTTTTCAAAACGAGTTCGGAGGAAACGCTTTACGAAACCCTACGAAGGCACGGGGTCTACGTGCAATCCGCTTGCGGTGGAACCGGGCGTTGCGGGAAATGCAGAATCCGTGTCCAAGGGACCCTGAGCGAACCGGATGACACCGAGAAATCCATCTTAGGGGAAGGCGAGCTCGAACGCGGAATTCGCTTGGCCTGCCGGGCGAAAGCGCGCGGCGATCTGCGGATTTTGGAGATCGATTCTCTGGAATCGGACGCTTTCGCGCTCTCCGAGCCTTTCAGCGCATCCGAGCGGCAGAGGATAGAAGGGTGCGAATCGCGGATTCAGCTGCTCGAACGAACGTGGCCGGAGGAAACGGAGGCCGCCTCCGATATGGAGTGGCTTTTTCAAGACCTCGGGCAGGAAGCGCCGCGGTCGTCGCTTTTTATAGAGGACCTCTCTCCGGTGTTGGCTGCCTCCCTCTCTCGGAAGCTGCCCGATCTGCTTCGGTTTCCTCGATTCACCGAGATCCGCTTGGATGGCCAGCTCAGGGGCTTTCTCACAGAGGCGGAAGCGCTAAACCCCCATTACTATATCGCTGTCGATATTGGCACGACCACGTTAACGCTCTTTCTCCTCGACACAAATGGCAAGTGGAAAGGCGGGCTCACCGCGAAGAACCCTCAGATTCCGTTCGGAACCGACGTGATCGCGCGGATCAACCATGCCCGAACGCCAGGAGGTTTGGAAGAGCTGAGAACGCGGCTGACGACCAAGATCGACGGGATGATACAAGAAGTAAAGGATACCCAACGGATATCGGCGGAGCGGATCCTCTGCGTCGGGCTCGTCGGTAACACCTGCATGCAGCAATTGTTTTGGGGGATACTGCCCGAACGTTTGGGTGAGCGTCCGTTTCGGGCGTTCACGACCGAAACATTGTCTTCGAACGCGATAGAGGCCGGTTTCTATGCGTTGGAAGCCCATACGCCGGTGGTCTTCTTGCCGTCCGTGGCCGGTTATGTCGGATCGGACGCGTTGGCGGGCGCCCTGTGGTGTGAGCTCGATCGACAGCAAAGCCCATACCTCTTGGTCGACATCGGAACGAATGGAGAGATGATGCTGAACCGAGGGAACGAGGTGTTCTGTTGCTCCACCGCGGCGGGTCCAGCGCTGGAAGGAATGAACATTTCCCACGGCATGCCCGGAGTCGAAGGCGCGATAACCGGCGTCGACACCGCCGAAAATGGTGAAATCCGATACACCGTCATCGGAGACGGGCCGCCTAAAGGCCTTTGCGGTTCGGGACTGATCTCTTTGATCGCCTGGCTACTCCAACAGCGGGTATTGAAACCCGGAGGCGCCTTCGAAAAACCCGAATCGCTGGCGAATCCGCCGAAGGACTTGTGGCGTGATGAGCGAGGTCAGGTTCGCTGGCGTATACGCGGAGACGAGGTGTTCCTGGATCAGCGGGATGTCCGGCAGTTCCAACTCGCCAAAGGAGCGATTCGTTGCGGCATAGATATATTGCTGGAGAACGCGGGGATGAGACCGGAAGACCTGGCAGGAGTCTTTCTTTCGGGGTCTTTCGGTAACGCGTTGGATCGTCGGGCCGCGGTGGCGACGGGGTTGTTGCCACCCATCGACCCTTCAAAAATCACCTGTGTGGGGAACGCCGCTTGTAAAGGGCTATCATTGTGGCTCGCCTGCCGACAATCTACCGAGCGGTTGGAGAACCTGCGGAAAAGGATGAGGAGCGTGCGTTTGGAAGGTCATCCGGAGTTTTCCGATCTCTTTGGGCGTTCAATGAGGCTGGGCGAGTTCACGTGAGCGTGAAGCGGCTGACTTTAACGGTCCCCTTCCCATCCGTGGAGAGGGTAGAAAGGGTCCTTGGCCTCTCGAGCGACTCCAAAAGAAAGATATCGAAAGAGATCGAGACGCTCTGGCCCACGTTGTTATCGATAGAAACGAACCCGCTCGCCCTGTTTACGGTCTTTCGCATCCAAAAAGCGGAGGCTCAAGGGGAGTCGGTTCTTTCTACCGATTTCGAGATCGTGCGCGGGCTATGGCTCGAACCCCGGCTTCCGTTTCCTTTCAACCCGGAGTATGCGAAGGCCTACTATTCCCTCCTGATCGGCTTGATCACCTTAGGGTCGGGGTTGGAAGACGCCGCTTCGCGGGCGTTTGCAGAGGGAGAGTCGCTCAAAGGATGGTTAGCCGACAGCCTCGGCACCCTGATGCTCCGAGATGCCTTTTCGGTCTTTCTGGAACGAATGAGCGGCGAGATCGAAGGGGAACTCGGGCCACGATATGCGCCCGGTTGCCCTCCCCTCTCGCTTGGCGCGCAGAAGCGCATCTTCGAGCTTCTCGGGGCCGCTCAAGCAGGAATGCGCTTGACGAAGGGATCGATGATCCATCCGGTGAAATCCACGACCTTCGTCTTGGGCATCGGAGAGCGCCGGACAGCGCGCGAGCCCGTTCCCTGTAGAAATTGCGAACACGCCGCTCTTTGTTATGGCGGCGTGTTCGAAGAAAACCCCAAAGGCGTGGGCGGGGTTATGCGATAAAAGGCCGCCCGTCTTTTCTGCAGATTTTGGCCGCGATATTCCTGCCGTCGAGCGCGGCGGGTGGCAGGCCGCCACCGGGGGTCGTCCACTGGCCGATCATAGAAAAATGGGACAAACCCGGAAGCATTTTCGGGAAGCGTGTCATAAAAGTTTCGGGAGTCAGTCCGAACCCTTCGTAGCTTCCGCGCCAATTGCGCGTATACCGTTGGACCGTATAGGGTGTGGAGACGTCTATTTCCTCTATATCAGAGCGTATTCCCGGAAAGCGTTTTTCCAAAAGGCCAATCACTTGGTTTCCGATTTCCTTTTTCATCTCATTGTACGCGGGTCGGTCTTTGCCGGCGAGGTCTTTCCAGAATTCGCCGTTCCAAGTGTTCAATAAAACGGAGGCGGAGGTCTTTCCGGCAGGCGCGAGTGTCGGATCGTAATGGCGTAGGGTCACCGAGAGGAATGGGTGCATGCTCTTATCCGGCAGTTCGAGAGGCGAATCCAGCTCTAGAGAAAGCAGTTTCGGCTCGTCTTTCATATCCCGGGCGATTCCGAGCGCGATGAAAACCGAGGAAGGAAAGAGAGGGAAGCGTGTGTAGGCGTTCTGCAGCGTTTTTGTGAGGTATTTCCCCTCCAGCATTTGAAACAGCGTGGAGTGCCCATCAGCTGCGGAGATGATTTCGTCCCCCATCACCTGATCCCCGTTCGCTAACGCCAAACCGACCGCCTGACCGTTTTTCACGATGATTTTTTCCACTGGGTGACGGTAATGGATTTTACCGCCCAGAGAGAGGTACTTCCGCTCGATATTCCGAGCTAGATTGAGGGAGCCTCCGACGGGATATCCGGCGGCTTGGCTGTGCTGCATGCCCAACCCCATCGTCAACGTCGCGAGAGACCATTCCGCCGGGGTCACCGCGAGCAAAGCCTTCCGTATGGCCTCACTGTGATATTTCCGCGCGTAGTCTTGCATAGGAGTTTTCAGGTGCCGCATAAATCGACTCATAATTGAAAGGTACCGAAGATTCACCGCTAAGCGATACATAACGCTTCTTTTTTCGGGATCCGCGACCGGAATAAGGCGGCTCAGCGTTTTTAAATCGTTGGTTAACCGCTCGATTTCTTTACCGTCATCGGGGCCGACGCGAAGCAGCTCTTCTTTCAGACGGTCCGCGTTTGAGTAAAAACGGACGATTTGCCCGTCGGAAAGCTCCACACGTGAAGACTCATCGAAATTCCGTATCTGGGTTTTGCTGCCATCTTCATTTTGAAAAGCGCCCAATTCATTCCACAGCACATCGAAACCGGTTTCCGGATTCGTGCCGACCAACCAATGAATACAATAATCGAACGTATACTGTCCGCGCTTCCAGGCGGTGCAAAGGCCTCCCGGAAGGTAGTGGGCCTCGAATATCTCTGTGGAATACCCATTTCGCTGCAGGTAAGACGCGGCCGATAGCCCGGCGATACCGGCGCCGATGATCAACACTTTTTTCGTAGCCATACTGCCCCCCTCCTTTTATTATCCAGAACACGACTCTTTCGAGGTTAGTTTATCATATTTCTTTCTGTGCGTGGCTCGCGTGTGTGGG
Source organism: Thermotogota bacterium ADurb.Bin062 (assembly GCA_002071085.1). GTDB lineage: Bacteria > Thermotogota > Thermotogae > MWEM01 > MWEM01 > MWEM01. Next base: position 35,934 of record MWEM01000017.1, on the reverse strand, counting down.
GATACACTTGGGAATGTCCCGCAGAACTAAAGGTGAACTCCGTCATAGGAAATTTTTATGGTTTTTCGGACTCCTGGAATCGCTTAAGCGCTTCGGCCAGAGCGGTGTTGTGTGGCTGATTATCCGATTTCTCCTGCGACTGCAGGTATTGTCGGATTTCTTTCTTGGACAGTCCGCCTTGTTTTTCGGTCTTCCGGTCTTCGAAGGCCACTTTTTTTGGGCTGAGAATCCGTTCCCGGTAACCGCACACCCGATCTTCGCAGAGGTACAGGCTACCCCGTTTGTCTTTGACCAGAAGCAAATTCTTGCCACACGTGGGACACCGTTTCCCAGACAGGTTCTGATGCTTGAACACCGCCTCGCTGTTTTTGATCTCTTTGACGATTTCCGAGGCATAGCGTTTCATATCTGCCACGAACGAGTCCTTATTCAGCGTCCCTTTTGCGATCAAGGCCAGCTTCTGTTCCCAAACAGCGGTGAGCGCGGGCGATTTCAACTCTTTTGGAACCAAGTTCAGCAGTTGCTCCCCCTTGGAGGTGATGGGCAATTCTCTGCCTTCCTTCTCGATCAGAAAGGTATTGATGAGTTTTTCGATGATATCCGCCCGTGTCGCGACCGTTCCCAGCCCACCGGTTTCTCCTAGTGTTTTCGCAAGGTCTTTCTTTTCCCCTTCCAACCATCGGGCGGGATTCTCCATAGCCGCAAGCAGCGTGGCCTCTGTAAATCGCGCGGGCGGTTTGGTGGTTCCGGTCGTTTCAAAGATCGCGTCGAGCGTCAAACGGTCTCCCTTACGAATTTCAGGCAATATTTGAACTGCGAGCCCCTCTTCATCTGGATCCTCATCATCGAAATGTCCGTAGATTTCCTTCCATCCGGCTTTCAGGACCCTTTTCCCTCTCGCGATAAAAGTTTCACCGTTGATCCGGGCTTCCACCGCTGTCTGTTCGTATTCGAATGGAGGTAGCAGGACGGCGAAGAATCGGCGTATCACCAGATCGTAGATCTTGCGCTCTTCGAGGCTGAGCTTGTCGAGATAGACCTTCTGCTCCGTCGGGATGATCGCGTGGTGATCGGTGACCTTGGTATCATCCACGAAGAAGGCGTTCGACCCGATACAGAGGTTTCGCACTCTGGCGCCTAACGGGGCGTATATCCCCACGCCGCACGCGTTGATACGCTCTCTTATCGTGTCGACGATATCGGCCGATAGGTAGCGAGAGTCTGTCCGCGGATAGGTCAGCAACTTATGGGTTTCGTAAAGCGACTGCATAATCGATAGCGTGTCTTTGGCAGAAAAAGAAAAACGGGCGTTTGCGTCTTTTTGGAGTTCGGTGAGGTTGTATAGCAAGGGCGGAAAGGTTTTCTTTTCGGTTTTTTCAACCCCCACCACGGTGGCGGTCTTGTCGGTCAACCCTTTCAGCACGGACAGGCGATACGCTTCATCAAACGTACGGTATTCTTTTGTTTTTTTATCGCGCCAGATCAAAGTGACTCCATGCGTTTTCGCGCTGATTCCATAATAGGATTTCGGAACAAAGTGCCGGATCTCCTCTTCACGATGGGCGATCATAGCGAGTGTTGGGCTCTGGACGCGGCCGCAGGAAAGCTGCGCGTTGAACTTGCAGGTCAACGCCCGGGTGGCGTTGATTCCCACATACCAATCCGCTTCCGAACGCGCGACTGCCGAATGATACAGGTTTTCGTAGTCTCTGCCGTCGCGTAACCGTGTAAAACCCTCCTGGATCGCACGATCGGTCACCGAAGAGATCCACAAGCGTTTGATCGGCTTTCTCACGTGTACTTTCTCGATAATCCAACGCGCGACGAGTTCTCCCTCACGCCCAGCGTCGGTTGCGATGACGATCTCGCTCACGTCTCCGCGCATCATCTGAGTTTTCACGACCTGGAACTGGCGCCCGGTTTCCTTGATTACCACCAATTTCATCTCCGTAGGCAACAGAGGAAGGTCCTCCATTTTCCACGTCTTATACTGGGGGCCGTAAGCATCTGGGTCCGCCAAGGTGACTAAGTGGCCCAACGCCCAAGTGACCACATATCGCGATCCTTCGAGAAAACCGTTGCCTTTTTGAGAGCAGCCCATAACCCGCGCGATATCCCTCGCGACCGAAGGTTTTTCCGCTAACACGAGTGTTTTCGCCATTGAGTCGTTCCTTTCATTATATGGAGATAGTATCTTCGCGCACGTATCGCGCCCTTCGATCATAACATACGAAACAGGAAATTAGCTTTAATGGTCGTTCACCGGATTCTGGTAAATAGGAAAAGGAAGGTTTGGTCAGGAAGAACACCGTTGCGTTTTACGGGAAACTCTTCATGTGACGTACCCCAGGTTTCTTGAAGGCTGAAAACGCGATGGCGTTCGCAAGAAAAGAGCGGACCTTTTTCGTCCGCTCTTCGCCACGGTTCTAGGGCCCGTAATCAAGCCGGCTAGTTTGCCGGGTTCAGGATCGTGATTCTGCCCTCTAACTGCGGGCTGATCACCGGGTTCTTCAGGAAGTACTCGGTGAACGCGTCACGTAGATAGGACTTCGTTCGGACCAACTCTTTACACTCTGTCAGCATAAGAAATTTATCTCCGCCGCCTGTCAAGAAATCGTTGGCGACGACGCGATACTTTCTGTCCATCTCTATAGGCGCGCCGTTGTAGATGACGGAGAGGAGCCGGTGGTAAGGTTCTTTCGAGGCGTCGAACGTGTAGCTGACGCCGGAGACTTGCAGGAATTGGCCGGCCGCTCCCGGGTAGGCTGCGATTCCGTGTTCGAGGGCATCCCAGACTTGCTTACCCGTCGCTTCGACAACGACGACGGTGTTATCGAACGGGAGAACCGTGTAGATATCTTTGACCGTGATCTTTCCGGGAGGAACGCTCTCGCGTATGCCTCCGCCGTTTTGTAAGGCGATATCGGCATCGGTCATCGCCCTTAAACTGTCCGCGATGACGTTCCCAAGGTTGGATTCTTTCAAACGAACGGTCGATCTCTCGCCGTCCAGCAACACCTTCGTTTCGCCAACGACGCGCATCAGCCGGGCATCCATCGCGGACACCGCTTTTTTGACGATGAGATCCACCACCGGATCATCGGGCATATTTTGAGAGAGGAAGATGTGCGAGAAGGTGAATCCGAGGACCTCTTTATCCCAGAAGTTGAGGTTCGTTTGGCTAATCAGTTCCGCATGCTTCCCCGAGGACAGCAGCCACGAATCATGAATCTTTTCTGGGAAGGCGACGATGTCGGTGCCACCGCCATAGACCAGGTCGATGCCTTCGACTTTTTGGCTAAGCGCGTGATTGTCGCCGTGCAAATGCGCTAAGGCGATGATAAAATCGACTTTTCCTTTTAGTTGAGCTACCGCTTCTTTAGCCGCCTCGAAGTGATCGATGAACGTGATCCCTTTCACGTTGTTCGGATGCGTGTACCACGCGCTCTCATCGTCCGTAACCCCGATGATTCCAAAGGTGATCCCTCCACATTCTATGATATGGTAGGGTTTCAGGAAGTCGGGATGACGGCCGTCCTTCAGCGTATTGGCGGAAAGAAACGGGAAATCGGCCAGCTTGGCGTTCCGTTCCAAAACCGAGAAGGGGAAATCAAAATCGTGATTTCCGAGTACCATCGCGTCGTACCCCATCCAGTTCATAATACGAATAACCGGCTCGCCTTCGAAGAGGTTGGCGACGTTCGTGTTGTAAGGGGCGTCACCCACGTCCAGCAATAGCAACGCTTTTTGGTCGTACCACACCTGATTCACGTACCGGCTCATCTTCGCCATACCGCCGATGTAATAATCGGAGCCGACGGGTTTGTAGGGTTCGAGGTGGCCGTGGATATCTGCGGACACCAAAACCGTCACCACTTGGAATTTCGGGTCTCCAATGATACTATAAAGCATACAGGCTGCCAATTCTCGAGTGAGCGGTTCTGAAGAGGGGTTCTTTGGCATTCCCAAGATGCCCAATTGATGAAACCGTTCCGCACGCGTGTTATCGTACTTTTCATCCACACCGAAAATCGCGTTGTCCAGCCAGATGAGAAATTCTTCTTGAGAGATGGGGTCGTCCACGTCAAAGGTTTCAGTGATGGGCAAGATTCTGGCCCGAGAAAGGCCTTCCACTTCCTCTCTGTAGTAATGGTAATCCATGTCCTTATATGTGGAGACGACGAAGGACTCGTCGATCACACCCAGAGGATCCTTATAGGTGTAGGACTTTTCGACGGGGTGATCGATATCGAGCGGTTCGATTCTCGGGAGTTTCAGCGCCTCGCTCAGCCAATGAGCCGCCTGTCCCCTCGTCAAAGGTTCCTTGGGTAAAAACTCCTCTCCGTAATCGCCACCGAGCCACGTGAGCTCAAAGAGCCCCTCTATGGCATTTCGGTAGGGGTTGTCATCCAAATCGACGAAGAAACCGCTCGCGATGAGGATAGAGAAGCTGGCTAAAAGAACCAGAAGAACGCTGAACAAAGTTTTTTTCATTACGATCCTCTCCTTTCGTTTTCAAAGGTTTTCGGGGTTTCGGTAAACCGGCTTTCCTGTCCTAGCGAAAAAAAGGGCAAACTCTTTCGTTTGCCCTTTCTACTTATTCGTAAGCGATTCGAGATTTTGGCGCTTTGTCGGGGTCTTTAAAGAAGGCCCCCATACGCTTTTCAACCACTTCAGCGTGTTTAGGAGCAGTAAACAGAATAGCCCGCGCCGGGTTTTTTTTGTTGAATTGATTGACGATCTCTTGAATAACCGAAGATTGCTGTCCTACACGTCTCTCGATCGTCCAACCGCGGTCGTCGATCGGCACGAACAGCAAGCCCTTCTCCGCGGCAACGTTGATAAACGGGTCTTTTCCGACGATCATCAAATCGTTGGTCTTAGGTCCCGAGATCTGGTCCAGGTGAACACACGGGGCTTCCAACAAAAAGACGAGGGCGTCGGAAAAATCTCCCACTTCGCGATGCGAAAGGCCGCGGAAGTTCGAGGGCGACGGCTCTACGTGGCTTTCGAACTTCTCTCTACCCTTCACGTACAGCGCGGCGCCGATCGCATAGCTCTTACTTTTTTCCGGAGCGACGATACAATTGGTGACAGGGAACATCGCCTCCGCTTCGTGCAGGTCGATCACGATATCGATCTTTTCATTGCGGATCATTTCCATAGCGGCGTAGGCGACCTTTTCTCCCAACGTGCCGTTTGGTTTGCCAGGCCAGGTCCTGTTCGTGTTTCTTGCGTCTATGTATGACAACAACTGCCCGTCGGGGTAGTGGACGTACACATCTGGGTCGGGCCATTGGTCTAGCGCTTGTAGTCCTCTATCCCCTAAGCGGAATTTTTTCTCTCCCCAAGGTGTGGGGATAGTGTAGTACAGAGGAAAGCCGCCGCCGGGTTGGGAGCCCAAAGAGCCGCTGTAGTTGTAATGCGGTACGACGTAAACGGTACCCGCTTGAACCTGAAGGTTTTCCACGAACATAAACGCCGTGACCATCGCAGAAACTTCGCTTTCGTGAGTGCCAGCAAGGATCAGAACTTTCCCGCCGGGGTCCTTGCCTTGAAATTCGTAAATATTCGTGTCGCCCATCGTCCCTTTTAATGGCTCAAAGAAATCGCTCAACCTCAGGACCCGAGTTACGCCATCCGCCATCACCAAGGTCTCTTTGTAGTTCCTTTGTATAAAGAGCGGTATCCCACCGGCCAAGAGAAAAAGAAGCAGAATCGCCAGTATTATCCATTTAGACCATTTCATCTTCGCACCTACTTCCATCGGAGCAATCGTAGTAGGAATGGCAGCAATGCGATCGCTATTAAGATTTGTTTTTGTTTGTCTTTCGTTTTAAAATAATTCCAGAAAAAGACGATCGCGATGATCGCCGACATCACGTAATATAAAAACATAATAAAATCCATACTAACCACCTAACCCATGAGGAAGGAAAGTTGATTACTGAAAGCGACCATCAGGATACCGACGACCGTGATGGCGATCCAAGGAACGATGCATTCTTTCAGGAACTTTCCATAACTGCCTGTGTAGCCGACGGTATCGACCGTGAGCCTTCCGATCAGTTTTGTGGGAGGCAATCCGTCTCCAAGCGGCCACAGAAGTGTCAAGCCGGACAGCGCGATCACGGTGTTGATCCCTCTGGCATTGAACATCCATATCAGCGGGATACCCAAAACGGCTACCCCACCGTAGGTCAACAATCCTTCTGAGATGGGAATCACAAATGGGAGAATGATGTAGAGCAACGCCATCGGCGCCGTGACGATCCAAAGCGAGAATAGCCCTTTGGTGCCGTTAAAGCTCATCACTTGGACGAACATACCGACGACGGTGGTTGTCGCGATCAACGGGGTGAGCTGAGCGACGGTATCAGCCATAACTCGGAAAACCTTCACTCGCTTGTAGTTCATAATCCAAGCGACAAGCGCGCTGAGCGCAAAAGACAGGGGTAATCCCAGCAGTGGGAAATCGAACGGGAATATCCGTGGCAGCGACAGCAACGCAACCAAAACGATAAACGGAATCGCTACGCTCCAAACGCTCAGTCCCTTGGGCTCAGGAATCGTTTTGAGGGCTTCTTCTATGTTCGATATCTTTCCTTTCCACCCGAGGAACAACACGGTGAACAAGCCCAAGATGAGGATCGGGACGAGTAAAGGCATAGTGAATCCGACGTACGGCACGGCTGTCCCGGCACAGGTCATCATCGCCCATACGTTGATAGGAGGTGCGGCTGCGCTGAGTCCGGCCACGATGAAGACGATCGCGGCCACGCGTTCCTTCTTCAGTCCCATCGCGCTTAAGGCTGCGGACACGGTTCCGCCGACGACGAGAACCGAGATGCTTCCGGCCCCTGTCAACGCGCCGGGTATGAGCATAACGATCATGAGCAGGATTAAAAAGAAGACCTTCTTATTCCCGAAGGCGCGGATGATCCAGCGGACGATCAAGTCCATCGCGCCGGACTCCTTAAGAATATTCATAAACAGTGTCGCGAAAATAAAAATCAAACCGATGTCAAAATAGGTCACCGAACCCTCGGCGAAATGGCGGAATACGTCTAGTCCTGAGCCTGCTACCAACGCACCTACGAGGGCGGCTATGAACAGACAGATCTCTGTAGACAGTTTAAAGATCTTCCCAACGATATACCCGCCCGCCATTGCCAGAGTATAGCCGATCGTTTGGAAGAACTGAGGATCGTTAAACACGTTGAAACCCCCTTAGAGAGTTGAGAAAATGAGAGACGATTACAATCCAAACAGGGCAGGGATAGCTTCGAGTAAGTCGAATGCGCTCTCAACCTCAACGAATTCGATGTTCTTCTCTTTCGCGATATTCGTGAACCGTTTGTCCATGTTGGTATCGCTGGTCACGACGATGACATCGCAGTGCTCCGCGACGATATCGATCATAATCTCGTTAAGGCTCCCGGGTAGCCCCCTGCGGATTTCCCCTCCGATGGCCATCCCAAGAATTTTCATTCCGCTCTCCTTCGCGTAGGCGATCAAGGCCTTGATGCGATTGACTTCGTCATCTACGGACAAACCGGAGGCTCCCATACCTTTCAAACTGGCACCAATTGCGATCAAGAATGTTTTAAACTGCGTGCCTTTCGGTTCGGCCGAAAAATAGGCGACGTGTTTTCCGGGGGCATTTTTCGCTCCCGCTAAACCCACTCCGGCTTTGAACTCGGCTAAAGACAAGATGTCACAGTAATCGTACTTCAATCCCACTTCGTCGGCCAGATAGATCACGGTGTTGATTTCGTCGCTTTGTCCGGCCGAAGTCATCACGACTGGGAATCCGAGAACGGTCTTTCCAAAGACGGGTAGAGCGACCAGTATTCCGAGGATGGCAATAAGAAACACGATTTTTTTCATCTTTTTAACCTCCTTCAATTCTTATATTTCCGAGTAAGGACCCCGACGCCGCGTCGGGGTCCTGAGAATGGATCGAATGATTATTTATTCGGCGCGTACTGTCCGGCTAGCTGGCCTGTGACGAATTCGACTTTCTGTAGCCACCAATCCGGGTATCCAACAGAATTACCATCGACGTAACCGTCGATGTACTTCGCGAACATCTTTTCGGTAAAGCGTTTCCATTCTTGCACCACGCGGTTGGCGTTGTTCACCGCGTAGTCGGTGATGAAATCGACCGCGAGTTCCGGTGAAACGAGATAGAGCTGCTTCGCCGCATCCTCTATCGCCGGTTGGAAAGCGAATTCTCTGTCTTCAATCTCGTGTTGTTTCGCTTGGACGTCCTTGATCATGTAGCTGAATTTGAGATCCATCCAGTTACCCATCAAGTTGAAAGTCCAACCCGCGCTTTCGTAGTCGTAGGTGTGGAGGTCGCCGATCTCGTAAACTCTCGGGAGTTCGGTCATACCGCAGTAGAAGGGTACGTAAGCGGAGGTGTGCGGCGCATCAGGCCCGAACCATAGGAGTCCTCCGATCGGATCGGGGAGCCAACCTCTGGATTGGGAGACGAACACGTAAGCGCATCTGAACACGGAAATGGCTCTTTCCCAACCGCCTTTAACCAATTTGCTGCTTCCGGCGTATCGGTTGATGTTGCCGAACGGGCCGGCCGCTAACCCTTTGGAAAGGTCGAACTCGGTCCCTTGATACCAGTCTCTCTGCAGGTCGATGACATCGGCCACGGTCAATTTCTTTTCGGGTTTCACGGAGAACGGGTAGGCGGTGGTGTAAGTGTCTTCGACCCAGGGGCTCAAGCCTAGGGACGGCGCGAGGCGGTCGAGGGTTCTCCATACGCGTCTGTGGCTGTAATAGGCGTTACCGTATTCGCCGCTGCCGACGATTTTGGTCCAGTCCAGCGGTTGTCCGGGCGCCCACCAGCCCTCTTTTTGCGCGACTTCCTTCAGGTTGGAGGAATAGTGGAACTTTTGTCCTTTTTCTTCCAAATCTCGAATTCTGAAGTGGTTGGCTTCTACGAAGACTTCGCCATCGGGGACGCGTTGCGCCGCCCAAAGCGCGCTCTTTCCGTCCGGCGTCCCACACATCTCGATGACCCATACTTCTTCTGTGTCAGCGACGACGAGGGTCTCTCCCCAGCCATAATAGCCGTACTTTTGACCGAGCTCGCCCATCAACAGGACGGCTTCTTCGGCACCTTTACAGCGTTCGAGCGCGACTCTGGAAAGCGCCGAAATGTCGAAAATACACTCGTTTTCTTTTTCCATTGCATAAATCTTCGCGCCGGTCGTACACTCGCCGATCGCCAGCTGGTGCTCGTTCATAATCCCGTAGGACGAACCGAAGTACGCGTAGGTATGCGGGACTTGTGGGATATAACCGAGGGGTTTCGTCGGTTCGTATCCCGGGGTATTCCAACCGGGGCCGCGGTCTAGACCCACATAGGCCGGATACTGATCCATATAAACATAGACAGGTCTCATCGACCCTACCGGGTGATCCATAGCGGGGGTTCGAATAATACGGAAATCGCACATCCCACAGTCGCAGGTGTGGGTGACCATGGTGGAACCGTCCACCGACGCGCCTTTTGTGACACCGATGGTCGTACAGGCGAAAACGGTCAAGACTGCGCTGACGAGGAGCAAAAGCACCAAAATCCTGTTTTTCACATACATCACTCCTTTTGAGTTTTTACTGACACTTGCATATCCGCAAGAAAGGTGCCAGTATGAGATTATTACCATCGATAGAAGCAAAGCCGTTAGAGATGAGAACGATATTCCATAACACTTGTGGTAAGCCGGAGATCGGTTCGCTCTTCCATACGAGAACCGGAACAGGCTCAGCGCCGGCCAAATATTTTTTCAGGTCCTCTTGGTCGATAAAATCTGGGAAAGAGACGAGCAACTTTTGACCGAGCAAAAATTGTCTGTTGAAAGCCAAAAGTTCCTCTGGTTGATTGCGTACGTCACTGTTGAGTTTCACCCCGTCCACCGAGACGAGGATCGACCGCTCGAGCGAGTCAACCGGGCTAACTCTTAGAGACAGCGGGCCGACGATTTCGGAACAGATCACTTCATAAAAGGCCTGCGCGATTTGCATGATGAGTTTGGGATCCCAGAAGCAGACGGAAACTGACGTTTGGTTTGGGTCAACGTCCACGACCTTCTGGATCCTTTGGTCGTTGACGAACCAATCTACCGTAAAGGTATGCTGCTGGTAGGGATCGATCCTGTCATTGAATAACTCGATCCAAAGACCTTCGAGCCCTAAGGGTTTAACGAAATCGGCCAAGAAGAGAGTTTTTTCCCCTTGCGCGAGCGGTTTTCCACAGTCACCGCAATCGCTTTCGCCGCCAAACTCTTCACCTCTCGTAAAAAACCTTAGATAGGCTGCGAGAGGATAGCCGGTATCCTTCTCTACCCCTTCGACCGGGGTGATGTCGTATAAGAAGGATACGGGGCGGGTATCAGACCCAGCCCCGTACTTTTGGGATAACAGTAAAATCGCTCCTATAGCATCTTCTCGCAAGTTCTTGCCGAACCACTCCGGATTCTGTTCCAAAGTCGGCCGGTCGAAGTAGAAGAGGTTCACATCGGCGAGTCCCAGAGACTCTCCCGGCACATAGACCGTGAAGGCCGATTGCGCTTCAAAGTCCAAAATCGATACGGAAAAGCAGGTCAACGACAGAAGCAAAAAGAGCCATAGAAAACGATTTCGCATATATCCTCCTCCGTTAAACCATTACTTCAATCCGTGTTTGAGCGGACCGCTTTCGTAGCCGACTTCTTTGAGCCACCAGTCGGGGTAACCCACGGAATTGCCGTCCACGTAGCCGTCGTTGTAGCGGGTGATGAGGGTTTGACCGAACTCCCACCATTCTCTCACGACACGGTTGGCGTTGTTGTTGCTGTACTCGGTCAAAAATTCGATAGCGAGTTGTGGATCGACTTTGTAAAGTTGCAGCGCAGCGTTCTCTATCGCAGGCTGTTGGGCGAATTGACGCCCCTCCACTTTGTTTTGCATCGCTTGGATGTCTTTGATGATATAGCTAAACTTCAGGTCAGCCCAGTTCGCCGCAAAAGAATGGACCCAGAAAGCGTTGTTGGGGTCGAATTTTGCGTGAGAACCGGAATCGTAGGCTTCAGGCAGATCGATGTGGTTACAATAGAAGGGAACATAAGCAGTGCTATGAGGCGCGTCGGGCCCGAACCACAGCACGGCACCGATCGGGTCGGGTAGCCAGCCGCGCACTTGCGCCACAAAGCTGTAATCGCATCTGAAAACGGATACCGCTCTTTCCCAGGCGCCTTTCACCAACTTGCTCGCGCCGCCGTAGCGGTTGGGAGTCCCAAATGGACCCGCGGCCAAGCCTTTGGATAAGTCGAACTCAGTTCCCTGATACCAATCGCGATGTAACGCGAAGACGTCGGCTACGGACAACTTCTTGTCGGGTTTGACGGAGAACGGGTAGGCTTTGGTGTAAGTGTCTTCAACATAGGGGCTCAGGTTCAAGGACGGAGCCACCCGTCTTAACACGCTCCATACCCTTCTCAAGCTGTAGTACGGATTTGCGTACTCGCCGGGGCTGACCGTTCTCAGCCAATCCAGCTCTTTGTCTTTTTCGGGGTTCCACCATTTTTCCGCTTCACAAACGGCGAACAGGTTCGGGGAATACATCATATCGGGGTCGTTTCTCAACACTTCCCGAATGCGGAACTCGTTCGATTCCACGAATACCTCTCCATCCGGAACTTTTTTCGCTACCCACAACGCGCTCTTCTGATCCGGCGTTGCGGTAATCTCAAATACCCATACCTCTTCGGTATCGGCTACGGTGAGGGTCTCTCCCCATCCGTAATACCCGTACTTCACCGCCAACTCACCCATCAGCTGGATAGCTTCGCGGGCCTTGGTGCAGCGTTCCATCGCCACGCGGGACAAGGCGGCCACGTCGAAAATGCACACGTTCTCTTTCGGCATGGCATACACGTTTCCGGCCGTCGTACATTCGCCGATCGACAGCTGATGCTCGTTCATCACTCCGTAAACGGCGTCAAAGTACGCATAGGTGTGAGGAACTTGCTCAATGTATCCGAGCGGTTTTGTGGGTTCGAACCCCGGCGTGTCATAGCCCGGTCCCATGTCTTTCCCGACATAGCGCGGATACTCTTCAATAAACGGGTAAACGGGCCTCAGTGAACCGGGCTCGTGATCGGCCGCCGGAATCCTGACCAGTCGGAAGTCACAGGATCCGCAATCCGCAGTGTGGGTAACCATAACCGACCCATCCACGGAGGCGCCTTTGGTCACGGCGATTGTAGTACAAGTAAAAGCACTGATGGCGACAACACTGAGCAGGAAGAATAACCAAAGAACCTTTTTCACATGGATCACCCCTTTGAAGATTAGTGAGAAGCACCCCTATTATACAATAACCGTTCGGAAAACGAAATCTTTTCATATCTCCGAAATAATCTCGTTGTTTACATGATTAATTCACGTCCGATGCTACACCGTTTGTCATTGATAGAAGGTCATACATTAATAATTATTCTGTTCCAATATTCGATAATAAAAGTCTATAAAATCAACTAATGACCATCTGGTCTATGAGCAAACGCGTGATCGCGAATAATATTTAGAAAATAATATATTGACACACATAAAAAATTCAAATTACCTTCACGCAAATGAGGAATTATGTATGAAATCCGGCGAAGAAACCGTGAATGGAGTCGATAAAAATCCTTAAGATCGTATCTGACCGTGAGAGACCGTAACTTTGATAATTAGGCTCGAATCCGTTATAATTTAGACGTCAATAAATAGCGAAAAGAGGCGAGCAAGATGAAAACGATAGTCCGGAACATCCGTCAATTGGCTACGCCCCTGGGGGAGCGCCTTCGAAAAGGGGCGGAAATGGCCGTCATAAACGAACGTGAACACGTTGATATCTGTCTCTCTGCCGGCCGCTTTCTCCGGATCGGCAGGGATTTGAATCTCGAAATAAAACCCGAAGACACGGTCATCGACGCGTCTGGGTTGGTCGCGACGCCCGCCTTCGTAGACCCCCATACCCACATCCCGTTCTTTGGATTTCGAGAAAAAGAGTTCTTCTTACGCCAAAGGGGGGCCGGTTATCTGGAGATCCTCCAGGCTGGCGGCGGGATTTTAGAAACGACCCGACAGGTCAGAGCGGCGTCGCTAGAGGACCTGATAGGGTTCAACCTCCCTTTCGTTTATGCCCTACAAAGGAAAGGCGTCCTCGTGCTGGAAGGAAAGAGCGGGTACGGACTCGACCGAGAGAACGAATGGAAGCAACTGGAGGCCCTATCAGCCATCGAAAAGATCACGGGGACGAAAGTCTTCAAAACCTTTATGGGTCCGCACGCCATTCCTCCCGAGTTTCCGAACGCGGACGCCGCCATCGATTGGCTGTGCGCGGAGGTCTTGGAGGAATTGGCCAAAAACAGAGAGATGGTCGACTTTCTAGACGTGTTTTGCGAAAAGGGAGTTTTCAACTACGCCCAATCCGAGAGATACCTCGAGAAGGGCAAGGCATTGGGTTTTAAAACGAGATTGCACGCCGAGGAGATGAGTTTCGAGGGCGGCAGCCTTCTGGGTGCCAAAGTCGGAGCCAGTTCCGTCGACCACCTGATCGCGATCGAACCGGCCGGTATACACGCGTTGGCGAATAGCGACACTGTCGCCACCCTGTTACCGGGCACCAGCCTGTTCCTCAACAAGCCCTTCGCGCCCGCCAGGAATCTGATAGATGCCGGGGTCGGCGTCGCGTTGGCCAGCGACTTCAATCCGGGGTCTTGCACCTTTTACGACCCCACGATCATCGCCTTTCTAGCGGCTTCCAAGTACAAGATGACCCCTGCCGAAATCCTCACCGCTCAAACCCTGAACGCGGCCTCCTCGTTAGGCGTCGCGGATTCCTGGGGATCGATCGAGGAGGGAAAAATAGGAGGCCTCTTGCTTTGGGATGTTCCCGATTTCACCGCCATCCCTTACCTTCCCGGGCACGAGCGCCTACGGTTCGTCATAGGCCCCGTAGGTATTCTACGCCTATAAAAAGCGCCCCGGTCTCACCGGGGCGCTTCATTTCTTTATGGGAGCGTCCTGGGAACGCCGAACTTTAGTTCGGCATGTTTTTTTCTCTTGAGGCTAAATTACTGTATCCCCGCGTATTGGATCGAGGATCCCGAGTTGCCTGGGTCGTTGAAGGAGCCGGGTATCGCTTTGAAAACCGCGCCACCCCCTCGTAGATTTGTACCGGTTCCCGTGTACATCTTCGTGTCGATTGCGTTGAATCCCGCCTCTCCTTTGAATCCATACCTCCCCGTTGATTTTTTCATAAATAACGCCAACCGGAAATCTGTCATCAAGTCCCCAAAGGTCATTCCGGATCCAAGGTACGTTTTCGCCGCGTTCTCCACCGCCCGGTAGTCGTTTGCGCTATCCTGCAGGATGGTCCTGTAGATTGCGTTCCCCTGGTTCATCTGGATTCTCGCGTACTGCACGAAGAGGTAGGACAGAGCGTAGTTGCACAGGGTATCTCCATAATCGTCCCAGTAGAGCAAGGAATGCCCGTTCCGGATTCCCGATGCTGTGTTGTAGTAGTTGATCCTCGAGGCCAAAACCCCGTAGATGAGATGCTCGGCCGCCATCGAAAGCCCTTCGTCCAGCCAAGTAGCCATTGCTGCTCCGCCTTCTACCAACCTGTTCCGGTTGTAGTTCACCATGTGCTGGAACTCGTGCGCTAGGGTCGAGTAAGCCTTCGTGACGTCGATGGCTGCCGTCACTGGGTAGTGCATTGTCGGATAGGTGTCGATGTAAAAGATTTCCATCCGGTTGGAGCCCGCTTGGTTATAAAGGTCTCTCGACCAGAAGTAACCTCCGATGTAGCCGCCAGTCGTTTCAAAATCATCTTGGATGTCGAAGCACAAGATCGCGATCTTTCCATCGCCATTGACATCCGAAGGGGTGTAGAAGTTGGTCGTGACCGCCGGGTAGATGACGCCGTCGAATTCGTTGGCAAGCTGTTGGGCTCGCGCTTGAGTTATCTCGGCGGTGTTTTGCGCCCATACGTGTGTGCGTGTTCCGATCGCTTGGAGCGTCGCCGTGATCTGTTCGTCGCTATCTGTCCGGAAGTTGTAGACCGTGAAGGTCTTCGTGTCCCCAACCGCTCGGGGCTGCGGCCCCGCCGTTTCCGGGGTCGTTAAGCGAGAAAGATCAGCTTCGGGATACGGGAGATTGGGGTTCAACCGGTAGGCCTCCAGCTCCAGATTGGCGTCGCGCTCGTATTTGTCTTTCGTCAAGAGGTTTCTCGGGACGCTCAAACTCCCGCTGTAGGCAGTGGTGTTTCCGTCAACCGATTCGTTGCTGACGAGCAGGGTGTTCCCGGTGTAGGTCGGGCCGGTGAAATCCACGCCATCTCCACTGCCCGATTGGACCGTGAAGGACCAAACGGGTCCGGGAGTGCTCCCGTAGGCGTTGACCGCGACCACCTTCCAATAGTAGGTGTTGCCGGCGGTCAAGGGGCCGCTGGGACTGTAGCTCGCACTGGATATTCCTGATTGAACCAACGAGGGCACGCTTTGGGTTCCGAAATAGACGTTGTAGGAAGTGGCGTTCAAAGAGGACCACGTCAAGGTGGGGTTCGGGCTAACCCCGGAGGCGCCGTTCGACGGCGACGGATTCGCCGGGGTAGAGGGCGGGTTCTGCACGGGTTCGCCATTGATGTCCACCCACGCTTCATCGATCCACATCGTACCGTTAAAGACCTGGAGCTTCACCACGTTCTGTCCCGTTGACATATCCTCTTCGCCTATATACCAGTTTTCCCATTTGCGCGCTAATTCGCCGTAACCCACATACACTCCGTTCACATAGCCCTCTATGTATGCGGGAGAACCGCCGGCAGGAATGCCATAAGCCGTAAAATTGAAGTCAGTTTTTCCGGTGAAAGTGAAGGTCAGCCATCCGCCCACCTCCGCTTTCCAATGCGGGGGTGTTGGGTTTTGGTAGTCATAAAAAGCGTTCTGGTAAGCGAATGCGATGTTGCCGATGATCTCGGGAGTCGGCGAGCGTAGGATCACTCTGGCGCCGTCCCCCGTCGATCCCCCGCTTAGGGTCGTAAAGGACCAGACGGGCCCGGTGGCGCTGCCGTAGTCGTTCTTCGCGACGATCTTCCAATAGTAAGTCTTTCCCTCTTGCAGGCTTCCAGGGTTATACAAGGCGACAGTCTGGTTCGTGCTGACCTTTCCTGGTGAGGACGACGTTCCGAAGTAAACGTCATATTTCGTGGCTCCGGAACTCGTCCAGCTGAGCGTTTGCGTCAAACTGATGCCAGTGGATCCGTTCGACGGAGTGGGATTGCTCGGTGTGGTCGGCGGGTTGTTTGTCGCTCCTCCCGAATAACTCCCCACGATGTACGTCGAACTCGTCGGGGTTCCTTGAACCGTTTGCGTATCGCCAGAAGCGGCCGCGTAGCTCTGCACTTTATCTTTCGCATAGTTGTAGATTTCTCGGAAGGTGATCTTCCCGTCTACCACACCCCCTGCACCATACCCGTCCGCATTGTAAGTATAGTCGAATGCGCCATTCGGGTTCGACACCCCCACATCCCCCATTCCGTCGAGAAAGAAGAAAGATAGAAAGCCGTTGTTGAGGTAATCGTCCTCATAACTGTATTGATGGATCGATGCGCCCGTGAGGACGTAGTACTCATGAGGAGAGGTATAGGTACCGCGATCCGATGAGGGTTCGCTGAAGACTTCCAGCACGTTCTCGTTGAACAACCGCATCCGTTCACGTTTCTCTTCCAGCGCCAGTTCGCGTCCTTCGATCAGATTCACGAAACTCCCCGATTCGCAGGCGTCGATGATGACGATCTTCGTCCCGTTAATGGCTGACAACTTTTGACGCAATTCCGATACGGACATCGATTGCCCGTCGGAAAGGTACAGGTTGGATTGGCCTTGGGTGTACCATCCGTGACCGGAGTAGTGGAAGAAGAAGACGTCGTTCGCCTGACTGCCGCTTACATATCCGGTCAAAGCTGTGTTCAGCTGGGATTTCGTGACCCTTCCCGTCTTCACGGTGGTCGTGTAACCTTCCGATAAGTGCGAAAGCATTTGAGCCATATCTTGCGAGTCGTAGATCGGGGCGTCCAGATTGTTCCCATCGTCATAGATAGTGAGCCCGAGGGTTAGCGCCCGATATTTCGCTGTGCTGGGCGCCGCTCCCGTCGTAAAATTCCATACCGCCCCAGGAGTGCTCGCGCCGTGATTGTCTTTGGCGACGACCTTCCAGTAGTACTTCGTGCTATAACTGAGACTCGAAATCGCATAACTCGTGGAGGAGAGGTTTCCCGCTTTTAGCGAGGTGGGGTTGGAGGAGGTACCCCAGTACAGATCGTAGGATACGACGTCCCCTGCGTCCGGATCGGTGGAGGCGTTCCACGAGAGTGTCAAGCTTATGCCTGTTCCTGTGGTACCGCTGGCCGGTGTGGGATTGGTCGGCGCGCTTGGCGGGTTGTTGACTTGCGCCTGGGTGGTGAAACTCCACGGCCCGCCCGTGCTGGCGCCCCCTTTATCGTCCTTCGCAACCACCTTCCAATAATACTTCGTGCCGGTTGTGAGCCCGCTGGCCGCGTATTGTGGTGTGGTCAGGCTCGTAGTCGTTTTCAATGTGGTCGGATTCTGATTGGTGTCCATATATACGTCGTAAGAAACCGGATCGCCATCGGGATCCGTACTCGGATTCCAAGACAGGGTCGGGGAGGTAGAAATGCCTGTGGAGTTGTTCGCCGGCGTCGGCCCCGTCGGAACTGACGGGTTTTCATTCGCTTGCGTCGGCTCCTCCTTCCCATAGTTGCTCCCAAAAATGACGAAATCGAGGAGGTTGATCTTGCCATCGGGTGTGCAGGTATCGTAAATGCCGGCCCAAATTCCACCGTAGTGGTCCTCGGCCGGAGCGATGTCATACAGCACGTTGTAGGCTCTGGATGTTGACGCTGAAGTGTTGTAGTGATTGGCAAAGGCAACAAAATCCAACACGTTCACGATTTTGTCTTTGTTGAAATCTCCCAGCAAGATAGGCCCACTTCCGGCGGTTATGGCGACGGTGCCGTTTTGGAGACCGACCGTCATCGGAGAAGCGCTGGTGTTGCTGATCACGGTCGCGGATCCAAATCGGACATACGCGTTGCCTTCGCTCGTTTTGGCCTGAAATCGTATACGAAGAACAGGTACTGCCGAACTGCCTATCGTGACGCCGCCGGTGAATGCGGCGGTGATCTTAATTTGCCCTGCGTAATACACGGGCGAAAGCATAAGACCCCCACTGCAAGGGCCAGTTAAGGCGATGGGGTTGCCGGAGCTGTTAACCTGCAAAAGCGCGGGATCGTATTCGATCCATAACTCGAAACCACCTAAATTCGTGATATTCTTCCCGTATATTTCCAAGTCAAAGGTTTCAGAAATGCCGACGGCTTGGTCTTTGACGGAGAAGCCGTTCGCAAACGGTGGATTCGCCCGTGGCTCGGGCAATTGCCTCACGACATCGACCTTTTTTATTGCGATATCCGCAACTCTCTTCCCCGGGATCACCATCAATTCGGTACCTTTTTCGATCGGTCCGTTCGGATTGACGAAAGAGTACCGAAACAGCGTGGAGTCGGGGTCGAATATCGTCAAGAGTCGATCTTCCAAGATGGGCGTAACGGCAGGCCCTTTCTGTGAAAAAGTCAATTCCACGCCCAGGACAGTGGTTTTGAGGGTGATCGCGACTCCATCATCCTTTTGAATCAGCGAGATTGTATCGTTTTCTATGGCCAAGGGCGTGCGAACACAAGAGACAATTAACAGCAGAACGGCGAAAATCGGTAGCAGTTTTATCATTCGACGCATCGTTATCCCTCCTTACGATCCGATTAAAAAATGACCCTGGTCGCTCTTGTCGAAGTCGATGGTTATCAAGTTGTTTCCTACTTTTGCAATGATACTCGAGGTATTCTCTATCGTAATTTTCGCCGGATAGGAGCCGTTCTTGGAACGAAAGGTCACACGCAGAATCTCATTGTTCGGTATATCGACGGGGTCTTGAATTAACGACATCGTCACCGTCACGCTACCTGGCCTAACAACGCCGATCAAAAGAGATCCTGACATCGGTCCCATAGGCTGAAATGTATTCTCGTAATTTCCCCCGATATTTACCAGTTCCAGCTCCGATTCGTTGTATTCGAGGGTGAGCTCGATCCCCATAACCCCCGTCAGGTTCCAGCCTTTGACCGTTACAAAAAACTGTGTGTTGGGTGTGACAACGGCATCCCTTATTTGGAGCGCGGGACCGGGGGGATTGGCCTCCGGTGTCACAAAGTAACTGGTCACGCTCGATGGGGAGTCCCCCAAGGCGTTTTTTCCAACCACCCGCCAATAGTACAACTGGCCGGGTTCCAGGTTGCTGGCCGGTGTATATTGCTGCGCGCTTGGCGAGGTGACTTTCGGAGGATCCGGGATTTGGCCCAAATAGAAATCGTATGAGGTCGCGAAATTCGAGGTCCACCTAAAGGTGGGGGTTAGAGTCGTTAAAATCGTCCTAGTCGGACTCAATAACTGGGGCAGGGAAGGTAACGCGCCGTTCCCTCCGCCACCACCGTCCCCTGAACTGCATGCGACCGTTAACCAAACCAATAATAGGAAAATCGAAACGACTGTTTTTCTTTTCATCGATAGCCAACTCCTTCACTATAACGCGAAATGAAAAAACCCGGTGAAAACTCGCGATACCCGCGAGGTTAGCCTTTCTTTATAGACGAAGAATTATATCATAACCTTTCCTTAGAAAAAGGTGAGAGGTGTGGGTCAAGTTATGGGGTGATATAACTAAGAGGTTCATCGCGGGGTAACCCCACACAGGCATCGCGGCGTAAGCGCCCCTTCTCTTTGCGACGGCGCGATACGCTCTTTAGAAGGGCGAAGAAGGGATCGCGGGGTCCCTTCGGTTACCCCGCGATAACACACGCGGGCATCGCGGCGTAAGCGCCCCTTCTTTTCGCGACGGCTCGATACCCCTTTCATTCGTTTCCAAAGATCAAAAAAGGGTTCGCACAGAGGGCACAGAGAACACGGAGAGAACAGGCATCGCGGCGTAAGCGCTCCTTCTTTTCGCGACGGCGCGATACGCTATTTAGAAGGATGAAGAAGGGATCGCGAAACTTCGTGGGCTTCCGAAGTCAGCCCGCTGGTTACCCCGCGATAACACATACGAGCATCGCGGCGTAAGCGCTTTTTCTTTTCGCGACGGCGCGATACCCCGGTTTTCGTTCGTTCTCAAAATCAAAAAACAGGGTTCGCACAGAGGACACAGAGGACACAGAGAACACAGAGAAAAGATTGAAGATAATTTGTAGGGCCGGCTTCCAGCCGGCCTTTCTCTGGGTACGCCTGGGAACGCCAAATTTCAAGTTGGGGGGTTTTTAGCCCGGCCGAAAAAAACCACTTACCCCGCGAGAATCTTCGTTCTTTTCCCACCTGAACCCTATTTCCCGACTAAAGACAAGAAAATACCCCGGTAAGCCAAGGTATAACGCGGCGAGTCGGTGGAAAACGAAGGCCGTCTTTGATACAATAATCTCGGTAGATTTTTGTAGGTGAGGAGTGATACGATGCCGGAGACGATAAACGGATTATCCTTGACCCAGAAGTCCTTAGGGTTCGACGAGATGTTGGACATCCTGTCGAAAGAGCTCGGGGTAGAGACTGAACGAGTGCGGAACGCGGTGTACCTATTAGATGAGGAAAAGACCATCGCCTTCATCGCGCGGTATAGAAAAGAGGCTACCCAATCTCTCAACGAGATACAGATACGCCAAATCTCTGAACGCATACAATACCTCAGACGGCTCAAAGAGCGTAAGGAGGCCGTAGAAAACGCCATTCGGGAACAGGGCAAATGGCAGGAGGAGCTCGATCGCCAGATCGCCGCGGCGATGACCTTGCAAGAAGTGGAAAACCTCTACTTCCCCTTCAAGAAACACAAGAAAACCAAAGCGGATGTTGCGCGCGAAAAGGGGCTTGCCCCGCTGAGCGACTTGATTAAGGAGGCGAAAGAGCCCCTCGACAACGAGATTTCGGCGTATTTGAGCGAGGA
The DNA here is from genome assembly GCA_002071085.1 of Thermotogota bacterium ADurb.Bin062. Classification (GTDB taxonomy): domain Bacteria; phylum Thermotogota; class Thermotogae; order MWEM01; family MWEM01; genus MWEM01. The sequence goes on along the minus strand of MWEM01000017.1, from coordinate 14,817 downwards.
GAACGGCTTGCTCCGTATCGAAGATGTGATGCAGGGCGTGAAAGACATCCTTCGAGAAGAGATCACGTTTTCATCCGAAGTGAGGACGCGCCTTTACGAGCTCCTCCTTCAAAAAGGTATCGTCGAGACCGAACAGCTCCAGGCGCCGGACCCGAAAGGGTTATACAGGGACTTCTACCGCTCGAGCAAGTCGGTCAGATCGTTGGAAGACCATCGGATTCTGGCGATGAATCGGGGAGAAAAGGCGAAGGTCATCCGCGTCAAGCTCTCATTACCGGAAGACCCGTTCCCACGATTTTTCCAAATCTTCCGCTTCTCCGGTTCTCTTCACTACTACGACACGCTCTACCAATCCTACAAGGAAGGGTTTGAGGAGCTTCTTTTTCCTTCCGTCGTTCGCCAGGTTCGCAACGCCTTGACCGAAAAAGCGCAGACGCGCGCGATCGAAGTTTTCGCTCACAATCTGCGTCACCTACTACTGGTTCCTCCACTGCGGAAACGGTCGGTGTTGGGGATCGACCCAGGGCTTCGCACCGGATGCAAGTGCGCGGTGATCGATTCTAACGGGATGTTTTTAGACCATGCGACGATTTACCCGCACGCCCCGCACCACGCGAAGTCCGAAAGTGAAAAGATCCTATCGGAGCTCTATGAGCGGCACCCTTTCGAGATCGTCGCGATTGGCAATGGAACGGCCAGCCGAGAGACCGAGGCCTTCGTCGCCGATTGGATCGCAAAAAGGAATCACGATGTCTCATATCTGATCGTTTCGGAGGCGGGGGCGTCGGTCTACTCGGCCTCTGAAAACGCGGTCGAAGAGTTCCCCGAGCTGGACGTCACCTCACGGGGCGCCATCTCTATCGCGCGACGGGTCCAGGACCCTTTGGCCGAACTCGTGAAAATACCGCCCGAATCGATCGGCGTGGGGATGTACCAGCACGACCTGCCGGTGAGTGAGCTCAATCGCGTATTGAAAATGGAAGTCGAGTCGGTCGTCAACTACGTGGGCGTCGATCTCAACCAAGCCTCTCCCTATCTGTTGCAATACGTATCCGGACTCAACCGTTCGAAGGCCTGGAAGATCCACGAGTATAAAACCGAGTTCGGCTTCTTTCGGAGCCGAGAAGACCTCAAAAACGTGAAAGGGATAGGGGAGAAGACCTACGAGCTCGCGGCCGGTTTTTGCCGGATTCCAGAATCCGAAAACCCTTTGGACAACACGGTCATCCATCCTGAATCGTACGAGCGGATCCATCGATTGTTAAAAAGGGTCGGGAGCGCCTTCGAAGAAATCGGCCTTCGCCCGGACGACTTTCTCAAAAAGGTACGATCGATTGGGCATCAAACCCTATCCACAGAGCTCCAGGTGACCGAGGGAGAGCTGAAGGACTATCTGGACGCCCTGACGATCAGACACCTCGATCCGCGCGACAGCCTTCCACAGCCGTTGTTGAAAAAAGAGGTCCGTGGTCTGGACGACCTCGGAGAGGGGATGGAACTGGAAGGGACCGTCCGGAACGTCGTGGATTTCGGAGCTTTCGTCGATATAGGAGTGGAAATTGACGGGCTGATCCACCAGAGCCAATTTGGTAAGCGCTGGGTTAAGCCGTCTGCGATCGTCCACGTGGGAGAGATCATCCGAGTGCGGATCTTGAAAGTGGATAAAGATCGAGGAAGAATAAATCTCGCCTTTGTTCAGAAAGCATAGATTCACTGTGATATAATCCTTTTTACCTTTCATACTATGAGGAGTCGAGGCCGTGCAGGATGTTCGTTTTTTTAGCGCCCTATCGAAACAATACGCTGAAGGAAAGCTGAATAAGGTCGAGCTGGAAACGACCCTTTTTTACCCGGACTCGGAGGGCGGGCAGCTCGGTGACCGTGGAAAAATTGGAAACGCGGATGTGCTGAAGGTCTACCGAGTGGACGGCGGTGCGTTGGTTCACGAAGTTTCGGAACCGGTGACCGATACCGGCCGACCGATAGAGTGCCTGATAAATGGCTCGCGACGCTTGGATATCTCGCAGCAGCATACCGCCCAGCATCTGCTTTCTGCCGACATTTTCAGCCTCTACGGATATGAAACCGTCGGTTTCGCGATGGGCGAGGCTTACTCGTCCATCGATATCGATGGCGACCAATGGGACTGGGAGAGGTCAGAAAGCGCCGAAAGAATGATGCTGGAACAGATCATGGCCAAAGTCGACGTCGAGATCTTGGAGGTTCCAAAGAACGACATACACCTCTATCCGTTGCGAAAAAAGATGAGCGAGAAGATCGAGCAGTTGGGTACATACCGAATCGTCAAGATCGGTCACATCGACTATTCTCTGTGCGGCGGGTTCCACGTCTCAAATCTGGCCCAATTAGGCACGGTCAAAATCATCAAATACGAAAAGGTCAAATCCGATTGGACCCGATTGTACTACCTCGCGGGGTTCAGAGCCCTAATCGACTATCAGAAAAAAACTCGCCTCCTCCACGAAACGACGCGCTCGCTCTCCACCTCGGTCGACGAACTGAACTATCGGATACATAATATTTTAACCGAACATCAAGAGGCGAAAAGAATCAACCGAAAGCTCTCGGAAAACCTGGCGTCCGCGCTTTACAACTCTTTCCGCTCGCAAAAGGCCACAGATAACGTGAAAACGGTCGTCGAGATATTGCCTTCGGAAGAGATCGCGAAAGGGCTGAGCGGCAAGTTACTGCACGAACAGAACACCATCTCCTTCCTTCTCTACGAGCGGCCGAAAGGCAACGGCTACATCCTCTCTTCGACGCAAGAAAACTGGAACGCCCAGTCGATCTTTCGGAAGGTCAAAGAGTTCTTGGAGATCAAAGGCGGCGGGACCGAAAAGATGATTCAGGGTACGGTGGAAGGCAATATCACCGCGGTCAAAGAGAAATGCGAGTCCATCATAAAGAGTTATTTTTCCTCGGGAGGATTGTTATGAAGAAATACGTGATACTGGGTGTCATCCTGCTCGTTCTTCCGCTTTCTACGTTTGCTCTGCAGGTTGGGATTGCTTTCAGCGGGGATTTGCAGGACGCGACTCCCTGCACCTATCTCGGCGCGACCGTTCGCAGTTCCTGGGGCCTGGCCGGGCTCGAGCTTTCCGTGATGCCGCAGATTTTACCCGAACTCGACTTCACCAGCTACCGGTTTATCATCTCTCCGTCCATCGGATGGGGAACACCTGAGCTCAGGATATTCGCCGGGATCGCCCCCCATCTGATGTTGAAGAAGGGGCAGTTCGACTTCGACATCGCAAAATGGAATATTGGCGCAGGCGCTTCCTTTATGTTCGCGAAAAACGTCATCTGTTTCTTCGATTTTTTCGTCGGTTTCGACTTCAGAAACTATGAGCAAATCGATAAACTGACCACCGGCTCCTTCATCACCGTCGGTGTAACCTATAACTTCAACGTCGGGTTTTAGAAGGGAGGCTCTGATTTGGCCGAAAAGTACAATCTACAGGACCCCTATACCAACCTGGCCCGTAGAAAAAAAGAGAAGATACGTATTTTCCTGGTCAACGGGTTTCAGGTGCAAGGAAAGTTGAAATCCTTCGACAACTTTACCTATTTGGTGGAGGATGGGAAGACCCAAAGCCTGATCTTTAAGCACGCGACGAGCACCATTCTTCCTCCGTCTCCGATCAAGTTGCCGCCTCCGAAAAGCGAGAAATGATATAATGGCCTTAGTTCTTGTAGTCATCGCGGCGTAAGCGCTTCTTCTTCTCGCGACAGCACGAAAAGAAGGGGGTTCGCACAGAGGGCACAGAGAGCACGGAGGAGAGATTAGAACCAATTCAGAATTGAATATGGAACGTAAGCCTGGGAACGGCGCACTTTAGCGCGGCATGGTTTCTGGGAACGCCAACTTTTAAGTTGGCATGTCTTAAAAGCGAAAGACAGGAGAGAGCGAATCGCTTGATTTCATTAGTATCGCGGGGTCGCAAAAACCACTTACCCCGCGATAACCCCACACGGGCATCGCGGCGTAAGCGCTTCTTCTTCTCGCGACGGCGCGATACGCATTTGATTCTTCATCTCGTTCTGATACCTTACAGGCGTATAGAGAGACAGAGGGGATCGCGCAGTCCTGTTAGTTACTGCGCGATTACCCACAGAAAGCGGATCGCGGCGTAAAAAGGCAAAAGGCGGACCTCCTCCTCTTATCTTTTTTGTGCGCCTCGATATTATACCCACACTATTTGGAAAAATGCGTCTCTTATGAGATAATTCGGCATCATAGTTTTAAGGAAAAGGGCGGCCTTGTCGCTTGCTACCCATTTTTGGTGCAAGACTGACGAAGCCTGCCTTTATGAAAAGACCTCATCCAGGGGGTTTCGTTGCGAGCAGTCGGGATCATTGTCGGTTTTTTATTTGTTTTAACAGCGTTTGGCAGTTTTCAGAAAATAGAAACGGAATTCTTCAATATCCTATACGAATACGGGCTTGAGGAACAAGCGGAGATCCTGTTTCGAGAAGGCCCGGAAATTTATCGTCGGCTTACGGATTTCTATCGGATCTACCCCGCGAAAAAGTTGAACGTTTACCTCTTAGATAACAACGACTACGGTAACGCCTACGCCGATTTCTTTTCTCATGCGATCGTAATATACGTCAATCGCGCAGGCGCGTCGTATATCAATAACACCTACCCTTTGTGGGTTCCCTTCGTCTTCTCTCACGAGCTCACCCATATCCTTATCGCAAACAAACCCTTCTGGTTCAAGAACTTTTTGAATATATTCGGCCGACCCGCAGCGATGTTTTTTGACACCGCCTTTTCATCCTCCTACCTCCACGAGGGGTTGTCCATCTATTCCGAGTCGATGTTATCGGGAGAAGGGCGGTTCTTCGACACCCAGTTTGATATGTACCTACGGCGAGACCTGTACGAATCCAGGTTCTACGGGTTCAGTTTGGCTGGGGGCCCTTCCTCTCCCATTTTTAACCCGGTCGGGATGAATTACCTGTACGGCGCCAGTTTTTTTGAGTTCCTTGGAGAGCGATACGGGGCGAAGGTCGTTTCATCCCTTTTGAACACGATGGGAGACCAGTGGATGTCTCTGAAGAGGGCCTTGGAAACCGCCACGATGAGACCCTACTCCGCTTTACTGGCAGAATGGGAGAGCTGGTGTCGGGAAAAAGCCTATGCCCTCCTGCCCAAAAGCCCCATAGACGCGCCCGAAAATCTTACGGGGACGGGTTTTTTTACCGGCCACCCCATCGCAATCGGCTCATATTTATACTATCTATCCCATTCCGAAAGGGGTTCCGAAATCGTAAGAAGAAAGGGCGACGGTTCCGAAGAGCGGTGGGAGGTCCCGTATCCCAGCGACTATGATGTGAGCCCCAATGGGCGGTTAGCGTTCGTGTACGCGATAGGAGACGGTTTGGAGCTCTACACACGCTACCTCTATTTCGGAGATTGGGGGGTGGAATTGTGGAAAAGCCCATTGATAGAGCGGGTAATTGCCCTCCGGTGGATGGACGACCGTTGGTTGTGGGTGACCGCGGTTGAAAACGGTGGGACGGCCTTGTGGCTGGTCGACACCGAAACTGGCAAAAAGCAGAGGATGATATCCGGCAGCCCGCATTTTTACCTGAACAGCCTCTGTGTGCTCTCGGATATCACCGAGAGCCCGAAGGCGATCGTGTGCTCGATTTCCTACGACGGGCAGGCGCGGCTGTACCGGATGCCTTTGATGATAGACGAGCGCGCCGAAACTTACGAGTTTGGGAATTGGGAGGTTGTCGGCTCTCCAAAAGGTAACTCATTGGATCCGGCCTACGCGGACGGGGCCCTGTACTACGCGAACGACCTCTCCGGCATCTTCAACCTCTACCGATGGGAGGAGGAAAGCGGCCTGATCCAACAGCTCACCAACGTCGCTGTGGGCGCTTTCCAACCGGCGCTCTTCGATGGCGAGCTCTATTACAGCGAATACTCCAGGAACGGCTTTGACCTCTTCCGGGCTCCGAACTCCGAAACCCCTGCTACCCTGTCGCTCGAGGGATCGATGACCTTTTCTCCCATACCGACGCGCTATGAAGCCCTTCGTGTGGAAATGAGTCCGGCCCAGGCGATCCAGCCTATTCCTCAACCGCAAACGGTCGTTCTATGGCCGAAGCCGAGAATATGGCTCCCGATCGTCACGCTGACGCCGGGAGGTTTTGGGCTCTTCGGCGGGATGGTCGGCTGGGACGACCTCAAACGATGGGTCTGGTCTTTTAATGGCTATTATCTGTCGGAGTCGGAGTTGATGAACACCCTGGACCTGTCCCCGTGGAGCATCGGTGTCAATCTCGTTTACCGCGGCCTGATTCCTTTCAGCGCGAGCCTCTTGCTGAACGAAGAGGGGTTCGTCGGGCGGGTTCAGTTAGACAAATCCTTCGTCGACCGCGTCAACCGAGACCTCATACGGATGCAGCCGGCGATCGGCATCCAGTGGACGCTAAGCGACCGTTCTCTATGGGCGTTGCAATGGGAATATTATCAGGCTGTGGGGGCCATAGGAAACCCGATCAATACGGTGAGTGTGCCCAAGTATTTCTCTTTCTTCACCAACACGCCAGAGATGGGTTTTAGAACGGGATTCGGGATGAAGCTTCCCTTCGCCGCCGTCGGAATGGCGAACATCAGCGTGAGAGAAGAAACCGTCTTCGCTGGATTCGAAGGCTGGGTGCCGATTCCGGTTACTCCTTTTGGGTCAGCGAACGGGAAATACCGTTTTAACGGTCTCACTTTCCATACCGGCGCCTATTTGACGAACGATCCGAGCCTCTTTCAATGTATAGCGGGCTTTGAAGTGGATTTCGGGTTCCAATATTGGGTCAATATGAGGATAGGAATCGATCTCGTTTTACAAAAAGATAAAATTGGCCCAAAGTTTTCGCTTAACTTCTCTGACCTTGCTTTTGGCAGAGAGGGCTCTGCGCGCGAAAATCCATTGACTTTTTCCTCTTTGCTACCGTGACAAACAGGATCAGAAGACTCAGAATATGGATAGGAGAACATAATGGCCAAAATAGAGCTGTTTAAAGAAATTATGCAGATGATCGCACCCGGAACGGAACTGCGTAATGGGATCGATAACATCCTCAGCGCCAAAAGCGGAGCGCTGATCGTATTGATGAGCGAAGAGGACATCAAGCGATGGCAAACTCTCGTTCAACCCGGTTTCTATGTGAACTGCGAGTTTTCTGCCCAACGTCTATTCGAGCTCTCCAAAATGGACGGCGCGGTGATCATCACCGAAGACGCCAAGAGGATTCTCTACGCCAACGTCCAGTTAGCCCCGAACTCCGATATCCCCACTTTCGAAACGGGGATGCGTCATCGCAACGCGGAGAGGTTTGCAAAACAAACCGGGAGGCCGGCAGTTGCCATCTCCCGTAGAAGGTCGATTATTAGCGTTTACTGGGGCGGGTTTCATTATGTCTTAAACGACTACAACCTTCTCTTCACGAAATTGAATCAAGGATTGAAAGCGTTGGAAAAATACAGCGACAGTTTCACAAAAGCGCTAGATGCTTTGGAAGTTTTAGAGGTCGAAGGCCTCGTGACGCTCTTCGATATCTGCAAGACCATCGAAAAAGCGGTTCGCGCGCAGATGGTCGCCAACGAAATCGAGCCCTATATCTTGGAAACGGGGGTCGACGGCCGATTGATACAGATGCAGAAGGACGAGATGCTCCGCGAGATCATCGAAACGATCGAACTGCTGGTGTTGGATTATTACAACACCGAAACGGCCCTAGAAGGGTCGAAACTCAAAGAGGTCTTTTCGCGGTTTTTCCAGATGACCGAGAAAGAGTTGGGAGATTACAATCGTCTCGCATCGGTTTTAGGCTATAAGCCCGACACAACGGTCACGGAGTATACGGTATTTCCAAAAGGATTTCGTTTGCTCCGAAAAATCCCTAAAATTCCGATGTCTGTGATTTACAACCTCGTTCGGCGGTTCTCCAACCTTCCGGGAATCGAAAGCGCGACCCTCGAAGACTTGAAAAAAGTGGATGGCATCGGCGAAGCGAGGGCCCGCGCGATCATCCTGGGCTTCGCGAACCTCCGGAAAAAAATCAACCTCTCCGAGAGATGAGGTGAGCAGAATGGTAAAAGTTACGGAAGTGTACTTTCCTGACCTGTATACCTCTTACCGCATTCCGATGGCGGGAAGCCATATCTCGGCGGGATTTCCTTCTCCTGCGGACGACTTCATCGAAGTCGGTCTGGACCTGAACACCGAGTTGATAAAAAATCCGGCCGCGACTTACTTCGTGCGCGTGAGCGGCGATTCGATGGTAGACGCGGGGATTCACAACGGCGATATTCTCATTGTGGACCGATCGCTCGAAGTGAGAGAAGGCAAGATCGTCATCGCAATATTGGACGGAGAGTTGGTGGTGAAGCGACTCCGGCGAATCAAAGGCCAGCTCTACCTCGTTCCCGAAAATAAGAGCTTTCGCCCGATTCCGATCCACGAGGAATCGGAATTTCTCATCTGGGGCATCGTCACCAACGTGATCCATTCCGTTTAGAAAGTGTCATTTTAGTAAGAGCCATCGACCGGGCGCACCGTTGCTTCGTAATTTCGAATGTCGTCATAAAAAGCCTCGCGGAGCACCCCGGCAAGCGGTTTGAACCGAACCGAGCATTTTTAGCGGAGTTACCGGTCTGTCAGTCCTTCCAGGCGTTTATAAGGGGTATACCGCTCGCTGTGATAGCGAACCTGCGGTTCGAGCAGTCGATACTGATACGGCGCCAAGGTCGCAACGAAACGCTCCATAGAGCTTCGATAGGCTTCCCCCGTGTCGAGGTCCAGAATCCGCGTCCCGCCCATAACCCAACCATCTTTGAGGTAAACCCTCGTCTCTATCGGATGCGGTGTCGGGTTGATCAATACGATCAGCTGTTCGGCGACATCGGCCGTTCGCCTTTTAAAACCGAGTACGCGCTCGTCGGAGACGGTCACCAACTCAAAAAGGCCCGCCGTTAGCGCGCGTTTCTCTTTCCGCAAACGGTTGAGTCGGGTGATCAAGGCTCGACGTTCGGGGTATCGATCTGGTTCTTCCCAGTTCACCGCGCCACGATTCTCGGGATCCGGCCCCCCCATCATCCCTCGCTCTTCTCCATAATAGATGAAAGGCGTTCCGGGGTAGGCAAACTGGAGCACGATCGCCAGTCGAACGAGCTCTTCTTTCGGCAGGATCGTGCCGAGCCTCTCTACATCGTGCGAAGAACACATATTCCAGCAACGGGATAAAAACGCCAACCCGGTGTCTTTCGCCATATCCGCTAAAAAAGCGCCCGTTCGTCCAGCGCTCAGAATCCCTCTCAAGAAGTCGTAAACAACGCTCTGGAAGGTGTAGTTCATGATCCCGTCCATTCCAGTGTTCTTCCAACCTGCAGGATAGTTCCACACCTCTCCGACGAGCAAGGCATCCGGGAACTCCGCTCTCATCGCGTGGGAGATACTTTCCAGCAGTCGGGGGCCCAAGTCGTGCGCGCAATCGATTCTCCACCCGTCCGCTCCCTCACGCAGCCAGTATTTCAACACGCTGTTCTTTCCATAAAAAAGAACCTCTTGCGCCGCGGGGTTCTCGAGGTTGATTTCTACCAGATGTGGAATATTCTCCCAACAGCGGTACTCACCGTTTCCGAGGGGATAAAAAAACTCGTCGCGGCCTTCTGAAAGCCAAAGGCATTGGCGGCTTGCGTGATTGAAGACGCCGTCGAGAATCAAGCGCATTCCTCGTTTATGGACTTCAGCGCATAGTTCTCGAAAATCGTCGATCGTCCCAAAGGCCGGGTCGATCTTAAAATAGTCGACCGTATCGTACTTGTGATTGGTGATCGCTTGGAAGATCGGTGTCAAGTATAAGGTATCGCATCCGAGCGCGTGGATCTCATCGAGCTTTTCCGTGATCCCCGGCAGGTCTCCTCCCCAAAACCGGTGTTGATGGCCGCCTTTAGGATTCCTGTACGGCGCGTCCGTCCACCTGGCTATGCTCTGTTCCGGGTAGGGGTAACGTCCCTCCCGATACTTGTCCTCGGCGGTGACCCCCTGTCCGATGGCGAAGCGATCCGGAAAGATTTGATAGATCGAAGCGCTCCCCCAAAACGAGGACGCGCGTTTCTCGTCGTCCTGCCCCATGGCTCGCTACTCTCGCACGTAATGGGACATTTCGAGTGGAAGCGGGATAGACAGTTCGACAATACCGGCGAACTCCCCGTTTTCATACCAGGGCGCGTGATAGACCAGTTTTTTTCGCCCTTTCTTTTCGACTGTGTACGCCTCTGTCAACTCCTTTTCATACAGCTCTCGGACCCTACCCTGGGACTTCGCCGGATGACAATCGAACAGGTTTTTCCCCACCATACTGCCGCCCAGCGCCTCATTGCTGTCACACGCTTTCTTATTCATGTACAGGATGACTCCATTCTTGTCACTGACCGTAATCGCGAATCCCATTTCCTCATACCAGTTCAAGGTTTTCATAGCAGGTTATATCGCTCCTTTTTCTTTCAACTTCATATACTCTTCACAAGATAGCCCGAGCAGTCCGAGATAGATCTCTTGGTTGTGTTCGCCAAGCACCGGCGCTGTACACGGGTCGCTTGGGACGGTTCCGGAAAACTTCATCGGTATACCCGGTACTTTAAACTCCCCACCTTGAGTGTGGAAGACGTTGAGGATCATCTCTCTGGCGGCGATCTGGGCGTCGTTGACCACATCTGCCATCGTGTAAATCGGGCCGCTCGGAATGCTTTCCTGCTCGAAAAGCGCCAGCCACTCGTCCCGGGTTTTTTCGAGAAGAGCGGCCTCCAAGATGGGCTTGAGTACGGCCCAATGCTCGACTCTGCGCTCATTAGTGGCGAAACGCTCGTCGTTGGCCAGAAAGCTTAACCCGGTCAAATTGCAGAACCTCTTCCACAGGTCTTGATTCCCTACCGCAATATTGATCCAATAGTCTTTTGTTTTCGCTGTAAAAAATGGGGCGATCGAGGGATGCACGTTGCCCACGGGAACGGGGACGATCCCGGTGCAGGTGTATCGGGCTAAGGCGTTTTCGAGGATCGACACCATACAGTCCAACATCGCGACATCGATCTTTTGCCCTTTTCCCGTTTTCTCCCTCGCGTTCAGCGCAGCCAACAAGCTGATGCAAAGATAGAGCCCGGTGACGATGTCGGCGATCGAACTCCCCACCTTTGTGGGATGATCCGCGTCTGGGCCGGTGATGCTCATCATTCCGCTCATCCCCTGGATGATGATATCGTAGGAGGCTTTGTTCCGATAAGGACCGGTCTGCCCGTAACCGCAACTGCTGCCGTAGATGATCCGAGGGTTGACCTTTTCCAGTTCTTCATAAGATAACCCCAGCCGGTCGGCTACCCCCGGTTTGAAGTTCTCGATGAAGATATCCGACTTTTCCACCAGGCGCAACAAGACCTCCTTGGCATCCGGGTCCTTGAGGTTCATCGTTACACTTTTCTTTCCGCGGTTTACGCTGACGAAGTACGCGCTCGTCTGATTCTGAAAGGGCGGGTAGGCTCGAGAGTCATCGCCTGTGATCGGTCTTTCTATTTTGATCACTTCCGCGCCCAGATCGGCCAGCACCATCGCGCAAAAAGGGCCTGCCAGCACTCGAGTCAAGTCGACAACACGTATTCCTGTTAAAGGGCCGCTCATAATTGTTCCCCCTTTCATTTTTCGAGTCTTTTATTCGCTTGGAATCCGTTTTGCGGGGTCGAAGGCCGCGCGTCCGTTTTCTAAAATGCCATCGTACGATCGTATGTTACGGTCTTCAATGTGATCGAACCACTGCGGGATCGAGCTCCCCGGGTAGATGGTCTTGATAGGGTCTGGCTCGAGCGCCGCCCAGATATACTCGTTACCGTTTCGAGCTTGGGCGAGCTTCTGCCCGCTGGGATGGATGATCATCGAGCTGCCGAAGAAATGGGAACCGCTCGCGTCTTTTCCAACAGCGTTCGTCGCGACCCAATACACGTGGTTGTCGTACGCCCTTGCGCGATTGGTCAGCTCCCATTGGTCGAAGGTTCTGAGAAAGGCCGAGGGTCGACAGATGACCTCTGCTCCTTTCATCGCCGTCACCCGTGCCAATTCCGGGAAGTCCCCGTCGTAACAGATCACGATCCCGATGTTTCCCAATGGCGTTTGAACGCAAAACGGGGTTTCACCCCTCGTGGTCCAGCCATCTGCCGCTAGGCGCTCGGTCGGAAAAGGATGCGTCTTCCGATAGTGACCCAATATCCCGTTCGGGCCGATGAGGAGCGCGCTGTTATACACGATCCCCTTTCGCTCTCCCCGCTCGTACACCGGAAAACAAAGCGTCGTGTCCAGCTCTTTCGCCCACCGCTCTCCAATATCGGACCAGCGACCGGGGATCGGCTCCGCCACCTCCCACAAGGCGTGCAGGCCGCCAATCGGGGTGAAGCCTGTGGTAAAGGACTCCGGCAGTACGATCAGATGAGCCTTCGTCGCATCTTTACACGCTTTCAGCGTATTCCAGGCATTTTGCAGGTTTTCCTCCACCTTCATCGGAAGGATTTCGAATTGCGCGCAAGCGGCGATAAAGGATTCCATAGGTCACTCCCCCTTAAGCCTTACTCTGTATTTTGGCCCAGCTATCTTTCAGCGTCACTGTTCGATTGAACACGGGTTTGCCATCGCGCGAGTCGGGGTCGACGCAGAAATAACCTTGACGTAGAAACTGATAGCTCGCGCCTTGTGAGGCGTCAGCCAACATCGGCTCCGCCAGCGCCTCCTTTAGAACGACGCAAGATTCTGGGTTCACGTAATCCCTATAGCTTTTCCCTTCTTCCATCATATTCATATCCCGCAGCGTGAAGAGTTTATTGTATAGCCGAATCTCTGCTTTCACGGCGTGCGCGGCCGAAACCCAATGGAGTGTCCCTTTCACGCGTCTGCCGTCTGGGGTGCCGCCGCCCTTCGACTCCGGATCGTACACGCATCGAACTTCTACGATCTTTCCGGAAGCGTCTTTGACAACCTCCCGGCATGTGACGTAATAGGCGTACTTCAATCGCACCTCCGCGCCGGGAGACAGACGGAAGTACTTCTTTGGCGGATCTTCCATAAAATCTTCCGCTTCGATGTAGACTTCTCGGCTGAACGGAATCTGTCGTGAACCGGCGGCGGGGTCTTCGGGGTTGTTCTCCGCTTCCACCCATTCGACGCGATCCGCGGGATAGTTTTCTATCACGATTTTCAAGGGATAGAGAACGACCATCGCGCGTTGCGCCTTCGCGTTCATCTCGTCTCGGATCACCGACTCGAGGAACTCATAGTCGACGATACTATAGCTCTTCGCCAAGCCGGTTTCGGACAGAAACCTCCGAATGGCGCTCGGGGTAAACCCTCGGCGGCGAAGCCCTTGAAGCGTCGGCATTCGGGGGTCGTCCCAACCGGATACGATACCGGACCGAACCAATTCGCGCAAGATCCGTTTGCTCATCACCGTGTGGCTGAGGTTAAGCCTGGCGAATTCATATTGATGCGGGCGATGCGGGACGCTGACGTTATCCAGGAACCAATCGTACAGCGGGCGGTGATCCTCGAACTCCAAAGAGCACACCGAGTGCGTGACCCCTTCGATCGCGTCTTCGTATCCATGTGCGAAATCGTACATAGGGTAGATGCACCACTTGTCTTTCGCGCGATAGTGGGATTTTTTCAGGATCCGATACATAATAGGGTCTCGCATATTCATATTCGGATGCGACATATCGATTTTGGCTCTCAACACACAGCTTTCCTCTTCCTTCTCTCCCGCGCGCATAGCTTCGAAGAGGCGGAGATTCTCCTCGACCGTTCGGTTTCGAAATGGAGAGTCCTTACCCGGTTCGGTCAGCGTGCCGCGCGTGAGACGTATCTCTTCCGGGGATTGGTCGTCCACATAGGCTTTCCCCGCGCGAATCAGTTCGAGCGCCCACTCATAAAATTGATCGAAATAGTCGGAGGCATAGCGCAACTCGTCCCACTCGCAGCCCAACCAACGAACATCTTCTATGATGGAGCGCATGAACTCCTCTTCCTCTTTCTCGGGATTCGTATCGTCAAACCGCAGGTTGAACCGGCCGCCGAAGGTCTTCGCGAACCCATGATTCAGAGTCACCGCTTTCGCGTGCCCGATATGCAGATAGCCGTTCGGCTCGGGCGGAAACCGGGTCACCACTTGTTGAATACGCCCGGACTTCAAATCGTCATCTATGATCTTCTCTATAAAATTCATACTGGATAAATCCATAATTCTCTTTCCTCCCGCGAGCTGGAAAGCAAGACAAAAGAAGGCTTTCCGCGTGACTTCTTTTCGCGATTATAACACATTTTCCCAACACAGGCGGCGCTTATGTGGGTCAAAATATGGGTGAAATATCTAAGAGGTTCATCGCGGGGTAACAGCAGGCTGACTTCGGAAGCCCAAGTCTCGCGATCCCCCTTTTGTTTTTTGCACCGCGAGGATATCGGGGTATCGCGCCTTGGGGGAATCGCGGGGTAACCGAAGGGACCCCGCGATCCCCCTTTTACTCTTATGATCCGGCCTGGGAACGCCACACTTTAGTGTGGCATGGGTTCATTGTTCACTCCGTGCCCTCTGTGCCCTCTGTGCGAACCCTGTTTTCTGGGAGCGCCGGACTTTAACCCCACTTTCGACTAAAAGAGCTACAAACGGCGATATAAGCCACTTTCTCAAAAAAGTTGGCCACTACAATCGACGAGCCACGTAAGTCAGTTGCCTGTTCTTAAGCATCGG
>MWEM01000016.1 GCA_002071085.1 Thermotogota bacterium ADurb.Bin062 | reverse complement strand
GTGTTCAATCCGGATGACGTCCTTTCCCTTTTCTTCCGGGATTCGATGCACCGCAATCATTTCTCCGTTGTCCATAAATGCCCCAAGCTGGTAGGTGTCTTCTATCCCGTCGATGGTGAGCTTGATTTCTCCCCAATCGAATTCTACCGTCCTTCCCGCCGGATGCACTTGGATGACTCGTTCTTCGCTTTCTGGGCTGATTCGGCTTCTTTCTCCGTTATGTAGTTCCCAATAGCGCTTCAGATACTTCTTTACCGTCTCTTTCGCGATCCCTAACGCTCGCGCTGTTCCTTTAATCGTCGCGATCTCGTTGTACGTCTGTAGAATCATTTTGATTTCCATTGCCGTCTTCATCCCCTTCTTCACCTCCGAGTGTATTTTACTTCCTCGGAGGCTTTTTTGTGGGGTCATTCTTCGCGCGTTTATCGCGGTTATTGTTGGGTCGATTGCATCCCCTGGCTACTCTAGGTCGAAAACTGACTCTCGTCGCTTATCCTTGTGGGTCAAGTGATGTGGTGCCAGCAAGAAATAAGGAAATATTCGATCGCGCGATTCTTAACCCACGAAGTAATCGCGGCGTAAGCGCTTTTTCTTTCCGCGACAGCGCGAAGAGAAGGGGTTCACACGGAGGGCACAGAGAACACAGAGAAAAGATTTCTATGAACACCCTGGGAACGCCTTGGGAATGCCAAACTTAAGTTTGGCAAGGTTTTATCTTTTTTACCGGAAAGGTTCCTTTGCGCAGCATCGCGGTGTAAGCGCTTTTTCTTTCCGCAAGGGCGCGATACGCCGGGAAAGCCGGACTTTAGTCCGGCACGTTTTTCCGCGACACTAACAAAAGGCAAAGGGCAGATCGCGGGGGCGCAAAAACCACTTACCCCGCGAAAAAGAAGCACGGTCATCCTCATTCCTATTTTTTCTATACCTCGATCTTATGCTCGCACGCTTATACTTCTTCAAGAAAAGACATATCTCACACGCATTCCTGGTTGTACGATGCGATTTTTTGTTCTTGCTTAAGAGGATCGATCGTTGTATTCTTCCTCCTTTGACTTAGTGGTTAAGATAAGAGACGTGTTCTCAGCAGAGTGCTTTAATTCGGTCTCTTTGAGGATGGCATTGAGGACGATTCCGATGACGCCGGCCAACCCCAATCCTTGCAAAGAGAAGGAGCCGACTGAGAGGTTGGCGCCGCCGATTCCGCACAAGAGCATAATCGACATAATCAGCATGTTCTTTGAAGTAAAAGCCACCTTGTTCTCCACCAAGACGCGAAGCCCGGTGGTGGCGATCATTCCAAATAGAACGATACACGCCCCGCCCATCACCGGTTCAGGAATGGCCGTCTGAATAAAACGGGTGAGTGGGTCGATAAACGATAGAAGGATGGCCAGGATAGCCGCGATACGCATAACCCAAGGGTTGAACTGTCGCGTCAGCGCCAATACTCCGGTATTCTCGGAGTAAGTGGTGTTCGCAGGGCCGCCGATTAAAGCGGCTAAAGAGGTGGCTAGTCCGTCGGCAAGGATCGTACGATGGAGTCCGGGGTCCTTGACAAACGGTTTGTTCGTAACCATAGATACCGCGTAAATGTCCCCGATGTGTTCCAGGGCCGGAGCGATGGCTGCGGGAACCACGATCCCTATGGCATAGAGGGAGAACTTAGGCAAAGAGAATAAGGGGAAGCTGAACCATTGGTCGAAACGGTACTCGGGAACACCGAAGAATAACGAGACGACGTAGCCTACGGCGATACCGATCAGGATAGGTAGCATAGAGATGAAACCGCGGGTGTAGAGTTTGACGTAGATGATGGTGGCGATCACGACGATGGCTAAAACCCAGTTCTTGGATGCCCAGTTCACGGCTACAGGGGATAGGATCAAGCCGATCAAAGAGATCATCGTCCCGGTGACGACAGGCGGGAAGATTTTCGTGATCCGATCCGGACCCAAATACCTGATGATCGCGCTGAAGATGACATACACGATTCCGGAGACCACGACACCACCCAAGGCATACGCGAGGGCGTCTTCCCTGCCGGCGTAATACGAAGTGACAGCGATGATGGGAGAGATGAAGGCGAAGGAAGAGCCTAAATAGACCGGCACTTTCCCTTTCGTCAGCAGATGAAAGAAAAGTGTGCCTACGCCGGACGTAAACAACGCGACGCTGACAGGGATCCCCGTTAAAATGGGAACGACGACGGTTGCGCCAAACATCGTGAACAAGTGTTGAAGACCTAGGAGAAAGAGTTGCATATACGACCACCTCCGTTATTTTTTTGAACTGAAGTATTGTATCACAAAGTTCAGGTATATTGTTCCCAAAAAAACGAAAAAGATGGTATAATTTCATCTCATAGGAAGTGGAGGTCACCATGTCTGCGCGCATTCTGATCGTGGATGATTCATTGTTCATGCGTACACAAATACGCAATATTCTCTCCGGTGCCGGATACGAGATCGCGGGAGAGGCATCCGACGGAAACCAGGCGGAGGAAAAGTTTAAGGATCTGAATCCCGACCTCGTGATTATGGATATCACGATGCCTGGTACCAACGGGATCGACGCGCTACGCAAAATAAAATCTTTAAATAGTCAAGCGCGGGTGATTATGTGCACGTCCTTGGGGCTAACCAGTAAAGTCAAAGAAGCGATTTCCGAGGGCGCAGACGATTACATACTCAAACCCTTTCAAAATGAACGGGTTCTTCTGGCGGTGAAAAAGGTGCTGAACCTCTAACCTTTGAGCTTTCACATCCGGGAGAGGGGGCTCTCTCTCGACGCGAAAACATCCTATCAGCCTTTAAGGAAGATAGAAAAAAGCGCGTCCGCCTCAACGGGCGCGCTTTTTTCGATATATTCGAAGGAAGAACAACAGCCTTCGGCTGGCGCTAATACCTCGGTCGCTCGCTTAGGAGCGTTTATCTAGAAAGAGACGCCGGTTTGCTGGATTCCTCTTCGGAAGAGCTATCTTCTTGCGGTTTGGCCAATTTCACATAAGACGAAGGAGTGATCGTGCTGATCGCGTGCTTATAGATCAAGCTCTGGGTCTTGCCGTCCTCCAGAAGGATCGTAAAACTGTCGAACGATCGTATTTCCCCTCTGATTTGAAACCCGTTGACTAGGAACACTTTCGCTTCGACTTTATGTAAGCGCAAGTGATTCAAGAACCGATCCTGTAAATTGAATTTTTCTGCCATATCCACCCCTGCCCTGTCATTAGAATGAGGAGAACACACCTCGTAAAAGAAAACCGCTTGTTTAACAAGCGCCGGATGCCTACCGAATACCTGCCGTACGAGAAAGATTATAACATTTCCAAGAGTCTTTCGATAATGATAGGGCCTTTTTGTTCTTTCTCTCCAAAACGCTCAGTGGATAAGTCGCACGAGGTTTTTCGGGCGTACTTCCTGCCCCAGATGATCTGGCGTCGGGCGTAGTGGTGGGTATTGACCTTCAATCGATGTCGGTATTGTTCCTTTGTGGGGATAAGGCCTTGTAAAAACTGTATGGATTCGCGGTATCCGATCGCCTTCATCGATTGCGTTTGGGCGGTGCAGCCCTGCTCCAGCAATGCGCGAGTCTCCTCCAACAACCCTTCTTGGATCATCGCATCGACTCTGGCATCGATACGCGAATACAGTTCTTCGCGTCCGCGAACGCATTCGACGATCAAGAACCGTTCGTCTCCAACCCGATCTTTTTGAGCGGTGGAGAGCGTTTTTCCGCTTAAGAGGTAGACTTCGAGCGCCCGGATCGTTCTTTTAATGTCATTCGGGTGTATACGCGCGTAGCTTTCCGGATCCGCTTCTTTCAGGAAAGCCCGTAAATAACCGGGGTTGTTTTCTTCGGTCTTTCTCAACTCCCGCCGCAAACCCTCGTCTTTCGAGACGCCTTCGAATAGACCGTGGATCAGCGCATCAAGGTATAATCCAGTTCCGCCTACCACTAGCGGAATTTTGTCGCGCGAGCGGACGTCTTCGATCGCCTTCAGCGCATCGGAGCGATACCGATACGCGTTGTATTCCTCCTGAGGGTCCAAAATATCGATCATCCAATGCTTCGCAACCGCCAAGACCTCTTTCGAGGGTTTGGCGGTTCCGATATCCATCTGTCGATAGATTTGCATCGAATCCATCGAAATGACCTCGATGGGATAGGTCTCGCACAATTTCAGAACCAAATCGGTTTTGCCCACCGCGGTGGGCCCGAAAAGTACCGGTATCTTCATAGAATAACCCCATAAAGTATGCCACTGCTCTTGCTGCCGTACACTCGATTCACCGGTATCTGCCCGAGCAATCGGTCTCGTATGAGCGTCTTAAACACAACGCGACCTCGCGACACTCTTCTCATCTCTTCGATGTCTTCCTCCGACACTCCTTCGTGGTTTGCGAAAGGGCGTATAGGATTCAATCCGGACGAGCGCATCACGGGATGGTCAAACATCGGGTCGCAGTAAACGAGATCGAAAGACTTATCCGGAGTCGTTCTGAGATAAGTTTTATAGTCTGCGTGGATCGGTGTGATTCGCTTCATACTCTCATTGATCCAGTCGGCCGGATCCACGTAGTCTTGCAAACCGTACCGAACGATCGTGTAAATATGCAACGAAGACTCCAACCCGATAACCTGTCCTTCTCGTAGAAAGCCGCCCATCAGTATTGCGTCGGACCCTAAACCGAGGGTCAAGTCTAAGATTCGCTCCCCGCCGGAGAGTTGGAAGGCGTCTAGCAGGTATTCGTTCTGTCCGTGGTTCCAATTACGCATCCGCATCTTCGCGCTGGATGGGTGAAAGAAGAAAATGTCAGACTGTCGGCGTATCAGGACACGATTTCTCTCCACGACGTAGTAAAAATCGTGATGACTTTCTCGATTGGCCAAGATCGAACGTCGCTTATCGAGGTAAGGTGCGGAAAGCTCTTCCGCCAGCCGTTTTGCCTTATCAACTTGGCGCCGGTTTGGCTTGTCCGAAGTCGTGACGTAGAAGTTTTTCGAATCCGCCAACCCCCCGGCTATTAAGGAGTCATTGCAACCCATGTTCTTCCATTCGGGCACGTAAGCGTAAATACTCTTCCATCTTTTCCTCTAACTCTTTCTTTTTCGCTTCGTACTCCCGCAGGACTGTCTCGTACTTCGCGCTGGCTCCCTGGTATTCGAACACGACGTGGATGTTTAGGTAGACCATCCAGCTGCTCAACGCCAGAATCGTGAACCAATATATCAAGGAGATCTTCCTTTTCTTTTTTTTCTGCGGAGTGTTTTTCTTTGGGGACAGGTTCCCAAGATTATTTCCGGAAGAGGGTTTTGGGTAAAGCATCTCAATTATCCGACTGTATTGTCATATCCACGCGCAATTCGTCGACGTCCGGCACTTCGAACTCTTTACGACCCACACTGCTGGTATGCCCGGGAAGGTACAGTTCGAAAACGGCTGGATAGGACTGGTTCGTGATTTGCGGAGCGAAGAAAAAATATCGATGACTCTTGAGCGACTCGTCCTGCGTGTAGGTCCCAAAGCCCCAATAATAGTCTTCAAACACGAGGCCTGAGGTCTGATCGAAGTCGACAGTCCAATACTGTCCCGGAACCAAGGTCCCTGCCGAGGAGAGATCCGAAACGGAGCCATAGACGAAACAGAGGTCCCTGGAAACCATCGAAATAGATCCGCTCAAAGAAAACGAGCGATCGCTTCCGCCTTTCAGCGCTTGGAGAGTCGGGATCGATTTCAAGTTTAGCATCAGAATCAGGCGGCTTTGCCCACCCGGCAGCGTGAGGCTGGCGTATTTGTCGAACCTTGCGCTAGAAAGTTGCATAACGGGCGCCTCAAACGTGGTATTGGCTAAATTGAAGGCAATAGCGGTGGCTTCGACGGTCCCATTTCCGCCAAACTCGCTCGCTACATACTCGTGATAGGTTATGGTCGCCGTGTTTCCGCAGGTAAAAGTGAATGAAGGTTTGGAGATATTAGCCTCTGTTTCGGAAAAGGTGTATTGTCCCAAAACGATGTGCTCGTTGCTGAAAAAGTCCGTCAGGTTCTGAGTTTGGCGGGCCGGAGCGATGGACAAGACGAAGGCTTTTTTGACGTCCAGCGACTTCCCCCCGAACTCGACCTTTGTCAAGTACAACTCTACGGAAACCATCTCGTGGTTCTCTAGAGACAGATTCTTGTAGTGCAGGAACACGGATAGGTTGCGTTTCGCTTTACCCGGTAAGGGAAAGAATATGTTCAACACGAAACAACTCGTTAAGAAAACTGGTAGTAGGGCGCCTAAGATTCCGAAGAAAAGCGCGCGTCGTAGTTTCCTCATCACATTTTCCGCTCCGTGGTCACTATTTGATGAAACGATCGAGCTTGTCCACCCTGAGTTGATGGCGGCCTCCGTCAAATTCGCTGTGGATGAAAGACTCCACGCACCAAATGGCCAATTCTTCTCCCATCACCCGGCCGCCGAGCGCGATGACGTTGGCGTTGTTGTGCGCGCGCGCCAGTTTCGCCATATCGGGGTAGCACGCCAATGCCGCGCGTATTCCGGGGAATTTGTTCGCCGCGATCGACATACCGATGCCGGTTCCGCAAACCAAAATCCCAAAAGAAGCCTCGTGAGACAGGACCGCTTCGCACACCTTTTTCGCATAGTCGGGATAATCCACGCGCTCGAACGGGTCAAAGGTCCCGCAATCGACAAAATAGTGTTCTCTACGTTCAAAATACTGTCGAATCGCTTCTTTCAGATGAAACCCTGCGTGATCAGCTCCTATAGCCAGATTCATTGTTTCCCGCTTCCAAAGACCGCTTCCTTATGCTCATACAGATTCAGGGCTTTGTCTAGGGAAGTGAGTTTGAACAGTTTTAAGAGAGTTTGGCTGATTCCGAAGATCACCAGCTTCCCGCCGTTCATCTTACACCGTTTGTGCAAGCTGACGACGGTGCCGAGTCCGGAGCTGTCGATATACTCCAAGGATGAAAAGTCCAACGCGACGTGGGTTTTTCCATTTTCGATCAAGACGCGGATCACTTCTTCTTTAAACTGATTCGAGTTGGACATATCCAGCTCATCTTGCATATGAACGATGGACCAACCGTTCTCTTCGTTAACCTTCAGCATCTTCGTTCCCTCCTAGGAATCTATGGATTTTCGCTATCTAAATGATCAGACTCGGCGTCGGCTTCCGCCCCTTCCGCCGATTCTTCGAGATTATCTATCTCTTCCAAATCTTCTATATCTTCGATAACTTCACTTATATCATCAACCGGGCTCGCCGCTTTTTTCGAAGGTGTCTTATCACCTGACTTCGGAGCGGGGCTAGGTTCCTCGTCTATCTGGATTCTCTCCACCGAAGCGACCTCATCCTCGAGCCCCAAATCGACAACCTTAACACCGCGAGTGACGCGTCCCATCGTCCGGACATCGGAGGCGGAGAAGCGGATCGTGTATCCCATTTTGGTGACGATGATGACCTCATCGGCATCGTTGATCACTTGGACAGTGAGCACATCGCCCAATTCGGGGATCCACGCGAGGTTCTTCAAGCCGATTCCGCCGCGAGATTGGATGCGGTAACTGGCGATCGGGGTTCGCTTTCCAAAACCTCGCGTCGTCACCGTTAAAACCGGCTCGTCTGTGGCTTTCTCGTGGATAAGCGTCATAGACACCACGAGGTCGTCCGGCTTCAACGATATTCCTTTCAACCCGATCGCCGCCCGGCCCATTCTTCGGATAGAAGTGAGCGGGAAGCGAATAGCCATCCCTTTCGCCGTGCCGATGAAAACGTTCCAATGATCGTCTTGTGCGGGGGCCAGCACGGCGTCCACCACCTTGTCCTCTTCTTCGAGTTTCAACCCGATGACCCCTGAGGTCCCCGCCCTCGAAAAATCGCTTAGGGAGGTCCGCTTGATCTTACCTTTCGCGGTAATGAACAACAGGTCGGTGTCTTCGGAAAACTCAATCCCCATCTTCAGAACCGTCCGGATCGCTTCGCCTTCTACCAAGCGTAGATACGACATCAGATGTTTTCCCCTCGTGCCTTTTGTGGAGTCCTCTATCTCGTAGTTCTTCAGCGTATAGACCTTTCCCATAGAGGAGACGAACAGCGTGTTCGCCAGCTTGGTAGTGACCATGATGTGTCTGGCGAAGTCCTCTTCTCTGGTCGCTATTCCTTTGGCGCCTCGGCCGCCCCTCGCCTGTGTCCGGTAGTTCTGCAATTCCGAAACGAGAATGTACCCTCTTTTTGTGACGGTGATCACGATAGGCCGATCGACGACCAAGTCTTCGATATCCACTTCGCTCGGTAGCCCTCCCCCGACTTTCGTCAAGCGCGGTTGGCCGTATTTATTTTTGGTTTCCAACAGGAGGCGTTTCACCTCGTTCCGGATGTTCTGCGGGTCCGAAAGCAAAGTCTTTAAGCGGGCGATCGTCTCGTTCAGGTTTTTCAATTCTTCTCTGAGGTTGTTCGTTTCGATGGACGTCAAACGGGCGAACCGGAGGTCCAGTATCGCTTTCGCTTGCTCTTCGGTGATCTCCAACGTCTCCATCAAATTCTTGGTTGCTTGGGGCACATCGGAAGAGTGACGGATGATATCGATCGTGGTGTCGATCGACCTTACGGCTTTAACCAACCCTTCGATGATATGGGCGCGACGACTCGCCACGAACAGCTCGTTCTCCGTTTTCCTGGTGATGACCGCGTACCGGTGGTTTAGGTAGGCTTCAGAGAGTTCCTTCAGGTTCATCACACGGGGTTTCATCTTCGCGTCGATCACCAGGAGCTTCACGGGAAAGTTGACGCGAATCGAAGAGCGTTTCAAAATGTGATTCATAACGACTTGAGGACTGATACCCCGCGCCACCTCGATGACAATACGCATCCCGTTGCGGTCTGATTCGTCCCGTATATCGCGGATCATTCTCTTTTCTGTTTTCTTGAAATATTCGGCAATCTGCTCGATCAGTCCGGCTTTGTTGACGCCGTAGGGAATTTCGTGTATGATGATTTGGTCGTCTTCGACCGAGTATACCCCTTCTATCGTGAAAGAGCCCGAACCGGTCTCGTAGATAGACCGCAGGTTTTCAGCCCTCAAGACCCTACCTCCGGTCGGAAAATCAGGTCCCTTTACGAACTGAAGCAGGTCTTGAACCGTGGCCTCCGGTCGGTCGATGAGATAGGCCATAGCGTCCACGAGTTCCCCTAGGTTATGGGGCGGGATGTTCGTTGCCATCCCTACCGCGATTCCTGTAGCGCCGTTCATAAGCAGATTCGGTACGTTCGAAGGCAAGACAGATGGTTCCTTCAAGGATTCGTCGAAGTTGGGAACGAACGGCACGGTATCCTTATCTAGATCGGCCAGCATTTCCTCAGCAATTTTCGTCAGCCGCGCCTCTGTATAACGCATTGCCGCGGGGGGATCACGGTCCACGGACCCGAAGTTTCCTTGTCCGTCGACCAGCGGGTGACGCATATTGAAATCTTGGGCCATCCGTACGAGCGTCTCATAGAGAGAGGCGTCTCCGTGGGGGTGGAACTTCCCCATTACCTCTCCGACGATACGGGCGCTTTTTTTGTAGGCTTGATTATGAGCGAGGTTTAGCTCCAACATCCCATACAACAGCTTGCGTTGAACGGGTTTCAGCCCGTCGCGGACATCCGGAATGGCCCTTCCGATGATGACCGACATCGAATAGTTTATGTAGGCTTCGCTCAGCTCTTCTTCGAAAGGCCGCTCTATAACGACACTGCGGTCGTGTTCGGTGCCGTTTTTATCTACGAGTTCTTTCATGATATGGCTGCGCCGGGTTGGATTTCGCCGTCAACCGTCAGCAACCGTAGGTTCACCCCATCTTTTGCGGCGAGAAGCATGCCAAAAGACTCCATTCCCATGAGTTTTGCCGGTTCCAAGTTCGTGACGACGATGATCCGCTTTCCAACGAGCGCTTCGGCCTCGTAATACTGAGCGATACCGGCAATGATCTGTCGGGGTTTGGGTTCTCCAAGCTCGACCGATAACCGCATCAATTTCCTGGATTTCTCGACCTTTTTGGCTTCCAAAACCAATCCTACCTTCATCTGAACCGTCCGAAACTGATCGTAATCGATGATGAGCAAGTTTTCCGGTTTCTCTTGCGACGGGTCCTTCGTCGGGTTGTTCGGTTCCAAGCTGGGCGATTGAATGACCTTTTTGAACTCCTTGATATCCCTTCTAGGGAACAAGGGTTCCCCTTCAGCCATATGGAAGTCTCGAGCGCTGTCCCAGGTGAAGTCTTCGAAGGTCGCTTCATTCCAAGATTCCGAACCGAGCCCTAAACGTTTGTAGATGATTTCAGAGGTGGAGAACATAATCGGTTTGATGGCGATGGCGATGTTCCTTAGCGCCTCGGCGAGGTTTCGCAAAACCTGTCGGAGTCTTCCCCTCTGTGACTCCTCTTTCGCCAACTTCCAAGGTTCGGTCATATCTATGTATTTATTTGAAAAACCAATGAACGCCCAAAGGGCTTCTAAGGCTTGTGTGAACTGGTACCTGTCCATCTTCTCGAAGTAGGTGGCTTTCATTGTTTCGAAAGCCGCAATGAGGTCTCTATCCGGGGTTTCCTCGTTCAACCCGCCCTCTTTCTCTAATACGCCAGCGAAATTCTGTAGACTCATCGCCGTCGTGCGGTGCAGCAGGTTACCCAGGTCATTCGCCAGGTCAGCGTTGATGCGCTGGATGAGATGGTCTTCGGAAAAGTCGCCGTCCTTGCCAAAATTGATGTCTCTGAGCAAGTAGTATTTAACGGCGTCTTTGCCGTAAACGTCCATCAGGAGTCTGGGGTCTATCGCATTTCCCGCGGATTTGCTGATCTTTTCCCCGTTTACCGTCAGCCAACCGTGCGCGAAAACCTTCTTAGGTAGAGGCAAACCCGCGGCCATCAACATCGCGGGCCAAACGATCGAGTGGAATCGGTTGATCTCTTTGCCTATCAAATGTAGATCGGCCGGCCAATACCGACGATACAGCTCCTGATTGTCCGTGGCGTAACCGAGGGCGCTGATGTAGTTGATTAACGCGTCCACCCAGACGTAGATGACGTGTTTTGGGTCATCCGGCATCGGGACTCCCCACGAAAAGGAGGTGCGGGAAATGCTGAGGTCTTTGAGCCCACCTTTGATGATGCTCAACATTTCGTTACGGCGGAAGTCGGGTTCGACGAAGGACGGGTTCTTTTCATAGAGCTCTCGAAGCGGTTCTTGAAATGAGGAAAGCCGGAAGAAGTAATTGTCTTCGGCGACCCAGCGCACTTCTCGTTTGCAGGTTGGGCAGACTCGTCGGCCGTTGTCTCGAATAAGGTCCTCTTCCGACCAAAAGGCCTCTTCGTGAATGCAGTACCATCCCTCGTAGACGCCTTTATAAACGTGCCCTCTGTCGAATAAGCGCTTCACGAAAGCTTGAACGACATAGGTATGTCGCGGTTGGGTCGTTCTGATAAAGTCGTTATTCGAGATATCCAAGTCTTTCCAAAGTTCCTTGAATTTGCTCGCCCATTTATCGCAGAAGAGCTGAACATCAACCCCGGCTTTTTGAGAGGTTTCCAGAATCTTCTGCCCATGTTCGTCGGTTCCGGTTAAGAAGTAGACGTCGTATCCGCGCAAGCGTTGGTATCGCGCGATCATATCCGCGACGATGGTCGTGTAAGCGGAACCGATATGGGGTTCTGAGTTCACATAATAGATGGGCGTGGTGACGTAAAACCTTTTCTTTTCCATCCTGATTCCTCCGCCTTTGCAACAAAAAAATCGGAAATCCTTCATTTTCCGCAGAATTATACCACAGACGAGGGAGTTTTACGCCCTATGACGCGTGCTCACCGATGGCGCGACGATCTCTCCCGGAAGGCGGGCGAGCTTCTAAAGTACTCATTTGATCGCTCCGACCGTAACGCCTTTCAAGAAGTATTTGGAGAAGGCAAAGAATATGATAATCATCGGGACCGCAGCGTAGGTTGCCCCGGACATCAGGAACGCGTACTGCATCGGCACTTCTTCCTGCAGAAGCGCCAAACCGGCTTGGAGCGTCTTCATCTGTTGGGTGTTCGTCACGATCAGAGGCCACAAAAAATCATTCCATTCGGCGACGAAGGTAAAAATCCCCAACACGGCCATCGCCGGTAGAGAGATTGGAACGATAATTTTGTAGAAGGTCCGCCATTCGCTCGCACCGTCAATTTTCGCCGCTTCGATGATCTCTGTCGGAACGGTCACCAGGAACTGCCGCATCAAGAAAACCCCAAAAGGCGCGGCGACGCTCGGAAGGATCAACCCCCAATAGGTATTGATCATACCGAATTTCGAGACCAAGATGTACAGGGGAACGAGCGTTACCTGTTTAGGGATCATCATGGAAGCGATATAGACGAAAAAAAGAAGCTGGCTCAAGGGGAAGCGCTTTTTTGCCAGAGAATACCCCGCCATCGTACACAACAACAGCTGGAGGAATGTAACGCTCACCGCCACTACCCCGCTGTTAAAGGTCCATCTCAGTATCAACGGTCTTTGAAAGAGCTCTTGGAAGTTCGCTAACGTCGGGTTTTTCGGAAAGAGCTCGGGAGGAAAGCGCAAGGTCAAGGAGGCGGGTTTGATCGCGGTGATGACCATCCAATACAACGGAATGAAGGCCAGCAGGCCAAAAAGCGTCAAGACGGCCAAAGACAAGACCATTTTTACTTTCTGTTTTGCTTTCCAAGGCGTCATACTCAACCCTCCCCCTAATACTCGACGTTGGAGCCAAGCCATTTGAACTGCAAGAAACCCAGGAGGGCCAAAATGCCGAACATCACCATCGACATCGCGGAAGCCAAGCCGAGGTTGTATTCCCTGAAGGCCGTGGTGTATACCAAGTATCCGATGCTAATCGTGGAGAACTCGGGTCCCCCTCTGGTCATTATGTATACGTTCGAAAAGGTTTGGAAGTTCGCGATCGTTCCCATAATGAGCGCGTATAGGATCGTTGGCTTGAGTAGGGGTATCGTCACTTTGGTAAAGACTTTCCACGATGAGGCCCCTTCGAGTCTGGCGGCTTCGAAGTAATAGTCCGGAATCGATGCCATCGCGGCAGAAAGGAGGACGATCGTGGAACCGCCGCCCATAATGAATTGCATGAAGATCAACGCGGGCATCGCGAGAAACTTGTTCCCCAGCCAAATGGCGGGGGCGAGTCCGACAGATTTGACGAAGTAGTTGAGCAACCCGTAATTCGGGTTGTACACCCAAAGCCAGATCATAGAGACGATGACCGAGGAGGTCACGTGGGGCAGATAGAACAAGGCCTTATAGAAAGTTTTGATGGAGTTGCGGAACGGGTGGAGCAAGACGGTGACGATGAGCGCTTTCCCCAACCAGAGCGGGACGACACCGAAGGTGTAGAGAAAGGTGTTTCCCAACGCTTTTAGGAATAGCCAATCAGAAAAAAGCGTGGCGAAGTTTTCGAAGCCGATGAACCTTTGGGAGAAAACGTTGTAGTCGAAGAGGCTCAGATACACGCCCCAACCTACTGGAATTAGAAAGAACAATGTGAACATGCCAAAATGAGGAAGGACAAAAAAGTAACCTGCCCGTCCTTTCACGACGCGTTTCGCCAGTGTCATCCGATCACCAACCTGATCACAAACAGTAGGGGCGCGCCTTCACGCGCCCCGTGATTAAGATAGGCTCGGTTACTTAGCCTTTTTGACGATTTTATCGGCTTCGGCCACGAAGTCGTCCAGAGCTTTCTTCGGTGTTTTTGATCCCGCGAAGGCCGCTTCGAACGCGCTGATGATGTACTTTTCTATCTGTGACCAGGGGAATTCTTGCGAACCGAAGAAGGACATCCCGTACTTGTCCATGATCTCCCCGTAGGTCTTCACTTGTTTGTTCATATAGGGGTCATTCAAGTACAGTCTTTGGTTGACGGAATCGCGTGCGGTGAGGTATTGCAGCGTTTCGAGCAAGGCGAGATTTTGCTTGTTCGTCAAGAATTTGACGAACTCGAAGACCATATCGCGTTTCGCTTGATCGTTCTGCTTGAAAATGATGAACCCGCTCCCGCTGGTATGCGCGACCGGATCCTTTCCTTCCACGTGCGGGAAGGGCGCGAGAACCGGATAGAACATCTCTTTTAGCGTTCCGGCGAGGATGTACCGCGTGATCCGCCCGATCTCGTAAGGTCCGCCAAAGCCGATGCTCGTGCGGTGAGAGTGGAAATCTCCGATAACGTCGTACACGCCGAGGGCCTCGACCCCTTTTGGCGCGACTTTGTACTTGTTCACCAGGTCTATGACGAACTGCAAACCCGCGACGGCTTCGGGAGTATTCAATGTGACCGTCGTTTCCGCTTCGTCGCTCAAACGGCCGCCAAAGGCATACAAGAAGTTGATGATGTTATGAATGTCTTTCGCGCCGAAACTGATCGCGTAATGATCGATCTCTCCGTCGTTGTTCGAATCCCAGGTTAGCTTTTTACAAGCCTCTACAAACTCCTCCATCGTCCAACCGTTCCGAACGATGTGTCTCCAATCGATCTCCGCTTTGTCGAAATCGGGGGTGTAGAGGAGCATCGCAGTTCCCATACCATTTGTGCCGAAGTTCCAAGGCCAAATATAACGTTTGCCATTGACCAACCCTTCGTCCAACACAACTTGGTAGAAATCTTCCCGGTCTTCTTGCGACAAATAGGCATCGATGGGCTCCAGCAATCCGCTCTGGGCCCAGCGGCTATCCCAAACGGGCCCTTTGAAGAAATCCGGCTGGGTTCTCGTCGCGATGGCGGCGGCCATCTTTTGCGAATACTCCTGATTGCCCACCACCACGTAATTCACTTCGACGTCGGGGTGCAGCCTCATAAACTCCTCGGAGGCCCATTTCGGGTAGTCTTCGCTGGAAGGCGCCTTATCGGCTGGGAACCCCGGGGGCGCGATTCTCCAAGGATTGATCCACCAAGTGATGGTGATCTTTGCCGAAAACGCGGACAAACTCAACAAGGTTAGCAGCAGAACGACGAGCAGAATCTTTCGGTGTTTCATACCACTCACTCCTTTCTGTTTGAATGTGTTCCTGCTATCTTTCGACGATGCGCCCGAATCCTCGATAGAAACGAGCGGCTCGTTTTGATAGACCACTTTTTGTCGAAAAAATAAACCGTTTGGGTAGGACTAGTAGACCAATAAAGGCGACAGCGCTTCCTGCAAAGCCTTTCCCTCAGTGAAGTGTATCGCGTGGATTCCGAGTTTTAGGGCCGATTCTACGTTCTGAATGGAATCGTCGATGAACACGGATTCGACGGGCGAAACGGCCTCCGCCTGCAGGATATGCGTGTAGAACTGCGGATCGGGTTTGGCCAAGTGAATCAGATGCGACGCGTAAACTTTCGGGAAGATGGCGTAGTCCTCTCTTTGCGTATGAACCTCATAGTGCGGAGTCACGGTGTTTGTGCCGGCGACGACTCGGAATCTCTTTTTTAGTCTTTCGATCACGTCAATCGTCTCAGGAATCGGCGCGGGATCGAAAAATCGGGTCCAAAGGTCCTCGGGCGTGCGGTGGTGCGTCAGGTGTTGAAACACCTTCATAAAGTACTCTTGACTGATCAGTCCGCGCTGAAAGCCTTGAATGCCGCTTAAGGTCGCGTATTCGTTGAATTTCCTATAGGAAACCCCCAGCTCTTGCGCCGCTTTCCTCCAGACGTTCGTTCGGCCGTACACGACGCCTCCGACATCGAAGATGATGAGTTTGATCTGAGAATGGTCCACCTTGTCCACTCCTTTTTTAAAGCTGGATCGCGAATTATCCCGAAGGGATCTTTAAGCGATCGTAGTTGGAACGATCAACAACTGTTTTATTATACCCGATTTCTTATTAGAAATAACCTAAAATCCCCGTCCCGAGGTATTAATTCCCCACTAGAATTCCGTACAGGTCGTTGACGTTGGTTCCCGTCGGGCCGGTATAGATCAACCCGTCCGCCGCTTTCAACGCTTCGTGTGAATCGTTGTTCCGTAAAAAGTCATCCGGGCTCAGCCCCTTTTCTGCGAGTCGGAGGACCGTATCCCCGGTCGCTATTCCGCCCGCGGCGTCCGTCGGGCCGTCCGTTCCGTCTGATCCGCAGGCAAAAAAACAGAGGGACTCATAACCCGCGATCTCTTTAGCCGCTAACAAAGCCATCTCTTGGCAACGTCCTCCCTTACCTTTCCCGAGGACCCGCACTAGGGCTTCCCCTCCGATGAACACCGCGGCGGGTGCGGAAATCGGCGTTTGAGAGTGGACGATCTCTTTTCCTACCAACGTCAGAATTTTGGCGCACGCGCTGGCCTCGCCGTCAAATTGCGTGGTGAGCAAAAGCGGCGCATATCCCTCTTCCCGGGCTTTTTCTTGCGCAGAGCGACAGAGGGAGCGAACGTCGCCGATGACGGAAGTCTCCACACCAGGCAAGGCGTTGGGAGAGGGGCGTTCCATCGCTTTCGATAGAGAAGCGGGAAGGTGTATAGAATACCTTCGTATGATATCGAGGGCTTCCCGGGTCGTGGTTCGATCGACAGTTACGGGTCCAGAGGCCACGTTGTCTATGCGATCTCCCAAAGTGTCGGAAAGGATGAAGGCCGAGATGGGCCGGGGATGTGCGTAACGCGCGAACCGCCCTCCCTTCACTCCGGAAAGGCGTTTTCTCACGGCGTTGATTTCGTGAATAGAAGCTCCGCTGTTCAGTAATCGTTCGTTGATCGCTTTCAAGTCTTCTAAATGCAGGCCTTCGATCGGGAGTTCGAAGAGGGACGACCCCCCGCCGGAGAGCAAGAAAAGGATACGCTGCGACACGGACGTAGCGCCTACCCTTTCCAAGATCGCCCGAGTCGCTAAAATGGAGTTCTCGTCGGTCAGGGGATGACCACCTTCGAAGATTTCGATACCCCGGAGCGGCCCTTCCGAATGCCCGTATTTGGTCAACACGATCCCTGTGGCGATCCTGGGCCCCAGGCATTCAAGGGCGGTTCTAGCCATACGCCAAGCGGCTTTTCCTATCGCGATCAGTGTTAACGGGCCCGGTAGCGTGGTTTTTGCCAGCGCTCTGCTTAAGGCTCGATCCGGTAGGTTCTCCCGGATCGCGCAACGGACGATTTCCAGAGCAGTTTCTTTAAGCCGATTGTCAGCGCGCATGTCATACCTCCGTACCCAGAAGGTTCGAATAAATGGTTCTATAGAACGAAGTCGAGGTGCCGCTCACTCGACGAGCAATCGATGGATCTTCCGGCGCTCCATTTGAATCGATCGGAGCAGAAGCGCGAGTAACGCGATGAGGATTCCGGCCAGCAGGAGGATGACGCTCCAAGGCGGGAGGCGCTCGAAAAACAAAAAAGATCCTTCGATCAAGAACGTTTTCAGACAATAGAATGCGCCATAAAAGCCCACGGAAAACCCAATCGAGACCGCCTCCAATCTCAACACTTCGGACCCCTTCAACAACCGATTGCGCTGAGAGATATCGCGGTCGGGGTCTTGCAGAAAAAGGCGAATGCCCAAAAGGCTGCAGTAATAGAGGATCATGGCGATAGGAGCGATCATAAATACATCATAGATCGCCGACGGAGTTTGAGCGATAAATAGGCCGAGTAGAATCAGGGACTCCAAAACGAAGAGGACGACGGGAATGAAAACCTTGAGTCTGATCGAAGACAGAAAGGAGACCGGAAAATACGTGGGAACCGGCCATATCCTCTTTTCGAAAACCATCATCGTAACAGACACCATTCCGGAGTACATCGTCGCGACGATCATAAAGAGAAGAGAAACAAAAGGCGTTTGATGGTATCTTCCGATTACAAGCAAGATCGGGAAAGCTAGGGGGTAGATTAAATACCAAATGATCCCGCTCTCTCGAAACATCAACCTCAGTTCTTTTTTTAGAAGGGGAAAGGATCCTCTATTTTTCGCGCCGGATTTTTCGCCAACGACCTCTACCCTCCTTCTATCCCGGTTTTTCCGTGCGGGAGAATAGTTCAGAGTATTGGCGCAAACGAAAACGAAGGTGAACAGGCTTACCGTGACGGCTAGTAGCAGGATTAAAAACGCCAGTTGTCCTTTTAGGGCGACCATTAACCAATAGTGGGGCCACCCCGACGACAGGAAGAGGTTGGCGCTGCCGCTCAGGGACCTTAAAACGGAGCCGGGATTAAGTCCATTCACGGGCGTCACGACCGAGGGGCTTATCACCACCAAAATAACGATCAGAAAAGTGATCAACTGAGAAGCCCTTTTTGCAGCGGTTTTACCGATGAGCTTGGCGAGAAGGAGGCCGAAGAGAACACCCAACGCTATCAGGAAGAGCATCCAAAGGCAGATGCCTAGTATGCCCCACCAAAGCCGATCCCGGTTGAGCATTGAATAGGCTAAAGAGATCGATACGGTCATCGAGATACCAAAATTCGTCATCAACAGCGTGTTCATAGAGGAGACGATGAAGATCGAAGATCGCCTGATGGGCATCGTCAGCAACAAGGGAGTCATATCGTTTTCAAATAGCTCGACCACCAACAGCGCGGCGAATTGAAGGGAGAAGAGCAGTCCCGTCACGGTAAATACCGGCGCCAGAAGGACATCGGAGACGAGAAACGGCGAGTTCATACCAAATTTAACCAACGGGACGGCCAATTTCAAAAAGAGGTCGTAGTAAACCGGTGTTAGAAAGACGACAAAGATCAGCGGGGCCAGGAGATAACCGAACCAAGAAGAAAAGGCGGATGCCAAAGGCCCGGACCTCACCTTCTCCTTGTTTCTCCGCTTTTTATTTTTTAAAGAATATCTGAGTAAAAGGCGGAAGTCTAGGGGAATCATCGTTTTAAACGCCATCGGTGTCATCCTGCCGAGGCGTCTTTGCTTGTCAGGTCTAAAAAGATGTCTTCCAAAGAGTTGGCTTGGTTGTTTCCGATTTTCCTAAGATCTTCCATCGACCCTTCCACGACCATTTTCCCATTCCTTATGATGCCGATTCGATCACTCATCTTTTCCGCGATCTCGAGGATGTGAGTCGTCAGGAGTATCGCGCTTCCCTCATTTCGGAAATGATCCAGCAGCGTTTTCAACACCCTGGCGGCACGGGCATCCAGTCCTACCGTCGGCTCATCGAGGAATAAGACCTTCGGCCGTCGCATTAAGACCGAAATGACCATCAATTTCTGTTTCATCCCGTGTGAATAGTCGCCGATATAGGTCTGCAAGAAATCGATATCGAACGCGGCGCACAGCTCGTTGAAACGTTGGTCCGTAAGCTTTGGGTCAAGGTGGTAAATGCCTTTGACGAACTCGATAAACTCGATTCCTTTAAGGTTTTCGTACATCCGTGGCTCGTCGGGAACGACACCGATCCCTCGTTTTATTGTGATCTCGTCTTGCTCATAGCGTTTTCGGTCGATTTCTATCGCGCCTGAGGTCGGCGACAGCGAGCCGGTCAGCATCCGGATGGTCGTGGTCTTACCCGCCCCGTTGGGTCCCAAGAAAGAGTAAATTTCTCCGCTTCGAACGTGAAGGTAGAGATTGTCGACAGCGGTGAGGTTGCCGAATTTTTTCGTTAGGGCTTTTGCTATGATCAAAAAAAGGCCTCTCTTTCGCGAACCGTCCGTCTTAGGAATTCAACGCTTCATGGCATTGTTTCAACAAATCTATTATCGGTAACCCTTGTGGGCAAAGGGTTTCGCATTTTCCGCAGGCGACACAACGATCGGCTTTGTGTTTGGACGAAAAGAGAGTGCGATATTGGGTTATGGCGGTTTCCATCACGCCGAACATCTTCCCTTCGTTATAGAGTGAAAAGATGTCGGGGATTGCGACCCCTTCCGGACACGGTTGGCAGTACCCGCATTCGGTGCACGGGATCTGCCGGTAGCTCTGGAAAGCTTCGACTGCTTTTTTGATGGCTTCATTTTCTTTTTGCGCAAAGGTATTGGCTTTCATCTGGTTGGCGACTTTGACGTTTTCTTGCGCCTGAGCCATCGTGCTCATCCCGCTCAAGATCAAGGACACTTCCGGAAAGTTCGCGACCCAGCGTAAAGCCCATTCAGCTGGGGACCAGGTCGGTTGCGCCTCGGATAGTATCCTACGTATTTCAGGAGAAGGATTCGCGAGCTTTCCCCCTTTGATCGGTTCCATCACGATCAGGGCCATACCCTTCGCATGCGCCAAACGAAGGCCACGTAGCCCCGCTTGCACCTCTGTGTCCATATAGTTAAACTGGATCTGACAGAAATCCCAATCGTAGGTGTTTACGATCGACTCAAACGCCGGGTAATCATCGTGGAAAGAGAATCCGAAGAATCGAATTTCGCCGGCTTTCCGCTTCTCTTCCAAGAACTCGAGAACATCGAGTCCGTTGATCAGATCCCATCGCTTTTGATTCAACGTGTGCAGTAAGTACATATCGATGCGATCAGTACCGAGCTTCGTTTTTTGCTCTTGAAAAAACCTCTCGAAGTCGGCTTTTTCCTTTACCAGATAGGTCGGCATCTTGGTCGCTAAAAAAACTTTGTCACGATAACCGTCGCCTAAGGCCTCTCGTGTGAAATGCTCGCTTTGTCCTTTATGGTAACCGTAAGCCGTGTCGATGTAATTGACGCCCTGATCGATGGCCATTCGAACCATCCGCGTCGCTTCGGCCTTGTCAATTTGCCCCGGATCGTTATTTAGGATAGGCAAGCGCATCATCCCGAAACCGAGAATGGAGACCTCGACTCCGGTCTTGCCAAATAGACGATATTCCATAGTGCCCCCTTTCCCATCACTTTCGAATGGGTCAGTGTCGAAGATGTCTTATTGAAGTCATAAAAAAGAACAAAGGGTCTCCGGCTTAGTCTGACTACCGGAAAACCGTCGACGCTCGAGAATTTATAAAAAAGAGCACCTGAGTCTCAGTGCTCTTTTTTGAGGTTCAGAAACGACGCGCTTATACTCTTTCCAGCGCTTTGTCCATTCGCAAGATCTCATCTTCGCTTAGAATCTTATCGATATCCAATATGATCAGCATACGATTGTCAAGCTTCGCGATAGCGCTGATGAACCGCGCGGAAGAAGCGCCCGCCGTCGATGGAGTTTCTTCCAGCTGTTCATCTTGGAGCGTCAACACCTCTTTCACCTCATCGACAATCATCCCAACCTTCTTGTTGCCGACGAGTATGATGACGATCCTGTCTTTGGAATCGTCGGGTTTCGAGCTCAAACCGAATTTCGTTCTGGTGTTGAGTATCGGAATCACTTCGCCTCTTAAATTCGCGACCCCCTTCACAAACGTAGGCAATCCAGGTAGTTTCATAATCTTCAACATCTCGGTCACGCTGTCAATTTTCATAATATCGATAGCGTACTCTTCGTCACCTATTTGGAACCCGACCACTTTTATCTCCGCCATACCTGCCTCCTCTTCATCAAGTAAGGAAAGAGCGCTACTCTCCTTCACAAGCCTTCATAATTTGGTCTATATCCATAAACAGGATCAACCGCTTTCCGCGTTTCACGACCCCGCGCACCTTCTGATCCAGTTGGTCGGTACGCGCGCCGGTATCGATTTCGCTTTCTTTCACATTGATCACTTCGCGCACTTCATTCACGAAAAAACCGACCTCGGCTCCTTCGTGCTTGACGATCAAGACGTTTTCGAAATGTTGGTCCGCTTCTGTTTCTATGTGAATCAACTTGGTTAGGTCAACAACCGGTACAATCCTGCCGCGAAGATTCATAACCCCTTCGATATAGCTTCGGCTTTTCGGGACCGGGGTGATTTCGGCGCGTTCGATGACCAATTCGACCGAATCCACGTTAAATGCAAACTCCTGTTTACCGATTTTAAAACTAAGGATCTCTTCGATTTTTTCTCTTTTAGCGACCGCTTGTTCCTTCTTTTCAGCCATAGTTGTCCTCCTTCTACCCTTTCTTATGCCTGGTTAATTATAGATGCCTAACAATAGCGCTGATTTCGAGGATCATCGCAATGCTGCCGTCGCCCAAAATCGCCCCGCCCGAGAACTCCCGAACGTCGTTGAAGAGTTTCCCGAGTGATTTGATCACCACGTCTTCTTGCCCCAACAATCCGTCCACGACAAACCCGTATTTTTTGCTGCCGTCGATGACGATGACCACCTGTATGTTGTCTTTCTGAGTATCGGAGTAAAAACCGAAAACGTCGCTCAGCCAGACGACCGGGATGATCTCTCCGCGTATCACGATGACGTCCCGAGATTGCACGGTTTGGATTTCGGTGATAGGGAGACTCAAGGTACTATCGATCGACGCGATCGGAATCGCGTAAAGGTTATTGAGGACTTTGACCAACAGGGATTGCATAATCGCCAAAGTTAGGGGTAGCAAGATCGTAATTTTCGTCATTTTACCCGGTTCGCCAGCGAGTAAGAATTTACCATTCAAATTATCGATAGCTTTGCGCACCTTTTCGGTTTCTTCGGCTGGAAAGAGGTCTTCGGGATTGCCATACCCATCCGATACGATCTCGAGTTTCACATGATTGCCTTCGTGATAGGCGCTGAAGAAGAGGTTGGCGACGGTGGGTTTACCGTTCTTCATTCTCTCCGATTTCGGCTCTATATCGTAGGTAGCGCAGAGTTTCAAGAGTTCGGTCAAGGGAACCCCGATTTGATCGATCACGGTCCGATCGAGCTCGGTATCTTGCCCTTTCATAACGAACTTGATGTCTTTGTCATTCTGCCTGCCGAAATCTCTGATCAACCGTGGGAATTTTTGAGACACCGTTTCGATCGGCACCATACGAATTTTCATCACGATGTTTTGTAGGTCTAGCGTGATACGGCTCAGCTGCGAAAGGCTTTCATCCACCTCTTTAATCGAGAGTTTTTTCAGGACCCCGCTGATTTGGCTGCGCGAGATGACCAGTTCGGCCATAAGGTTCATCAGCGTGTCCATTTTTTCGATTTCCACTCTTAAGCTTTGTTGTTCGGTTTTGGCCAGAGACTCTTTTGCATCCGTTTGCGGGAATGTCTCAGGAGAAATACTCATACAAACACCTCCTAACGAGGAATGGTATACTTGCTTAGATTTTTCCTATTATACACCATTTTCCTAATTTCGTGAATCCGAGTGTGCGTCAAATTATAAAGGAAAAGGGTGCGCGAATTGCCTTCGGTTGGAAAAAAACGTAACGGCCGCTTTGACGGAGATGAATATAGAAGCGGAAGTGAGTAAAGTATCGGATTTGGAGCTCATCATCGCCTATGGTGTCGTGAGAACACCGGGATTAGTCATCGACGGAAGGGTCGTAAGCGTCGGGAAAGTTTTAACCTTGGAGCAAATAAAAGAACGCCTGAAGCCTCAAACATAAACCTCGCGGAAGCCCGGTTGCCGATGAGGGTGTTCAAAGGGCTTATGGATGCAGGGAGATCCCGAGTATCTTTAAGGAACAACGTCTCGGGCAGCCCGCCTTTTTCCAGTCCTCTCTACGGCGATTCCGTCTTGACCTCTCTCGCGAAACGAAACCGAAACTCTCTGCCTGCGGTCAGGAAATCCTACTTTTAACGAGGCTTACGAATGTTTATTGCGATCTCATCCAAACACGGAGCAAGGAAAACACGTCCACGATTCTTTCCGTAGGAAAGGACAGGTTCGTTCAACGGGTTTTTCGTTCTCAATCGCGGAATTTGTCAACGTTGGGTTGCGGTGAGGAAAACCCGCGAACGGTTCGACAACACAAATCTTATCGGGGCTCTATCAAGTATCGGGGAATTGACGAGCTGTAAACGGTTCAGCCGTTCGCTCGTTTATACTTCGCGCGCAGAAAAGCATTTCTCCGATCGTGCGATGATGAGCCGTCCCCCCCGGTAAGGCTTCACTTTCTCGCAGGTTTCGTATTCGTCGCAGGTCGAACAAAAATCCTTTTTCTTTTGCGCATAAGCGAATCTGACACCCGGCGCAATACGTTGCGACAAATGCCACATTATCATACTTACAACCCAGACAGACGAAGTCGATGGTGTCTGTTTTTGCGTTCCCGAAATCTTCACTCATTTTTTCGAGCAGTGACTTATCTACGGTTATCGTTCCTTTATAGGAAGGACATTCTTCACAATAGATACCGCAATAGGCTATCATAGAGACCTCCTTTCGTTACGCGTTCCGGCTACCAGGCGGAATATATCCTTCGCACCTAATGCTAACTCCGTAGAATCCAAAGATGATTAAGGATTTGTCGTCCACTCGACTGTATCTATCGCGCAGTTCAGGTAGAATCAACTGAAGTATACACCAGTTATCTACCGCCGGAATCTGAGCGTTTATCCTTCGCTCCTTTTCTCGAATATCAGTTTTCTCTGAGCATTACCGTAAGGACGAGGATATTTCCGATCGGTACAAAGCATCCGAAACCTTAGGCCACGGCCTTTTCAACGGAGGTTCATTTAATCATAGAAAAAGAACAATCTACCGTTCTGATTGCCTGATAGCCGGTATTACTCTCGTCCCAACTCCGTTTACATTCCATACGGGAGGATTCTACGATAATATGGTTTAATAAATCATCTAAATCGATCGGAAGTACCTTGCTCACCGGGTTCCTACCTTCTCTCTGGTTCTTGCTCAGGGGATTTTTCCATGCGCTTTTGGCGAACATCGAGCAAATCTCGGTTTCCGGGTTCGAAGAAGGATGGATATACGACGGGTTCCGTTTCGTGATCCTTTCTTCAATCCGGACGAACACATCGGATCAGCGAACGTTTCCGTTCCCCTTGCCGCCATAATCAAAATGGAAAAACCCCTCGATTTCGAGTCGGCACGATCTTCGTGACAAACCGGGAAATCTTGGGAGGGCCGTATTTAGCGATTGAAGAAACTATTTATACCTCACGTATATCGACACAGGTCACCGAAAAACGTGAGTGGAGAATACGGCGATATCGGCACGCGATCGGTGTGATAATACCGTTACGAGTACCGTTATAGGTCCCTGTGATCCAAAAGGATTCGGACGTTGTGTTACAAAAAAGGAGGAATCGAATGAATAAACGACTCTTAGTCTATTACTACAAAAGCATGGCAGATTTTGAGCTTTCCGGCGTCGCGATCATCGCCGGATGGTTTCAGGAATACCGGATCGATAGCTTTGCGCGATCGATGGAACCGGTAAAAGCGTTGACCGGTTTGGTCTATCAACCGACCTTGGCCTGGCAAGAATTGAAGAGTCTGGGGGTCGACGCTTTTGAGGGGCTCGTCATACCGGGCGGCAATACGAACGGATTCCACGACGATCTGATGTCGCTCATCCGAGAGTTCAACGAGCGGGGCAAATTACTCGCCGCTATCTGCGCTGGACCACAGTATTTAGGAAAAGCCGGAATCTTAAACGGGAAAAGGTTTACTGCTTCTTTCACTCCGGAAGAGATCGCGCAAAAGGTTCAGGAAGGGATCTTTCCGAGCACGGGATGGACAAGCGATAAAGTCGTTCGGGACCAAAACGTGATTACAGCTGATGGTTTCTCCTTCATCGATTTCGGCATCGAAATCGGGGATTATTTCCACTCATTTAAGACACCAGAAGAAAAAGAGAGCATAAGAAAGGCACTTAAGGGCTTATAGAGGCTTCAAACGCGGGTTTTGCGTTATACTCTGAAAACGATGACGTTATTTGACCGGAACAGCCGAAATGTTCCCAGCGACGACTGTTCCGGTTTCGATGAGCGATAAGATGTAAGATAACTTCGGTATCATCTCTCCTCTTTCCAGGAGAACCCGAAGTTCGTTCGGTGTTACGTATTTTGCGTCCACGACTTCACCTTCTTGAAATACCAGGTCTTCCAGGGGGATATCTTTTCTGAAACACCAAACATCGTAATGAGAATCCTCAAAAGTGTATTGGTGAACGATTCGCCCTTCCGAAGCAACCAAATGAACGCCGATCTCCTCTTCGACTTCCCGTACGGCGGCAGCAGCGGTGTCTTCCCCCTCAACCGCGGATCCTCCCGTACATTCCCACATATTCGGCCACGGTTTATCCGGATGTCTTTTCATCACCAATATCTGCCCGGATGTCCGGAAGATCCAGATCTCGACGACTAGATGAAAATCCCCTTCCGGGAGAGGGGAACCTCTGACATGCTTTCGGGAAGTTATCTCACGGTTTTTCGTATAAACGTCCCAAATCTCTGGCATCGTGGTTTCTCCTTTTCATAAAGTCGAGGGACCGTTCGACGTCTCATCGAACGTGCGGCGAGG
The DNA here is from genome assembly GCA_002071085.1 of Thermotogota bacterium ADurb.Bin062. Lineage (GTDB taxonomy): Bacteria > Thermotogota > Thermotogae > MWEM01 > MWEM01 > MWEM01. The sequence goes on along the minus strand of MWEM01000016.1, from coordinate 25,754 downwards.
GGATCCTTATATGTTAGCGTAACACAGAGAGAGGTGTTATCCCGGGCGAATACAATGGCCTACGGTTTTTCTGTGTAGGGAAGAAACAGGCACCGCTCTCGCGAAACCCTTCCAATCGTTATCCTCCGCATATCTTATCGTATTGATAGGGTGAAACCCCATTTTTTACCGGTGCTTTCTTATTTTATTACCGGTGTTGACACCATGTTCAATTCCTCTCCTTCGGAGGGTGCCCGAAGGGCGGGGAGGTCTATTTCGTTTACCGGACTTAAGAGGACAAGAAAATTTATCTTTGGGATACAAAAACGTGGGAACGATACGCTTGGGAAGAACACAACTCCTTACCGGTTTGGAGTATTTCTTGGTCACCGGACGGGAAAAAGGTCGCTTCAGGCGCGGGAAAATATGATACCCCGCGTACCGGAGCTACGATCATCTGGAAAATGCCGGGATTGTTATAAACTTCGTCTGCGAAAAAAGCCCAGGGACTCCTCGGCGGTGGCGTTGTTCGATTTTTAAACCGATATCCCACTAAAACCTAGACCGACAAGCTGCGACGGAGCGCGTATTCGTTATAGAAACGGCGATCCTTCGCTTTTCAACACTATCGCGAAAGCCATCGGTATTCCCATCCTTTACGGAAACTCGGTCTTATCCGCGAATAGAGCGGTGATGCGACAAGGCGATTAACTGTCTTTACCTTTGAATAGAAAAAACAGGCTTCCAGCGATCCCACACCCGAAGGCGACCAGGAAGTTAACCTCCGGGGCCATACTCCACCAGTAGGCGCTGGTTAGGGCAGCCCCGGACACGACTACGTCCCGAATCAAGTAATAGGTCCCGAAAGTCGCGGCTTTCCTGTCTTCGGGCGCCAAATCCATGATCAAGGACTTGCGGGTGGGTTCTCCGAACTCTTTCAGGCCGCGAAGGATAAAGACGAGGATCAAGGCGAAGAAGCTCTTCGCAAACATCAAAGCGAGTGGAAATGCGGTGAAGAAGACGAAAGTCGTGAGGACGAAGGGCTTTTTACGGGTTCGGTCGGCGAGGTAGGCGATTGGGATATACACCGTCATCGCGGTCAACATTTCGACGGTCGTAAGGATGCCGAATTGTAACGCGGAGAGTTTCTGGACCTCAACAACCCAAACGACCACGAACGCGTACGGTATCTGTTCGGCGAACCGGATCAGGATATCCGAAATCAGAAGAGTCCTCAGCGAAGGGGAGATTCCGCGCCAGGCCTCTTTGATTTTGATCGGTTTCGTAGCCGGCTGGTCGTCCACCAGTTTCCAAAACGCCAGGATAGCGATGAACGCCAAACCGAACGCGCAAGCGAACGCAACGCGCACCCCCGTGACCTTGCCCATCGCTCCGATGAAGATGCCGCCTATGATTGGGCCCAAAGCCATCGGAATCCTACGGATGAGGGAGTGTACGGAAACGCCCATCGTTCGTTTCTCTTTCGGCACGACATTGGACACCAAGCTCATCACGGCCGGTAGCGAGATCGCGGTCCATGAGATAAAAAAGAACGACCCGATGAAAACCGCAACCCACGTAGGGATCAAGATCACGATGAGGTATCCTCCCATAGCGATCGCGGTGAACACGATGAGAGCGCGTTTATACCCCAGCTTATCGCTCAGGTACCCTCCAGGAAAAGAGTATAACGCGCTCAACAGGTTATCCAAGGCGTTCAACGCCCCTACCGCAAAGACGCTCCCGCCGAGGGCCAATAGGTAAAGGGGTAAAAACCGCTCGGCCATCTTCTCCCCCAAACCTACGAAGATGACTAAGACAAGCATACCGAAGATACTACGATTGATACCAAAGAATAGGAAAAGCTTCTTCAACTATACCCCACCTCGGGAAAGATCACGGTTTGTTTATCGTGCGACTTAGTTTACTTTTATTGACAAGACCCTGCGAACGTCGAATTTTTCGCTCAGCACGGCTTTCGCTTTCAGAGAGTACCCTGGGAACGCCGAACTTTAGTTCGGCAGGGTTTTTTTTTCACTCAGGGCGTTTCCATACGCAGCATCGCAGTATAAGCGCCCCTTCTTCTCGCGACGGCGCGATACACCTGGCAATGCCAGACTTTAGTTTGGCACGGTTTGTGAAAATAGAAATGCGGCAGTCCGTATCGCGAGACTTCGTGGGCTTCCGAAGTCAGCCCGCTGGTTACCCCGCGATAACTCCCACGGGGATCGCGGCGTAAGCGCCCTTTCTTCTCGCGACTGCGCGAAACCCTTTTAAGAATGACATAAAGCAGATCGCGGGGTCGTAAAAATCACTTACCCCGCGATAACCTCCGAGAACAGCTTTCAGCGTATTTCCCTTTTAACGGTCTAGATAATCCCCTTTCCCCTCTTTCCTCCGTGCCCTCTGTGTCCTCCGTGCGAGACTATCTTTTTAAACCTGCCAACAGAGAAGTTCGGCGTTCCTAGGCGTTCTCAGAGCTCCCGCTTTGTCTATACTTTAAACCGTTTGACCTGCGTGTCGAGGCTCTCGGCCAATGAATCAAGTTCTTGTGCCGACGCGCTGATCTGTTGTGCGCCTTGCGCCTGTTGTTCGATGCCCTGCGTCATCTGTCGGATCTGCTCGGAGATTTCGTGAACGGCCTTCGTCGAGGTGTTCATCGCTGAGGCCATCTCTTCTGCTGCGGCTCCCTGTTCTTCAGAGGTCGCCGTCAAGTTCTCGATCATCGCCGTCGTCTTTTCCATCATATCCTTAAGTTGTTTGAACTGCTGCGCCACCGCTCGCGCCTTATCGTTGACCGCTTGGACCAAGACGGTTGTCTTTTCCGTCGCTTGGTTGGATTCTCCGGCGTCTTTTTGGATTTCTTTTAGAATCGATCCGATATTCGAAGTCGCCCTTTTACTCTCTTCGGCTAACTTCCGTATCTCGTCCGCCACCACCGCGAAGCCCCGACCCGCCTCCCCCGCCCTTGCCGCTTCTATCGCCGCGTTGAGCGCCAACAGGTTCGTCTGCTCCGCAATCGAGGAGATCGTGTCGACGATCTCGCCCACGTTTTTCGAATTCTCTGCCAGCTTCTGCACCTTTTCTGCCGCCAGCAGCGTTTGTTTTGCCGTCGCTTCGGTCTCTTGAACGGCCACCGAAGCCATCTCCTCTCCTTTACGCGACCCGTCTGCCGTCTTCTCGTTCTCAACGGAGAGCGCCTGCGCGGTCTTTGACACGTTCTGCGCGCTCGCCGCTACTTCCTCTACACCGGAGTCCACTTCTTCGATCGAAGAGGCTGTGTTCTGCAAATGGGTGTTCGCGCTCTGCGATTGCGAAGAGAGCTCCTCGGATAGGGCCAGTTGTTCCTCCGAGATCGCGGCCAAATCGGTCGAAGCGGATTTGATCTCTTTCGAGGAGCTCGCTATCGATACGACCGCCTCTCTGAGGTCGTACCCCATCCCGGACAAGGCTTTGGCGATCTGGGCGATTTCGTCGTGGCCCTTCACCTCGAAGGTCGTGGTCAAGTCCCCTTTCCCGAATTGATCCACTTGGAGGGCAAGTTTTTTCATGGATTTGGAAATGAGCGTGCCGACGAACATAGAGATAAACACGATGATCGCGACAATGATCGCGAAACTCAGGATAACGGCACCAAGGAGGAAGGTGCTCTTCTCTTCCACTTCAGCTTCGGGTAGGGCTCCGACCAACGACCAGTTCGGCGTATTCGGTACAGGATCATATTGCATAATCTGCTTCTCTCCTGTGGGTTGGACGATATTATGTAGGCCATCATTCCCACGTACCATCTCTCTTCCGGCCTCTTCCAGACCTTTATACCCCATCTTCGAAGCTTCTAACACGTTGAGCTTCATAATGAGGTCTTTCTTCTGGTGCGCGATCACCATCCCGGTTCCGTCCACTAAAAAGGTGTATCCGCCCTTACCAAGAGCGATGGATGCGGCTTTTTCGCTCAATGTTTTCAACGATATGGCGGCTCCCAGGAGGCCGATGCGTTTCCCGTTACGGTCAAGGACCACGTGGGCGACGTGGATGGCGTAATCGTTTGTAAAACGGCTGAGAATCCCTTCGCTTACGGTGAATTCCTTCCCTTGGAATATGATCTCCTTGAAATAGTTGCGATCGCTAATATCAGCCACGATACCCTTTTCAGAAACGGCCTTACCAGTCATATCGCAAAGAATAATCGATTGGAAAACCCCGCCGCTATTTTGTATCGTTTCTGTGAATCTTTGTGTATACAGCGTGGGATCGAATGACCTTACGTGGTCAGTGATAGCCAGATTACCCATCACATTTTTTATCCCCATTAACCACTCTTCCATAATCCGGGAAGCCGCTGTCATCGTACCTCCCGTTAGTTCTACAGCTTGGTTTAGCGTTACGTCCCTCGCCAGTAAGCCGACGATCAACCCTACGGTCACGAGCACCGCGGCCGATACGGGAATAAAATACGCCAGCAATTTTGCGCGCACACTCTTTAACTTCATTTTTTCTCCCCTTTTTGGTTTATTTGTAAACTTGTGTTTCCGTAATTGTAATATTAGTAGGTTTCCCTATGAGTTAGGCAGTGCTGTGAAACCGGGATATTATAGCATATTGTTGAGAAGAAGAGGGGGTTGGTGTGGGTCAAGTTCTAGGGTGTACTCAAGAAACTCGGTCAGAATCGATCGCGCGATTTTAAGTCCAAGTCGTCATCGCAGCGTAAGCGCACCTTCTCTTCGTGGGGCCGACTTCCAGTCGGCCTGCCTCTCTGGGAACACCGAACTTGAGTTCGGCATATTTGCTGAGAACTCCCTGAGAACGCCAAGCTTTAGTCTGGTAGGGTTTCTGTTTTAAAAAAGGCAAAAAAGAATAAAGTATGTCACACTAAAACGCGGCGTTCCCAGGTTACTCCGTCGGGGCGGGGCGTGTTCTTCGACACAGGCGGACTTGTCCCCATACGCCGAGGTGTTCGCCGATGATGATGACCACGCCGGTGACTCCGGGGATGCGTTGAGCGGCTGTGATCGCTCGTTCGATATCTTCTTTAGTGCGGACGAGGTTCGCGATGGCCGTCGCGGCGGCGTCGGCGAGCGGGGTGTCTTTCGCCAGCGTCACCACCGCGTCCGCTTTGCCAAAGCTGAGCGAATGCCCAACCGTGCCCGAAGAGGTGCAGATGCCCATGGGCGTTTCTTCTGCGTCTATTTCCAAAGAAAGGCGGTTAGAGAGGGGGGACAGACCCGCGTATATTCCGATTTTCCGCGCCCTCCGGGTGCGTAAAAAGATGTCCCCTCCGTTTTCTACGATAACTTCGCTAGAGAGATTCAGTAGATCTAGGCCGACGTACTCGGCGATCGCGCCAGCGACAGCCGCCATCGGGCCGACGCCACACGCAGCGCTGGCTTGTATCATATGGCGTGCGATCGGGGGATAGTGGAGATCATCCTCAATGGGAATGAGTGAAGTGAAAAACGCCGGGTTTTGTATGCCTTTCAGCTGGTCGCGATAGAAACGGACGCGTTCGGCGACGTATGGACGGTAATCGCCGTCCGCGAAAACCATCAGGTCCGTCTCTTCCATGTTCACATTGAAGCCCTGGAGCCCTTCGGGAACCATTCTGCCACGATACGTTCGCGCTTCGTAAGGGATTAAGCCTACCTCCTCGTTCTCCGTAGAAGAATTCTCGCACACGAAGTACTACGAGTATTCTACCACGTCGGTTGTGACTTTATCGTCGGTGAGCGGCGGCTATTAGCTCAAAACCGCTACGGTCAAGCGGTCGCAACGTTAAGAGGGACTTCTCTTCTTTCTATTCGCTTCTCGGGTTCAGATTCGCGCGTTTTCTATGCGCCGAAGCCTTTGATCCCTCGGAAAACGCGCCACGGGCTCGGTGAGGAAAAACCGCCTAGCCAAGATCTCCTCGCGTAAGAAATCGGCGATCTCACGGGCCTTTCGTATGTCCGACATCGGAGCGGCGGGCGTTTTTCTACCCTCGATTAGGACCGATCCGCTCCAAAGTTCTTCGTAGTTGACCGTGGCGATGACCGGGCGATCGCGCGCGCCTATACCAAAGTCGAAAAGGAGCGTTTGGATGTCTCTGTTTCTAATCGAGACGGCGCGTAGCATATCGATGTCCAAGATAGGAATCGGGACTCCGATTCCAACGCACAGGGTGACACCGTAGTTCTTTAACCGTATGGGTCGCAACCATCTCGGATCCATCGATTTCATGTCTCCGATCAACGCCAGGGTTCCGGCGCCACCCACCGGTACCTGAGCGGCGTTTTTCGGGCGCGCAGAGTAGAACTGTGTCCCTTGCCAAGCCACATACCCTTGTGCACCCGCTAAGAACAGGCGAGTGCCTATCCCGATCGTTCGGTAGTCGGGGTCGTTGAGTAACGGGCTGAGCTGTCCGCACGTCGCGTACGTGACATTCGCCCCGTGGGGCCGCAGAGTCCCCATGTAGGTGTATTTCGTTTCGGCTGAAAGGTTGATCGCCGCCCCGTAGTTTTGGTAGGCGTTTCGTGGGTTGAACAGATAGGCTTCGTTGATCGTGTCCAGAGTGATCTCCGTCTCCAATCGTTTCCTCGGATAACAATCGGTACCCGGACTGGAAGCGCTTAACCGCACGGGCTTTCGCGAGATGAGGTCGCAGATGACGTGCGCCCCTCCATAACGGTCGCCTTCGGTTTCCGAAAGCTGGGTTGCTCCTATATAGGCGTCGACAGCCGCGATTCCGGAGTAGGCCTCCACGTCATTGAGCGCTGTTTTGGCCATGCGTATGGGTGGGTCGGAATGCCCGAAGTTTAGAAATGCGCCGCTCGAGCACATCGGGCCGAAGGTGGCGGTCGTCACGACATCCACCTTTTCGAGGGTCGCCTCCGCTCCTTCTTGGGCCACCTCGTCTATGATCTCTTCGGCAGTTAACACCACGGCGTTCCCGTTCGCGATCTTTTCGTTGATCTCTTCGATGGTACGGATTCTTGACATCGTTTTCTCCTCTCTTTCAAAGCAACCTTGTCACGTCGGGGCCTTACCGAAAAAGGGTTTCAGCGTCAAGAAACAATAGCGACGACTCACAGAGGTTCGAATATGACCCCTAAAATCGTATATTCCACACCCGTTCAACCAGGGTTTGGGCGATCTGGATCGCGTTCCAAGCAGCTCCTTTTAACAGCTGATCGGCCACGACCCAAAAAGACACACCTTTTTCGAAGGCGAGGTCTTTCCGTATCCTACCGATGAAAACCTCTTTTCGTAAGGCCGCTTGGGCCGGCATTGGGTAGAGGTTGGTTTCCGGGTCGTCTTGCACCACGATACCCGGCGTGTCGTTTAGAACGGCGCGAATCGTCTCGGGATCGAAATCCCTCTCCAGTTCCAGCGTGATGGATTCCGAGTGGGCCCGGATCACCGGAACGCGAACAGCTGTCGCGCTGATCCGCCATTCGGGTTTTTCGAAGATTTTGCGTGTTTCGTTTACCATTTTCATCTCTTCACGGGTGTAACCGTTCTCTTCAAAGCGATCGATGTGTGGAATCAAATTGAAGAGGAGCGGATAGGGAAATTTCCGAGCCTCCAAAGCCCCCCCGTTCACAAAAGCTTTCGTTTGCTCGACCAACTCCTCCATCGCCTCTTTCCCCGCGCCCGAGGCAGCCTGATAGGTGGAGACGATGATCCGTTTTACCCCAAAGGCGCGCTCAAATGGGGCCACCGCGACGCACATTTGGATCGTTGAGCAGTTTGGATTTGCTATGAGCGTAGAGGACGAGTCGATCCGATGAGCGTTCACCTCCGGAACGACGAGCGGTACTTCGGGGTTCATTCGGAACGCGCTGCTGTTGTCGATCACCCGAGTCCCTTCTTCTAACGCGATCGGTAAATACTTTCGCGCCAGTTCCCCAGAAGTGGCATTGAACAGGAGGTCCAACCCCCGAAAACAGGTGTCGGAAAGGGGTCGAATACTCACGGGTTGCCCTCTGAAAAGTTGGGTCAACCCTACAGACCGCTCTGAAGCAAAGAGCGAGAGCTCGGATACCGGAAAGTTGGTTTCTTCCAGAAGACGTAACATTTCGAGACCCACCGCGCCGGTCGACCCGACGATGCCCACACGCAAGCGGTTCATAAGGCTATCTCCCCTCTCGCGCAAAACTCCGTATGTAAGCTTCGGGCCGCTTTTTCGATCTCTTTTTCGTGAATCACGCAGGTGATCTTTATTTCGGAACAAGAGACCATCTCGATAGACACGCCCTCATTAGAGAGGGTTCGGAAGACGCGGGCCGCCACGCCCGGGTGAGAACGCATACCGATCCCGATGACCGAGACCTTCCCCATATCCTTTTCGCCAGTGATTCGAGCGCCTTCGTATTTTTGAGTAAATTGCGTGGTAATTTCGTAAGCGGCATCGTAGTCTTCTCTAGCCACGAGGTAGGAAATGGACATCGTCGCTTGTTCGCCAAAATCTTGGACGACGATATCGACGTTGATGTTTTGTGCCGCTATCTCAGTGAAAAGGTCCGCAAACGCGGAAGGCGATCTGGGTAATCCGGTGACGGTGATCTTCGCTTCGGACTTAGAATGGGCGATGCCCCGCACGACTGCTTGTTCCATAATGGTCTCTCCTTCTTGAATATAGGTACCGATAGTGTTACCGAATGAACTACGCAAGTGGATGGGGAGTCGATATTTCGCGGCAAGCTCGACGCAACGGCTGTGCAAAACCTTCGCGCCGGATCCTGCCATTTCGAGCATTTCTTCATAAGAGATCCTGGGGATCTTTTTCGCCTGTGGGACCACTCTCGGGTCAGCCGTATAGACCCCGTCGACGTCGGTGTAGATCTCTACCTCCCCCGCGTTGAGGGCGCATCCCAAAGCGGTGGCCGTGATATCGGACCCTCCCCTTCCCAGCGTCGTGATTTCGTTTTCGTCAGTCACGCCTTGAAAACCGGCGATGATGACGATCTTCCCGCTTTCTAATTCCTTGAGGAGTTTGTCGGTCGGGATACTCTTGATTCGCGCTTTCGTATGCACAGATTCGGTCTGAATCCGAGCTTGAGAAGCGGTCAAGGCGATCGCTTTCTCACCCAACTCCTGTATCGCTAAGGCTAAGAGAGAGATCGAAAGCTGCTCTCCCGTAGCTAAGATCATATCGAGTTCACGACCATTGGGCGCGTGTGAAACTTCTTTCGCCTTACCTATCAGCGAATCCGTCATTCCCGCTGGCGCCGAGACGACCACGACCAGTTTTTTCCCGGTTTTGGCCGTTTTCACTATCCGGTTTGCGACGTCCTTGATCCTTTCGGCGTTGGCGACAGACGTGCCCCCGTACTTTTGAACCCAAACCTCCATAACGATCCTCCAAAAAAAAGGGCGTTTCTTTACGAAACGCCCTCGAAATTTCAGTATCTGTAAGCGCTAAACGCGCCCACCCAATTTCGGGGGCGTGTGGCGCATCATCATATAGCCTTTTCGTTGGAACGCGTTTGCCTGGTTTTTCATTGACGATTACCTCCTGATTCTGACCTATTATATCACGAAATATCGCGCTTGTGAATCCCCCGCCGTGCGAGAAATTTGGTCGCTTTTGCGGGGACGTCAAATTTTTGGGAACGCCCTGAGAACACGCTGGAAACGTGCTGGGCACGCCTTGCGTACGCCGGACTTTAGTCCGGCATGTCTGTGATATTTCCACTAGAGCCGCTTTTCGTAGGAGTATCCGATCTACTTTTCGCCTATCTCGTTTTTCGTATTCCCTCCGTGCTGCCGTGAGAACATTGTTTTTCAAGTCATGCTAACTAAAAAGTTAGCGTTCCCAGGCAAAACACGTGCCGGACTGAAGTCCGGCGCTCCTAGAAACCCTGCCGAACTAAAGATCCGCGTTCCCAAGTCGTTTCCAAAAACCAAGCCGAACCGAAGTTCGGAGCCTTCAAGGCGTTCCCAAGACATTCCCAGAAGTTCGACGCACACAGAGGGACTCGATACGGCACAGTAAACATCGATTAGTCGGCCGAGGTCACCATACCTACGTGGTTATTTACGAGGGGTTTTTCGAATTGGCTTCGATAGAGGTCGGCATAAAACCCGTTTTGGTTCATTAGCGCTTGGTGGGTCCCTTGCTCGACGATGTCGCCGTGGTTCATTACGAGGATGAGGTCGGCGTCTCGAATGGTCGAGAGTCTGTGGGCGATGATGAAGCTCGTGCGGTTTTTCATCAGGTTTTCCATCGCCTGTTGAACTTGGACCTCCGTCCGTGTGTCGACCGAGCTGGTGGCTTCGTCGAAGATCAATATCTTCGGGTCCGAAAGAATCGCGCGGGCGATCGTGATCAACTGTTTTTGCCCTTGCGAGAGGTTCGTGGCTTCTTCGTTCAGTACCATCTGGTACCCCTCGGGCAACGCCCGGACGAATGAATCCACATGCGCTGCTTTCGCGGCCTCGAGAACCTCTTCATCTGTGGCGCTCAATCGCCCGTAACGGATGTTTTCCAAGATCGACGCGTTGTAGAGCCACGTGTCTTGCAGGACCATTCCGAACTGGTCGCGTAAGTGGTTACGTGAGAAGTTCCGTATGTCGTGGCCATCGAGAAGGATCTCACCCGCGTCTAACTCGTAAAATCGCATCAGCAACTTGACAATCGTAGTTTTCCCCGCGCCGGTGGGCCCGACGATGGCAATGTGCTGCCCGGGAGTAATTTGTGAGGAAAAGTCGTGGATCACGGTCTTCTCAGGGTCGTAGCCAAACCGGACGTGATTGAAAGAGACTTCACCAACGACGTGAGTGAGAACCGTCGGGCTCGGTGTTTCGGGGGTTTCCTCCTCCTCTTCCAGGAAGGCGAAGACTCTTTCGGCCGCGGCCGCCGTTTGTTGGAAGATGTTGGCGATATTGGCGATCTGCGCGATCGGTTGGGTGAAGGTTCGGATATATTGGATGAAAGCTTGGATATCGCCGACAGTAATGATTTTTCTAGCGGCGAACCAGCCTCCCAAAATGCTAATGATGACGTATCCAATGTTGCCAACGAAGACCATAATGGGCATCATCATCCCGGATAGGAACTGGGATTTCCAGGCGGAAGAGTAGAGTTTTCGATTCAGTTCTCCGAAAGTTTGAACGCTGTTCTCTTCTCCGCTGAAGGCTTTCACGACGATATGGGCGCCGAACATCTCTTCCACGTGCCCGTTCACCTCACCCAAAAGGGCTTGTTGTCGCCGGAAGTATTTTTGGGACATTTTGACGACGAAGCTAATCAATGCCGTCGAAAGCGGAAGGATCAACAGGGCGATGAGCGTCAGTTGCCAGCTGATACTGAACATCATCACCACAACTCCGATGACGCTGGCGACGGAGGAGATCATCTGTGAAAGGCTTTGATTAAGCGTTTGACTGAGCGTATCGACGTCGTTGGTGATCCGGGAGAGCACTTCTCCCTGTGTGGTGCGGTCGAAGAATTTTAACGGGAGCTTGTTGATCTTTTGGGAGATGTCTTTCCGGAATCGATAAGAGATTTTCATCGATACGCCCGTCATCATCCAACCCTGGAGGTAGTTTAAGAACGAGCTGAAGCCGTACAATCCGATCAAGAATAGCATCGTTTTTCCGATCGCGTCGAAGTCGATACCACTCCCCCTTCCTTGGACTTTGTTCATAACGCCTTCGAAGAGGGAAGTGGTGATACGGCCCATAATCTTCGGCCCCAGGATAGAGAAAATCGCGCTACAAGCGGCGAAGATCATAACGATCACTATGGTCGTTCGATATCCTCTCAGATGTTTGAGGAGTTTCCGGAAGGTCCCCTTGAAGTCTTTGGCCTTCTCTCCGCCTCTCATCATCGCCGGCCCCATACCCGGTCCTCCCATCCGCGCGCGGGGAGTCGGTTTCTTTGTGGATTCTCGTTCAGAGCTCACGCCAATTCCTCCTTCGTGAGTTGAGAGTAGGCGATCTCTTGATAGGTTTTGCAATGTTCGATCAGCTCTCGGTGTGTACCGTGCCCCACGATCCGCCCCTCATCCAATACCAGAATTTGGTCGGCGTTCATAATAGTCGCGATGCGTTGCCCCACGATAATGACGGTGCTGGACGCCGTGTTCTCTTGCAACTGCCGTCGGAGAGCCATATCTGTTTTGTAATCGAGAGCGGAGAAGCTGTCGTCGAAAAGGTAAATAGGCGCCTTTTTCATCAGCGCGCGGGCGATCGAGAGCCTCTGTTTCTGTCCGCCTGACACGTTCGCGCCGGCTTGGGCGATGTGTTCCTGATACTTGTCCGGTTTCGCTTCGATAAACTCCGACGCTTGCGCGATTTGCGCGGCCGTCTCCATATCTTCAGGAGCGGCCTCGGCGTTGGCATATTTCAAATTGAATTCTATCGTACCGCTGAACAGCAATCCCTTCTGTGGTACGTACCCGATTTTGGAGCGAAGCGCTTTTTGGGTGACTTGCCGCACATCCACGCCGTCCACCAACACCTGTCCCTCCGTGACGTCAAAGAACCTCGGGATCAGATTGAGGAGCGTCGACTTGCCGGAACCGGTCGAGCCAATGATGGCGGTCGTTTTTCCGGGTAATGCGGTAAAAGAGATGTTTTTTAGCATATCCTCTTGGGCCCCAGGGAATCTGAAGGATACGTTCTGAAATTCGACCACACCCTCTTCCTTACCTTGTGGAAACGGAATCGGCTCGCGCGGATCTTTGATCGTGGGCTCGGTCTCCAGGACTTCCGAAATACGACCGGCGGACACCGCCGCGCGCGGCAGCATAATAAACATCATTGACAGCATCAAGAAAGAAAAAATGATGTGCATCGCGTATTGCATAAAGGCCATCATATCGCCAACCTGCAAACTGGATTCGGCGATTTGGTGCGCGCCTACCCAGATGATCAGCAACATTATCCCGTTCATAATGACCATCATCAACGGCATCATTACGGCAAACATCCGTCCGATGAACAACGTCGTTTTCGTGAGTTCACGGTTGACCTTTTCAAACCTCTCCTCTTCGAAGTCTTGTGTGACGAAAGCGCGAATGACCATCAGCCCGGACAGGTTTTCTCTAGAGACTAAGTTTAAGCGGTCAATGAGTAGTTGGATTTTTTTAAATTTCGGCACGGCAATAGCGAACAAGACCGAGATCAGCCCTAACAGAATGATAACCGCGAGCGCGATGATCCAGGACATCGAAACGCTCTTGTCCAAAGCTCGTATGATTCCTCCGATTCCCATGATAGGCGCGAAGAAGACCATCCGAACGATCATCACTGTGACCATCTGGATCTGTGTGATATCGTTTGTGGTTCGTGTGATTAATGAGGCGGTGGAGAACCTGTCGAACTCGTAAAGAGAAAAACCTTCGATCTTCGAAAAAACATCCTGGCGGAGGTCTCTGGCTACGCCCGCGCCGATTTTCGCGGAAAGAAAGACTACCGTGATGGTACTCAGCGCGGCAAGCAGCGCGATTGCCAGCATAAGAAGGCCCGTGCGGACGATGTAACGGTTCTGCAGAGATTCGGTCGCCACGCCCATCGCGGTATACTCAGCTTTGATGGCCGCCACGGCCCCTTGATGAACCATACTCTCGCCGAGGGCGGTGAACATCTTATCCATTCCCTTCACCATTTCTTGTCTCTTTTCGACGCCCATTAGTGCGATGAGCCGGTAGGGGTCTACGGCGACGGAGATTTTCGTGCCGTTGAGGTCCATCATACCGTCAACCGCTTCCGATTTCGCTTTTTCGATACCGGAAATGATGAGTAGGGATCGGTTCAGCGCCTTACTTAGAGATTCCGACCGTACATCGGACGGGTCGTTCAGAAGGGCGATGGGCTCGCTTTTCAAAATCGGGTAAGTGTTTTGAGCCGATTCGAAACGCGGGTCTCCCAATTTCACGACGGTATACCGATCGAATACCAAGCTTTTTTCATCGTCGGTCATAAACAAAGCGAGGTGATCCAGCGTGGTTTTCCGCAACGCTGTCGGGACGGAGTGTTCTATTCCGCCTTGTTGTATACCGGTGTTCACGATACGCGACATATAGTCTGGTAGGGCCAGCTCGCTCATCGCTTGGACGAAAAGAAAAAAGAGAGAGAGTAAAAGGAAGTGTGTGTAAGGCTTTACGTATCGAATGATCTTTAGCATAACGAAAACTCCTTAAATTGGGATTCCTGCGCTTTCGAAAAGCCGCTACTATTCGACTGTTTGGAAGAACGAAAAGTTGTAGGCTCGGTTTTTCCGCAGATGGCCGGTACAATGGGGAAGGTCGACCGTCCTTTTCATTGAACAAAACAGGCGGTTGAGGAAAAGGGCGGATCCCGGGGAAATCGAGACCACGCCGTCTATCTTAAGCTATTCATATGGAGAATGTCAAGAGGAAGATGCGGCTTTCGAAAAAGTCGTTAGGGCGTAAGCGCGAAAGGGCAAGCGCAGATCGCGGGGTCGTAAAAACCACTTACCCCGCGATAACCTCACACGGGCATCGCGGCGTAAGCGCTTCTTCTTTTCGCGACGGCGCGATACCCTTTTGAGAAAGACATTGGGCGGATCGCGGGGTCGTATAAACCGCTTACTCCGCGATGAACCTCGTATTCGCTTTCCGCGCCCTCCGCGTGAACCCCGCTTTTGCTCTTTGAAAGGCATGCCAACTTAAAAGTTGGCGTTCCCAGGCGTTCACAAAATCCCGGCCATCTCAGGGAGCTCCCAAAAGTCCGGCGCTCTGAGGACGTTCCCAGCGGTTTTTCCCTCAGTGAACGGTTTACTTCCAGACTTCGGCGAGTTCTCCTTTCATTGTGTAGGCGAGGCACACTTGTTTTCGAATTGCTAATTCCGCCTCTTCTTCCGTAGATTCCAGCGTGGCTTCCACGAAAGAGGCGACGCGGGCGTAGTAGAACGGGATGAGGCTTTCCATCCATTGCTCTTTCTCCGAAGGTACCTGCGTTTTTTTTGAGATGAGAAAGACAAAGCGAAGCCAGTCTGATGAGTCACATACGCCTTTACGTAACACCCGGTCAACTATCGCGAGAAACTCGGGAGGCAAGGAAGATCTTAAGAAGGCTTCTATTTTTGCTGCGCCGGAACGAGCCTTTCGCTTCAGGTTCTCTAAATCCACATCCAAAGGTTCAACTCGCGTTTCCACTGGTTCTCCAAATATCGGCGCTTGAACCGGTCGCTGCGCATACGCGCTCCACTTCTCTTGATACCGGTCCATTAAGGAGAAGAGGGTGCCCACGACCTGTGTAAACATCGGCCCGAGATGTTTGCCGGGGTCTTTCACATCGTGGATCTTTGCGCCTAAGGCGGCCTGAAAAACCGGCGCTTGGCCTTCGTTGATCGCCAACGTCGTCATCCAGATGTCAATACCAAATCGAGCTGCGTCGCCACGCCACGTTTCCTTGGGTTCTGCAAGGTACACTTCCATCATCTGTCTAGAGACGCCAAAATCACCGCCTATCGGTTGCCTGACCTCTGTTCCATAGAGCACGGAGGTGAGTGGATAGCATATTTGATTGGTGATGGTTCCGTCGTATTTATGGCGTCGATAAGAAGGCGTCACATATGAGGCCTTCCCGTCCGTGATCGGCTTGGCTAATCTGTAGATCCATTCCGGCGTTACACTTCTCAGATCGGAATCCACGAACACCAGCGCCTGCGCGCCTACCGCATAGGCGGCATCGACCATAGCGATCAAGGCGCTTCCCTTGCCTGGTACCCCTTCATATTGAAAGCTCAGTTTCGGGATAGATAGGGTGTCGGTCTCCATAAACACTTCACGTGTTCGATCCGTACTACCGCCGTCGCAGTTGAGGATCATCCCGTCGCGATCGAAGTGTTCGATTATCCCTTTGCCCGCTTGCTGGACGACGTGAGCGATCGTCCCTTCATTGTTGTAGCTCGGGATACCGACGACGACCTTCCGTTTGCCCAGCGCACTCAGCCGCTTTTTTATTTCTTGCCCTAAAAATGACATTGTGTTACACCTCCGATTTGAGTGTTTCTATCAATAGCTCTATGCTTCTGCGTTTAATGCGTAAATCATTCAGCTCCGAAAACAACTGCTTTATCTCTGGATCGCCCGCCGTAGTCGCCCGAGAATGTTGGCAGAGTGATAACGAGAGTTCTAACGCTGTCCTCTTAGCCCTATAATAGGCGAACCGACTTTGGAAATCCTGTTCGGACGCTTCCATTTCGTCTCCTCGATAACGACTTGCGAGCTTTTCATGATCGTCTCGAAGACGTACCAACTCTTGTATCTTCGTTGGATCGACCGGAGCTTCCCCAGCGGGTTTCACCCAGTCAGCGTCAGGAATGAGGAGCGATAGAGACCCGCCTTTGCCAATGGGATAGTCTCGTTTGAGAAACGTTATCCCTATGGTTTCGATCGCCTTCGCTCGGATAGTCCCGGCGAAGGGTACTAGTCGGTCTCCTCTTATCCCGCAAGAATGAAGGGCGCGCGTTGAGCTAAGCAGAACGGAGGTGTTCCCGGGGTTGAAGACCCGAAACCCCAGCCTCCTGACGTTCTGCTGGCTTCCCGATGGCAGGGGCTTCACCGTCGTGCATTCCACATATCCGCCTTCAAAAAAAGTGAGCGATAGCGGCGGTATGAAGGGAGCGCTCGGACCTTTGGATTGTTGATTCTGCGAACGAAACAGAATCGGCGGAGTTGAAAACGCGCTCTTCCACCTCGGGAAATCTTCGCTTGTCCCACCCTGTTGTTTGCCCGTCTCGCCGGTATCCCACGAAGTCTTTAAAGGAAAACTCGGTGACCCGACCCGTTTCTCGAGCCGCAACCAAGAAGGGTTGCCAGACCTCCTCCGGTTCTTTATGGAAATCCCGGGATGGCCGTTCAAAGGCATCGAAGGGAGAAAAAACGGTCAAGTCGCCTTTTCCTGTCAACGTCAGAATGAGCGCGTATCTCACTCCTCGCCCCCACGAATTTGCCTTCATTTTGATCACCGGCGTTTGGTCACATTCGATGATCCATTCCCAACGGATCAGTGGATTTTCAAAGCGGAGCTTAAGGGACCTATAGGAAACGCTTTGTTGTAATGTGGTCATCCCCGAGTATTGATAAAGTACCTTTCGTCCGAAAGCTGAAGAGTAGGTGTCCCCCGCATCTTCAAAAATGGAAAACTGGAGGTTCCGTTTTTCCCCGTTTGCGGGGATGAGGGTGACGGTTCCTTCTTCTATCAGCAGACTATAGTGTTCATTATACCAGTAGAATCGTTTAATTTCTCGCTCCTGCGTGGATAACTGTTCGAACGTCGGTTCGACCTTTTCCATCCTTCCGCCCGAAATCGAACACACGAGATACTGATTTTGATAAACCCCTGTCACGGTAATCGGAATCGGTTGGAGGTTCCACATATAATAACCTTCCGATAGATAGGGAGATAGGCCGTCCAGAAGCTGTTGACGTGATTGCAGGCATCGTTCGTATAGCTCCTGGTAACGAGATTCCATCTCTCGGTGGACGACATCGGTTCCGACACCTCCGATGCTGTCGTGGATGAGGTTTTTGAGGAGAAGTTGCCATTCCAACCTAAAGGATCTCTTAACCCCTGATAACAGCCAACGCAGGCTGTTCAGCGGCTGGAGCTGTCGAGAAATCAAGTCTTCCAATTTCCGATGCATTTGTTTGAGTTGGATCCGGGTAGATAAAGAGCCGGGGAAGACGCAGACGAAGCGTCCGCACCTTAACTCCCCGCGAATTGTGGGAAGATCGACGCTTAACCCTTCTTCCGCGAGACAAGTTTGCGGATCAGATGAGACAAAATCTCCGAAATTTGATGGATTTTCCGGTTTCGGATCAAGATCGTACCCGTTGAACAATGGAAGCGTCTGAGATCGGGCATAAGGTCTGAGCCTCTGAACTGCCAAACTTACCCTTTTTTGAGCTACCTCCGGGTAATCGCCGATGCGCATCAAGTTTCGATAAGAGTCCAAGGCGTAGAGGACTCGCGCGCTCGATCCGTCGGGAGAAACCCAGCGGAATTCGGTTGTCGGACTCTCTAACGGAACTCCCCGCCATACGACGGCGCAAGTAATTCCAAAACTATTCAGGATTTGTGGGATTTGAGAAGTCAGCCCAAAGTTGTCCAACAGCCAACCAACTTGAAAAGGACTCCCAAAAACCTTCGCTTGACGGACCCCCTCTTCCAGCGCTTCGATCGCGGATTCTTCACCAATCCGCCAGTCGATTTGACCATAAAACGGCCCCCAGGAGAGGTTCTTCGTTAACTCCTTGAGCTTTCGGACAGCCTCTTTTTTTTCGGACCAGCTGAGCAGCGATAGATAATCCTGTATCATAACGGTTTGCCCGTCGAGGATAAAATAGTATTTCGGGTCTTCTTCTACCATCCGGAACAAATTCTCAAACAACAGAATCAACAGAGGTTTTGTCGCATCTGCCCGCTCAAACCATTCCCGATCCCAATGGGTATGCGCGAAGATGGCTTGTGGGATCAACCGATAGCCTCTTCTGTTTCGGGATCGAATAGACGCGTCTTTTTCACATTCAAGTAGATTCTCAGGGTCTCGTTTTCATTGAATAGTGCGTCCCCAGAGACTTTGACGACGAAACGTTTGCTTTCGGTTGAAACGTGAACGATCGTTTCTCCGCCTAACCGCTCCGTAAAATAAACCGAACCCTTAATGGGTACGCAACCGTTTTCCGGTGACAACAGGATGTTTTCAGGGCGTATGCCCAAGATCACTTTGTCGAGATTCGCCTTTTCAAGACCCTTGACCTTATCTTCCTCACAGAGGATCGAAAGGCCTTTACTGACCAGCTCAGCGCGTCCCTCTTCCCTTTTCACCGTCATTTCCAGGAAGTTCATTTGAGGAGAGCCGATGAATCCTGCAATGAATACGTTCTTGGGACGCTGGTAGATCTCCTCCGCTTTTCCGAACTGTAGAATCTTCCCATCGCGCATCACCGCTATACGGTCTCCCATCGTCATCGCTTCCACTTGGTCGTGGGTGACGTAGACGGTGGTCGTTTGAATTCTTTGCTGGAGCTTCTTCAATTCGCTGCGCATCGTAACCCGGAGGAGGGCGTCGAGGTTGGACAAGGGCTCGTCCATTAACAAAGCCGCGGGCTCGAGGACGATCGCTCTGGCCACCGCTACCCGTTGGCGTTGCCCCCCAGAGAGTTGTGCCGGATAGCGATCCATCAGCTCGGTAATATTCAGGAGCTCTGCAGTCTCTTTGGCTCTTTTGTCGATCTCTTCTTTTGAGAATTTCTTGATTCGCATTGGGTATTTGATATTTTCTTTCACTTTCATATGGGGCCAGACGGCGTAGCTTTGAAAAACCATCGCGAGGTTCCGGTCTTTGGGAGGTAGATGGGTGACGTTCTTTTGGTCAAAACGTATCTCGCCCGAAGTAACGGTTTCCAACCCGGAGATACAACGCAGAAGGGTTGTTTTTCCGCATCCTGATGGGCCCAAAAGGACCACGAATTCGCCATCTTGGATTTTCATATCTACGCCATCCAAGGCTTTGACTTGATTGAAGTATTTCTTCACTTCTTTCACGGTGACTTCGGACAACCAAAATCCCTCCTCTGGTTTCGCCTTATTTCAGTGAAATTCCCCACATACTCATCAGGTATTTCCGGGTGAAAAATATAAAAATCATCGCCGGAAGCGCCATAACAGTTCCGGCGGCGAATTTGAAGTAATCGGGTGAGGTCATCGCCGTGTTGAGAATGTGGGCAGGTAAGGTTCTGTTGGTTAAATTGATGATGGCCGAAATGAACACTTCATTCCAGGAAAGTACAAAAGCGTAGATTGCAGCCGCCGCGAAACCAGGCAGCGCCAGAGGCAAAGTAATCCGAAGGAACGATCGAAAACGGGTTAAACCAAAGACCATTCCGGCTTCTTCGTATTCCACAGAAATGCCGCCCAGAATGCTGGAGGAAATGATGATGATAAATGGCAAGATCATCGAACTGTGGGCTAAAGAGACGCCCAGGACGCTATCCGCGATGCCGATCCGCAGGTAGAGTGTCACGAGAGGAACCCCGATGATGATCACAGGAAATGAACGGGTGAGTAAAATGGTCAGCCTGAAAAGGTTCTTCCCCTTGAACACATACCGCGTGAGGACGTAAGCAGCGGGCAAACCGATCGCAAAACTGATCACGATGGAGAGTAAAGCTGTCTGAATGCTGATGAGGGTTGCCTTCCAACCGTTCAATCGCACGAAAAGGCTCTCCAAATGCGTTAACGTCAGCTTGGTCGGGACCAGCCGCGCCAAGTCATAGTACTCGGCGGACGGGGTGAGCGCGGCGATGAGGATCAACAGAACGGGCCCACAGAACCAGAGGACTATGAGTAGGCAAAGGATGAAGATTAGAGTTTTTTTCATCATACCGCTTCCTCCTCGAAGCTCTTGGGTTTGAGGAAGGTGATGTAGGCCCAGCTGATCAGGATCGTCACTACGGCGATGATCAGACCGTAAGCGCTGGATATATTCGAGTTATAGACGACCGTTTGCCAATAATACGCTTCTCCTGCGAGAACCGGGATGTCTCTTCCCGCGAGTATCCAGATGACGCCGAATACTTGAAAAGCGAAGATCGTCCGGATGAGCAGCGCCGATAGAATAGAAGGCCGAAGGATTGGAAGCACGATCTTCCACAACTTTTGCCAAGGAGAAAAACCGAAAACGTTCGCGGCCTCGAGGTACTCTTTATTAACAGCTTGAAGTCCCGCGAGCAAGATGATGAAGACCAAAGGTGTGGCGCGCCATACCTCTGTAATGACGATAACCCAGAAAGCGCGATCCTGGAAGCGAAACCCAAAAAAGTATAAGGGTCGCTCGATCCATCCCCAAGCCATAAGGAGCTTGTTCAGAAACCCGGTAGAGGCAAAGATGGAATAGCTCATAAGCGCGGCAGACACATCGCTTAAGGCAAGCGGTATCGCGATGATATATAGGATGAATAGGTATCCTTTGAATCGCAGGTTGACGAATAGGGCCAAAGCCAAGCCGAGGATCAGTTGTAGGGGTACAACAATACCGGTAATGACCAAAGTGTTGCGCAGCGTCTTCCAGAATTCTCCGGAAGTGATGATCCGGCGAAAGTTTTCTAGGGGGCCCGCTGGGTTCGAAAAGGCTAACAGACAGGTGTCTACCAACGGATAAAAAATGAAGACGATCAGGTAGGCGAAGGTCGGTAGAAGGAGCATTAACGCGATCTTTCCCTTGTGATGAATCATACTGTACCCCTCCGTGAAGATCGTATAGGTATAACGAAGGTAGTAAAAAGCGCCGGCGAGACGCTATAGGTTTAGCCGGCGCTCATATCGATTTTAGTGAAACAAAGACGCGTCCGGTTGAGGCAGCGTGGCTCCAGATTCTTTCACGGTTTGGTAGACTTTCGGCGCGATGTCTTGCAGTACTTTTTTAATATCTTCATTCTCGTAGACAATCCGGCGGAACGCTTCGCGATAGTAAGCGGTGAACTCTCCACCTTTTGGCCCGAGACCGGGAATGAAAGAAACCATAGCATCCGGAGCCCCGGCTTGCGCCACAACCGCTTCAGCCAACACTTTATTCGGCCCGGCCGGGATGACCCCGATAGCTTCTTCGATCACGGGGAAGAAGCCGGTCTTTTCCAATATGTCGAATTGGGTAGTCGCCGAGGTGAGGTAGTCGATCAGCCTGACTGCTTCCGCTTCGTTCGGGGCGTTCTTTGGAAGGGCCAAACCCACTAATACCGTGATGAAGCCTCTACCTTTTGGACCTGCCGGGACCGGAGCCGGAATGTACTGTTCGGGGTCCGCGCGAACCGCAGCTGGAATTCGAGCGGTATGGTCCCAGACGATCCAAGCTTCGTTTCTCATTAAAGGCTCACTCATGAAGCTCCAAGTGGAACTACCGGGGCTAACGTATTTGAACAGCTCTTTCAAGTAGGCCCACATATCGACGGCATCGAGGCTGTCGAACTTGACGAACTGTCCTCCCGTGAACGAGGGGTAAAGGTAACCGTGGAGGAAGCGATGAAACAGTCCTTGCGGGTTTTCGGGGAAGCCAACCATCGGCATTTTGGTCTTGTCGTAGATGTTTTTCGCCCATTCTAAGAGGGCTTGGTACGTCCATTTCGAGGTGCCTTTGAGTACATCTTCTTTCGTAAGGCCTTTCGGGAGGTAATCAAAGGCTTTCTTGTTGATGACCATCACGAAGGTCGCTTGAAGCCACGGGACGAACTGCTTGATCCCGTATCCGTGCGCATATTTTTCAAAAGTGGAGATGAAGGTACGGTCAGAAAAGGTGACGCCGGAGATATCTTTGAGTAAACCACCCGAAGCCATCAGTTCCATCCCGCCTTGGAGCTCGGCGAAGAGGCCAATCGTCACTCTGTTCGCCGCTTGCTCGGCGCGTAATCGCACACTGGCCTCTTCATAGGTTAGGGGAAGAAACTGGACCTTGACGTTTGTCAGCTTAACAAAATCGGGAAGCAACGACCCTTCGAAATACTCCCGTTCCGTAGCCGGGTGAAACTGAGTTGAGACGAAATTCAGCTGTCCGAAAGCTACGGCTAGCAGCAAAGAAAGACACAACCCAAACAACAATGTTCTTTTCATAGGTTCCCTCCTTGTTTCATGTTTCAAGGTTTACGAAAAGCGCTTAGGTACGAGCGCCTGTTCGACTTTTTCAATGGTGTTGCGGCAGGTTTCGTTCTTCCAGACAATGGTGCTGATGAGCATGTCGAGGATGGCCATTTGTGACGAGCGCGCCCCTAATGAGCCGATTCCGGCCTCAAACCCTTGTGGCGAACTGTATAGCACGAGGTCGACCTCTTTCGAGAGCGGAGACTCTTTACCACCAGTGATCGCGATGGTTTTTGCCCCCACGTTCTTGGCCACTTGTACGGACTTGATCGTGTCTTTGATCGTCCCGGAAACGGAGACGCCGATTACGGTGTCTTCCGGTGTGCAATTGGAGCCGACGATCACTTGCATGTGAGGGTCGGCGTAGGCGAAACAGGAAACACCGATGCGAACCAAAATACTGGCGCCGAGTTCGGCAATCGACCCCGAAGACCCGACTCCGAAAAGAAAGGTGTGCTTCGATGCCGCAATCCAATCGGCAGCTTTTTCGATGTCTAGAGGGTTAACGAGCTGCGACAACTCCTTGTAAGACTTAACCCCTTGTTGGACCAGATGGTGTATCAGATCCGCAACGCCCGTCGCGTCGTTTTTGACGTTCTGTTTGTCTTCCAAGAGAGAGAGCTCCTTGACCAAAGAAATCTTAAAATCGATGAACTTGGAAAAACCCAGTTTTCTCACGAACCGTGAGATTGAGGCTTCGCTGCACCCAGCGTTCTCTGCGAGATCGGTGATCGAAAAATGAATCACGTCGTCCGCGCGTTGAATGAGGTAATTGGCGACCTTCTTCTCAGAAGGCTTCAACGCTTCGTATAGACTTTTCGCTTTCAGTAGGATCGAGTCCATCTTCTTCTCCGTTTTTGAAAATATTTTTCAAGAATAATATTTTCACACAAATTATGAACGTGAAAATAGTATACACCACTTTCTACTCTTTGTCAACCACGATAATCACGAAGGATGCAAGAGGACAGTGTGAGTCAAGTTTTGAGCTGACGTAGCTAAGAGGTTCATCGCGGGGTAACCAGCGGGCTGACTTCGTAAGCCCGCGAAGTCTCGCGATACTCATTTTGCTTTTAATGACGCCGTAATTGGCATGTACAGAAGCGTATCGCGCCGTCGCAAGAAGAAAGGACGCTTACGCCGCGATGACCACGTGGACTTAAAATCGTCCGAGTGATTTTGGTCTTGTTTCTTGATTACACCCCATAACTTGACTCGCACGCTCATAAACTCTGCTTTCATTTCGTGATAGAATAAAGTGGAGGCAAAATAAGGAGAGGTGATCGTATGAAAATCGGTTTGATGCATTTCCGTTCTGGGTTTACCGACGGGGTTTCATTGGAGATGGACAAACAGAAAACCGTTCTCGAGGAAATGGGTCACGAGGTGGTCTTCGTCTGCGGAGAGCTCCAAAGCGGAGAAGGCATAGAAATCCCGTTGCTTCATCTATTAGAACCGCGCAACGAGCGCCTATCCCGAAATGGTTTTGGTTCGCTGGAAGACTTCACGACTGAGGAATATGAAGAGGAGCTAAACGATCTCGCGTATCTGATCGAGTCGCAAGTCACCCGTGTGATCCTCGAGCATCAGATAGAGATGCTCATCGTCCACAATCTCTTTTCACTTGGGCTGAATTTAGCCGCGGCAAAGGGCCTTTCACGCGCGATCGAGAAGACGGAGATACGCGCGATGGCCCATCACCATGACTTCTACTGGGAGCGAGCGAAATTTTCGCGGCCTACTCTCTCAGTCGTCAATCGCTTTCTAAGCTCCTTCTTCCCCCCGAACAGCAAAAACGTGACTCACGGCGTCATCAACAGTCTGGCTCAGAAGGAGCTGCTGAGAAAGCGCAACCTCTCCAGTGTGATCATTCCGAATGTGATGGACTTCAACCAGCCGCCTTGGCTTTTGGATGAGTTCAATAACGACTTACGCGAACGGTTGGGAATAGGCGCGAACGACCTCGTGTTTCTACAAGCTACCCGGATACTCCCAAGAAAGGCTATAGAACTAGCCTTCGAATTTATCCGCGTTTTTTATGAGGAACAGTTCCCTAAGGTCCAGGGGGGCACACGCCTATACACGGATCGGAAGATAGACGGTAAAAGCGCGTTGCATTTCGTGTTGTGCGGCCTCACCGAAGAGATGGACAAAGAGTACCTGAAAGAGATGAAGGCCTTGGCAAGACAAATGCCTTATTCTTGCCATTTCGTCCCTCAACTCTTTAGCCAACGACGAAACCAAGACCCAAAGACGTACTCTCTTTGGGACGCCTATACCCTTGCCGATATCGTGACCTTCCCCAGTGTCCAGGAGGGGTGGGGTAACCAATTGCTCGAAGCGGTCTTCGCGAAAAAAACCGTCGTAGGCTACGAATATCCCGTCTTTCGAAGCGACATCCTCCCCAAAGGTTTACAGATCGTTTCTTTAGGAAAGAACGCCCAAATCGGTGAAAACGGGTTGTACGAATTGGATCGGCTTACCTACTCACAGGCGGCGGAATCCTTGTTCAACCTCATCACCGACTATCCGGAGAGCCTCCGCCTCGTAGAAAGAAACTTCTCGCTGGGCGCGCGCCATTTTTCATACGAGGTGTTGAAAAAAAACTTGAACCTGGTTCTGGAGGGCGTCGAATGGGAATAGGGTGTGTGTCAAGTGATGGGGTGTAATCAAAAAACAAGGTTAGAATCGATCACACAGTTTTTTTCCATCTAGTAATCGCAGCGCAAGCGCTTCTTCTTTCCGTGACAGCGCGATACGCATTTAAATGCCCTGAAAAACAGAGTTCGCACGAAGGGCGCAGAGAACACGGAGAAAAGATTCTTGTGAACACCCTGGGAGCGCTTTGGGAACGCCGCACTTTAGTGCGGCATGTTTTTAGAGCTCTTCGACTCGTTACTTGAAGCCCACTCAAAATCCCACGAAATCGATGTTTCCTGCGAGGAATAGAATGAGATCGCCAGGCAGCCGATTTGGGCATAGGAAAGGGTTATAGCAACGATCTATCGCGAGACTTCGTGGGCTTCCGATGTCTGCCCGCTGGTTACCCCGTTTTAACCCCACACGGTCATCGCGGCGTAAGCGCTTCTTCTTTTCGAGACGGCGCGATGCGCTTTTATCCCAACTTTCGACTAAAAGTGCTACAAACGGCGATAAAAGCCACTTTCTCAAAAAAGTTGGCCACTACAATC
>MWEM01000015.1 GCA_002071085.1 Thermotogota bacterium ADurb.Bin062 | reverse complement strand
GGGGTCCTGACTTTTTCCCCGGCAGGCTTGCTTTCTTCCTGCTGAACATTTCCGCCTTATCTGGACGTACTAAAGGCCGACGTTCCCAAGCGTTCCCAGGCGCCGAAAAGTCGTATCAAGCGTCGCTCGAGGCCGTTTGAGTCGCCACCGGGCGCGGTTTCGTTTCTTTCTTGAAGAATTGCGCGATCGCGAAGTTTAGGATGACGCAGAAGGCCGAATCGATGCGGGCACCCGTTAATGTGTAGGGCAGGAGGAAGAAGAGGGCCTGAGTGACGGGGATACCCAACGGCGCGGTGACGATCGAAACCGAATAAAGGTCTGCAGGCGCTGGGATACCGGAGGCCGCGATGCCGGCGATCACGCTGTTGATCCCGATGAAAAGGTAGCCGACCCAGCCGATATCGAGACGCAGCAGCTGAACCAAGAATACGATCGTCAGCGAGAAGATGCTCGCGATCGTCGGAATCAACATGATCAACAGCAACGGTAGGGTTCCTTTGACATTCTCATCCTGGAAAGCCTCCTCCCGCTCGCAGACTTCCATAATCGCCGGTAGGGTCGCCAGCGTCGACAGGAGCGAGAAGAAGATCATCATCGGTTTTTTGATCGCAGACAGGTAACGGGGCAGGGGCATCGGCACTTTCCAAAGGCTCACCGCGATTGCGATGAAAAACCACGCCGCCAACATAATGCCCTGACAGATCAGGAGCTTGAAAAAGGCGATGAACAAGCCCGAATTGTCGGTGAAGGCGCTCGCTTGGCTCATCATTAAACAGAAAAGACCGAAAGGAAGTATGTAATAGGAGAGCTTGAACAAGGTGAAGAACAGGTCGTTCACGGTTGTCAGTACGGAAATGATCTTTTCTCTCGGCTTCCTCTCTTGGCCCAGCAAGATGAAGGCGATGAGGATCCCGAAGAAGAGGATCGACAGGGTTCTGTTTTCCACGAAGGCTTTCAAAATGCTGTTGGGGATCATCGTGCTGGGTATCATCCACAACATCGCTCCCGGAGACGTGTCGATCGCCAGAGAAGGCTCCGCCGATTGCCGTTGTAGCGTCCGGGCCAACTGCTGCTGGCTTTCCAATGGGAGGGCAGCGCCTGGTTGAATCACTAAACCTATCGCCAGCCCTAGGAAAGCGCCGATGGAAACAAAAATCACAAGTATACCCATAAATTTCAGGAAGAACCGCAAGCCACCGATATTCGACATCAAACGCGCGAAATTGAGGATGACCACGCAGAAGAGGATGGGGATTCCGGCCAATAATAAGTAGTTGAAGAAAACGTCACCAAACGGGCTCAGAAGTCCCGTGACCTCCGGAAAAGCGATTCCGGTGTACGTCCCCAGTAGGAGCGAAAATAAAACGGTCCACGTATTCAACAACCAATGCGGCGGCTTTCCCGATACCATTTTCCCGCGCATCCGCCTCTGACTCGCACACACAATGATAACGTCCACGGCTAAGAAAGCGGCCAACAAAACCGAGCGCCAAGGGTCGGACAACGCTCGTTCGACGATCGTCGGCGCAAGTTCCTCTTCCTCTGCCGGGCCATAGCGTGCGATGAGCTCGTCCAACTGCTGATTTCGGCTGCTCGTAGAGGAGATATAGCCGTCCAACCAGAAGTACAGCGGCAGGTTTTCTTGAGTCACCGCCATACTGATCAGGTCTTTCCGTTCCAGTCGTACGTACTGATAGTTCAATAGGATCTCCGGATGAAGGGAGAGAAAGAATTGTAACCAGTAGTGCGCACAATAGAATACGTCGAGTTCTCTATTCGTAAGGAGGCGCGCTACCTCTTCCGCTTTCGCTTTCCAGAGACGCGCGCGGGGAAAGGTTTCCACCGCCCAAGCTTCATAGGAAGTGTCCGCTAAAGTACCGACTCGAAGCGATCGTCGCTGGTTCAGGTATTTCACGGTTTCGTCCGGAGTCTCCGCGATCTTTTGATTTCGCATGAATTCCTTCAAAGTGTGGCTTACCAAAATTCCGTCCGAGTCCATCAGATAGGGTTGTGTAATGAACAGGCGGGCACCGCGATACGGGGTGTACGAATAGTAAGAGATGATCACGTCCGCCACGTCTTCTTCCAAATACCCGGCGAGTTCGTTAAATATCCCCTTTCGAACGAAAACTGGCTGCACACCCAAAGCTCTCGCGATCTCCTTCCCCATCTCCACATCGATCCCAGCCATTTCACCCCGTTCATCGACATAAAAAAAGGGCCAGAAATCTTCTTCCACCATCAAAATCCGGATCTCGCCGCGTTTGAGTATACTTTCTAAGTTAGACGCTCCGAAAATAATGTCGGAGGAACAGAAACAGACAAGAAGGATAATGATGAGAACCAAAGAATCCTTTCGGAAAATCATCGTTTTTTTAACTCCCCTTCTAAATTACCGTTTCTAGTGCGCCGCTCGTAGTTGCTACCATTATAGCACAACCCGCGAGGAAGAAATAGTGCGGCCCGGCTGGGGCACTTCTCTGGTAACGCCGGACTTTAGTTCGGCAAGTTTTACGGTTTTTGGGGACGCCAACTTTTAAGTTGGCAGGTTTTTTTGAAGAGAAAAGAGAGGGTTTCACGCAGAGAACACAGAGGGCACGGAGTAAACAGACATCGCGGCGTAAGCGCCCCTTATTCTCGCGACGGCGCGATACGCTTGGGAACGCCGAACTTTAGTTCGGCAGGGTTTTTAAAGACAAAGGGCGGATCGCGAGACTTCGTGGGCTTCCGAAGTCAGCCCGCTGGTTACCCCGCGATAATAGCTCAAGGACATCGCGGCGTATGCGATTAAGTCCTCACAGCGCGCTCCCGGAAAGGTGGTCCCTGGGCGTTCCCAGAGGCCCCCAGCAAAACAGAAGGCATGCCGAACTAAAGTTCGGCGTTCCCAGAAGTGCGAACCCAAAGCCCCGCCGGACAAAAGTTCGACGCACCCATAAGAGCGGCGTTCACAGAAAGGAGTTCTCAAGAGGCTTCCAGGGTCTACCCCAGCGCGAACCTCTCCTCTGTGCTTTCTGTGCGAGAACCATCTTTTAAAACCATGCCAACTTAAAAGTTGGCGTTCACAGAAGTTCCAGGCGTTCACAGACGGTCCGCGTTCCCAAGGCGCCTTTTTCCTTTTTCTACGCGTTAGTGGTAAAATTTGCCATTCCTATCGTGTGAAAGGGTGGCCCAGGATGTGACGATACAAGCTCTCTATTGTAAAATGACCAAGGCGAGGTTTTCGGAATTCGGGAAAGCCCAAAAATGGATTCGTAGGGGGGCGAGCCTGCAGCATTTCCGTTGGAAGTATTTCCCAGACCGGAGCATCCCGTCCTCTTTGCAGGCGCTCAATCGCGTCGTTTTTCAATACCTCGCCGAGCCCCTCTGTCACCCGGCAAGATCCGCTTACGTCAACTTGTTCGCTCCCTGCGAAATATTACACGCCTTCGACCTATACCCGATGTTCGTGGAATCTTTGGCCACTTTCCTGAACGGGTTCTCGTGCGAGGACCTCGCCGTCGACCAATCGGAGAGTAGCGGCCTTTCCGAAACGTTGTGCAGTTTTCACAAGACCTTCATCGGCGGGGCGGAGAGAGGGGCGTTACCCAAACCGCTTTTCGCGATGGCTTCATCGGTTTTGTGCGACGCCAACACCAAGACCTTCCTTCACGTCGCGAAACGCTTGGGGATTCCGGCGCTTCTCATCGACGTGCCCTACACCCCCTCTCCGGAAGCGGTCCGCTATGTGTCGGACCAACTGCAAGATGTGGTGAAGCAGGTCGAGGACATCTCCGGGAAACCCTTCCGTATCGACCGGTTGCGAGAGGTCCTCGCACTCGAAAATGAGACGAAGCGGCTAATGGCCGAGTGCCTGGAGGCCTTGGCCCTAAAGGCCTTCCCGAACCACCTGACCTTGGAGATGGGACGTCTGATGCTAACCCATACGGGTATCGGGCGTCCAGAATCGTCGCAGTGCTTTCAAGCACTCGTTCGGGATATCCGAAATGCCCCTCCCCGATCGGGCAAGGCGATCTTCTGGATACAGGTGATCCCGTTTTTCGATCCGACACTGCGCGCTCGCTTTAATTACGCGAGCGACTATCAGCTTTTGGGGATGGACATCAATTTCGACGATCTCGAACCGCTCCCGCTGGACGACCCGCTGTTCTCCCTCGCCAAAAAGATCGTCAACCACGTTTTCAACGGTCCATTCAACCGCCGAATCGACTGGATCCTCGGGCTGATGGACCGTCTGAAGCCCGATGGCGTCGTCTACTTC
Source organism: Thermotogota bacterium ADurb.Bin062 (assembly GCA_002071085.1). Lineage (GTDB taxonomy): Bacteria > Thermotogota > Thermotogae > MWEM01 > MWEM01 > MWEM01. Next base: position 50,059 of record MWEM01000015.1, on the reverse strand, counting down.
TGCCAATGGGGCTGTAAACAATCCTCAGGCGGGGCTGCGATGATGGCCGATGCCTTGAAAACCAAAGGAATCCCCTGTTTGGTTCTCGATGGCGACGCGGCCGACCGCAGGAATATGCCGCAAGGACAAACGAAGACGAGGGTGGAAGCCTTTTTGGAGATGCTGCCGTGATCGGGTATCTGTGCAAATATACCCCCGTCGAGATTTTGCACGGGTTTTCGGAAACCTTCGAGCGCATCGAACCCATAACGCAGTCCGTTTGTTGCGCGGACGGGATGCTGCATCCGAACCTTTGCTCTTATGCCCGCGCGGTGCTGGAAACGTGCCTCGAAAAGAAGATCACGGGGCTGGTGTTGACGAACTGCTGCGACAGCGTCCGCAGACTCTACGATGTGGCCTTAAACGATCCGCGGTTTACGTGGGTGGAATTCATCGACCTTCCGAGAAAACACGACGCTTCGGCCGTGGCCTATTTTGAAGGGGAGGTACATCGTTTTCTCGAAAGGGCGCGGCGCTTTTTCCCAAGGTCTTTCAACGAAGAACGTTTTTTTCGTTCTATTCCCCGCCTTCGTCCTTCCAATCCCGAACCGGACCCGAACCCTCCCTTTCCGCCGGTGAGATTGGCGTTGACCGGCGCGCGTATCCATCCGGACCTGAAAGCGTGGTTTATGAGTTACCCGGTTTCGATCGTTGCGGATACAACCTGCACCAATCCCGATCGGGGCGATATCTTTCAAGGAGAGATCAGTTCGCTGAAGACCTATGCCCGCGCCCTGCTCAACCAAACCCCTTGCATGCGGATGAACCGCGCGGGAGGTCTGGCGGAACCGCTTTTACGGAGCCGCCCGGAGGGCATCGTCTATCAAACCGTCAAGTTCTGCGACTTCTACGGGTATGACTACGCCTTGTTGCGTGGGGAGCTCGAACCACCCCTGCTCAAGATCGAGACCGATTACACGACCGGCTCGGTCGGTCAGTTGAAGACACGCTTCGAGGCGTTTTTGGAATCTATCTTAGCGAGAAGGGAACCGAAAAAGCCCTCTTCGATTCCCTTCGGTTTGTTAAAAGGAGAGCCCGAGATGAGGAACGACCTTCAAAAGCTCCGTGTGGTCGCCGGTATCGATGTCGGATCCACCTCCGTCAACGTGGTCCTGATGGATGAAAACCATCGAATCCTCGCCACATCTATCGTCAAAACGGGTCCAAAGAGCGGCTTGGGCGCGCGGAACGCCTTGGACGAAGCGCTCGCAACCGCGCGTTTGTCGCTCTCCGATATCCGTTACATCGTGTCCACAGGATATGGCAGAGCGGTCGCCTCTTTCAGCCACGAGGCCGTCACCGAAATCACTTGCCACGCGCGGGGCGCCTTGTGGTTGGACCGAAACGTGAGAACGGTGATCGACATCGGCGGGCAAGACAGCAAGGTGATGCGCATCGACTCAAACGGAGAATTGAAAGACTTCGTGATGAACGACAAATGCGCGGCCGGAACGGGCAAGTTCCTGGAGATGATGGCCCGGACTCTCGAATTGGAGATCGAGGACTTGGGCCCCGCCTCGCTTCGGGCTAAGGAAAAGGTAATGATATCGAGTATGTGCACCGTCTTCGCAGAATCCGAGGTGATCTCTCTGATCGCGCAAAACAAGGAGACCCCGGATATCATCAAGGGGCTGTGCGATTCCGTCGCCACCCGAACGGCGGCACTCGTGAGCCGCGTGGGTAAAGAAGAGCGGGTGATGATGACCGGCGGTGTCGCGAAAAACGTAGGGGTCGTTAACAGCCTGAGCGAAAGGCTGCAGACAGACTTGGTCCTTCCACCGGAACCTCAGATCGTTGGTGCGATCGGCGCGGCTTTGATCGCCCTAGAACGCGGGCATCCGCCTCGACCCCTCTCGGAATAGAAGCGATAGGAGTTCGTGGCGCGTCTGGCGAATACGCCCTGGACAACCTCGTGTTAAAGGGGTTCCTTTGCGGCCGCACCCAACCTCCTCGGAAACCGTTCGGGGGTTTCCATATCCTTTCGATAGACCAAAAGCCAATGGCGATACAGTTCTCCCTTGTAGGTGAACGTATAAGGTAGGATCTCCGGTGATTCCCACCCGAGTATCCGCCGGGCACGTTCGGATTTTTCTATCTCCTCGGGGTACTTGGGACCTTTGTAGAAGTAGGCTTTTCCGCCAACGGCCAGTAGAGGCGCCGCGTATTCCAACAGCGTGGGCAACCCACCCACGGCTCGGGCAAAAACGGCATCGTAGGATTGAGGCCTGCCCGCGGATTCGACGCGATCCGCGACAACCCGACACCCGTCCAAACCCAATTGTTGAATCACCCGGCGCAAAAACGCCGCTTTTTTCTTCTCCGACTCATAGAGAGTGAGCGACAAGTTTGGAAAGCACAGCTTGATCACGATGCCTGGAAACCCCGCGCCGGAACCGATATCGACGCCCTTTCCCTCGAGCTCTATGCGATGGGCCATCCACGGGAGCGCGCTGTCTAGTACGTGTTTAGTCAGGATAGCCTCGTGGTCGGTAAACCGAATCAGGTTCTGGCGTTTGTTCTCTTCGATGATCATTTCTATATAGCGATCTAGCGCGTATTCCGTTTCTTTGGAAAAGTCAAGCATACCCTCTTGTGATCACCTCCCTCCCAGAATCCTCCCGGCGCGGACTTTGTATGACTCTGTATCTTATGATTTATCATACCACACTTGAGAGTGCGAAGTGTTGTGGATCGTGCCCTTCTGGGAACGCCAATCTTTAGATTGGCATGTTTTTGCGGCTCTTCGATACATTACTTGAAGCCCACTGATCATCCAAGAAATACAAAGTAACATAAGAGGAAAAAAGAGTCCACAAGATGGCCGATTATGCGGTTAGAGCGGATTAGCGAAACGGTCTAAGGGTCTACAGAATTATTACGATAGAAGATGTTAATTAAGTACGCCTTGTAAAATGACGAAGAGCCCAGAAAACATGCCAACTTAAAAGTTGGCGTTCCCAGGCGTTCCCAGGGTGCTCTAGGAAGTTCGGCGCTCCCAGGCGTTCCCAGGACGGTGACTAGGTCGACGCAGAATATCGAAACGGCCGCGTCTCGTGCTATAATAGCGAACATTCTCGGAGAGTCATTCTCATCGTTTCCGTTCATTCGGCATTGCGCAAATCTACGCGAATCGATCATGGAGGGATTGTTATGGAACCCTTATCAAAAGCCTATGACCCGCAAGGGATCGAGAGTAAGTGGTACGCTACTTGGAAAGAAAACGGGTATTTTAAACCTTCCGGCAAGGGCGAGCCGTTCACCATTGTCATTCCTCCGCCGAATATTACTGGGAAGTTGCATATGGGCCACGGGCTAAATATGACCCTTCAAGATATCGCGATCCGGTTTAACCGGATGCTCGGGAAAAACACCCTGTGGCTTCCGGGAGAGGATCATGCGGGGATCGCCACTCAAGGGGTCATCGAGAAGAACCTGCGAGAAAAGGGTACCTCGCGAGATGCGGTGGGGCGCGAGGAGTTCCTTCGCATCACCTGGGACTGGGCGAATGAGTATCGCAAGCACATAAAAAATCAGATCGAATGGATCGGATGCTCAGTAGATTGGGAACGGGACCGGTTCACCCTTGACGAGGGTCTGAATCACGCCGTTCGGAGGGCTTTCGTCCACCTCTACCACAAAGGGTTGATTTATAAAGGGAAATACCTCGTGAATTGGTGTTCCCGTTGCGGTACGGTGTTGTCCGACGAAGAGGTCGAGCACGAAGAGGAAAAGAGCCACCTCTGGTACATTCTGTACCCGTTGAAAGGAGAGAAACTAGGCCTGACCGTCGCGACCACACGCCCCGAAACGATGCTGGGCGATACGGCCGTCGCGGTGAACCCCTCGGACGAGCGCTATAGAGACTGGATCGGAAAGACCTTGATTCTACCGATCGTCAACCGAGAGATCCCCATCATCGCCGACCATTTCGTCGATCCGCAGTTCGGAACGGGCGCCGTAAAGGTGACCCCCGCCCACGATCCCAACGACTATCAGATCGCGCTTCGCCATAACCTCCCTTACGTGGAAGTGATCGACGAGCGGTCATATATGTCTCCCGAAACTGGCGTTTTTGCCGGGCTTACCACCCTCGAGGCGAGAAAGCGTGTCGTGGAGCGACTCGAATCCGATGGCTTTCTAGTAAAAATCGAAGATTACCGCCACGCCGTCGGCCACTGTTACCGCTGCTCCGCCACGATAGAACCGCGTCTCTCCGACCAGTGGTTCGTCAAGATGAAGCCGCTCGCTGCGCCCGCGATCGAGGTGGTCGAAAGCGGAAAAGTGAAGTTCCACCCCGATCGGTGGAAAAAGGTCTACCTGAACTGGATGAGCGAGGTGCGAGACTGGTGTATCTCTCGCCAGCTTTGGTGGGGACATCGCATCCCGGTCTGGTACTGCCAGGACTGTGGTCATCCGAACGTCACTGAAGAAGCGCCGGAACGGTGCGAAAAATGCGGATCCTCCTTTCTCATTCAAGACGATGATGTCCTCGACACCTGGTTCTCTTCCGGACTTTGGCCCTTCTCCACTTTGGGCTGGCCAGACCAAACCTCCGATCTCGAAAGCTTCTACCCCACCTCTTTGTTGAGCACCGCGTTCGACATCATCTTTTTCTGGGTCGCGCGGATGATCGTAATGGGCATGGAGTTTATAGGCGACATCCCGTTCAGTGACGTCTACATTCACCAGCTGGTCCGCGACAAAAAGGGACGGAAGATGAGCAAATCACTAGGGAACGGCATCGACCCCATCGAGGTAATCCAAGCCTACGGCGCCGACGCCACCCGCTTCTCGCTCGCGATCCTGGCCTCCCAGGGCAGCGATATCCGATATGACGTGAAGAGCGTCGAAACCTACCAACACTTCGCCAATAAACTGTGGAATGCGTCTCGATTCGCGCTGATGAATCTGGACCCCTCAAACGGCGGCGCCTCTCTGGCTATCCATCCCGATCAGTGCACCCTAGCCGACGGATGGATCCTGTCGTCTCTCAATGATACGATCCGCAAGACCACCGATTTCCTGAGCCGTTACGAATACAACTTCGCGGCCAAGTCTATTTATGAATTCTTCTGGAACCAATTCTGCGATTGGTATCTGGAATCCGCGAAACCGATCCTGTATGGGGATAGTGGTCCTAAACAGAATACTCGAGCCGTATTGGCCTATGTGTTGGACCAGAGCGTCCGAATCCTCCACCCGTTTATGCCCTTCATCACTGAAGAAATATGGCAGCATCTGCCTGTTCCAAAAGAAGCGCCGTCTCTGATCATCGCGCCCTGGCCCGAAGAGAGGCCGGAGTACGCTTTTGTGGAGAAACGTTCGCGCTATGAGGCGCTCATCGAAGAGATCCGGGGAATTAGGAACCTTCGCGCGCAGTTTCAGGTCCCGCCTTCTCGTAAACTGACCGTCGCGTTCCGATTTTTAGGAGAGTCGGGAACCGCGCTTTTGGAAGAAGAACTCGCCTATATCCGGTTTTTGGCGAATGTGGAAGAGGTCGCCGTCGTCGATCGAAAACCCGAGAAGTCCGCGACCGCGTTCGTTGATTCCTCTCGGGAGATCTATGTTATACTGGGAGAGACCATTGATTGGGAAGGCGAACGCCAACGTCTCGAGAAGGAGATCGATAAAACGCGGGTTGACCTCCAACACGCGCTATCCAAGCTGAACAATCCGAAATTTATGGCTCACGCGGAGGCGGAAGCGGTCGAAGAAGCGCAGCTGAAAGCGGAAGAAGCCAAAAAAACACTTCAGAGATTGGAACTGTTGCTGAAGGATTTTTTTACCGCCTAACGAGGGAAGGACAGCGAGTGTGAGAATAGAAAAAGCGTCGGGAAGGATGACCTTGGTGGCCTCCCCGATCGGGAATCTGGAGGACTTTTCCTTCCGAGGGGTGCGAATCCTACGGGAAGCAGATTTCATCCTGGCGGAAGACACGCGCCGTTCCCTCATTTTGATCAACCATTACCAAATCGGAAGGAAAGCGATCATCTCCTTTTCCGAACAGAAGATCGAACGAAAATTGGACGCAGTCCTCGAGCGGTTGCGAAACGGCGAAAACGGCGTTCTGCTCACCGACTCCGGAATGCCGGCCGTGGCGGACCCGGGCTCAAAACTGATGAGGGCTTGCCACGAACACCGTATCCCTGTAGACGTCATCCCGGGGCCCAGCGCCGTTGTCAGCGCTTTCGCGTGCTCGGGGTTCTCGGGGTCGTTCATCTTCGAAGGGTTTTTACCTCGCGCGAAGCGGTTGAAGCGACTTCTCGCGACGTTCAAGGAAGAGGAGAGGGCGATCGTGTTTTTCGAGTCGCCCTATCGCATAAAGGATACGCTCGAATTGATCGAGCAAATCTTGGGAGACCGACAGATTTTCATTGCCAAAGAGATGACGAAGGTTCACCAAGAGTTTTTTTATGGGCGCGTCTCTGAGGTCAAAACTGCTTTTGAAGGAGAAGCGCGAGGAGAATACACCATAGTATTGGGAGGTCGAGAGCTGAATGGAGGGTAACGACGGTTTTTCCGGGGTGGAGGCTCCGTCAAAGTATAAGGAGCTCGAAAGATCTCTTCGGAGACTGGCCGCCTGGATCAAAGCAGAAGGAAGAAAGGTGATCAAAGAAGGGAATTATAAGATCACCCCCGCTCAGTTCGATGTGCTACAGAGGGTTTACTGGGGAGGGGACTCCACGATGTCCAATCTGAGTCGCCGGCTGGGGGTGGCGAAAAGCACGATAACGGGCTTGATTACCAAACTCAAAGAAGCCGGTTACATCGAGTACTCGGTTTTGGAAGAGGATCACCGTATGCGAAAGGTCGTCATCACCCCAAAAGGTAAAGCGTTAATCCAGGAGGTTATTCGCCGGAGGGTTCTTTTTGTCGAACGGTTGTTCGTCACGGTTGATCCCTTTTTAACCGACGAATTTCGAAAGGTGCTGCGTATTGTCAACAATACGCTGGATGTAAACGAAGCGAACGAGTCGCGTACGACGTAAACATATCTTAAAAGATAGGACGACTAAGGAGGTTTTTCTCTACGATGAAGATCAAAGAAGGAGCCATCATCGTCGGTGTTTCTGCGCGCCATTTGCACCTCTCGCCCGCCCATCTGGAAATCCTTTTCGGGGCCGGCGCCACGCTGACGAAGTATAAGGACTTACGGCAACCGGGACAGTACGCGTGCGATGAAAAAGTGACGATCGTCGGTCCGAAAGGGTCATTCGAGAACGTGCGCGTGTTGGGCCCCGTCAGAAAGGATACCCAGATCGAAATCAGTATGACCGACGCTCTGAAACTAGGCGTAACGCCCCCCATACGCGACAGCGGCGACGTCGTTGGCACACCGGGGGTGGAGTTGATCGGCCCGAAGGGCAGCGTCAAACTGGACAAAGGGTTGATCATCGCTAAAAGGCATATCCATATGTTGCCGGAAGAAGCGCAGCGCTATGGTGTCAAGGATAAAGATCTGGTAGCCGTTTTTTGTGATACGAAAGGGAGAAAAGCGATCCTGATGGACGTGCTGATCCGTGTCAATCCCACGTATGCATTAGAGTTTCACGTCGATACCGACGAATCCAACGCGGCTATGCTCAAAACCGGAGACTTGGTTCATATCGTCGAACTCTGAAGGGTCTCGTTATAGGGCGGTCGACCGATGGCACTTTCACGTGAACTCACCATCCCATTTCTCCGACCGCCCTCGACCCTACCGGGACGACCTCGGTAGACTTGTAGCGGCCGGCGCGGCCGCGAGTAGGCACGGTTATCGCGTCGCGATCAAATAGATGCTGAGGCCCAATCCTACGCTGGCCAATACCGAAGCGGCCGCCGCGACGCCTATCAGTATATTAACCTTCTGGTTCAGTTTTTGGTGTTGCGCAAACAGGTTTTGATATTCCAAACCCGTATTTTCCACGATCCGTCTATAATCCGCTAACCCCCGTTCCTGCGCCGCTAATTTCATAATCACGGAATCGTTTTCCACTTCCAGTTCGATCACACGCGTTTCAAGCCCGGAGAGCAGCTTAGCGGTTTGAGAGGCTTGGTTTGCCAGGTCGGTATTTGTCCCCATTTGGTCAATCCGCTTCACTAGGTCTTGATAGTCGCGGCCCATACGTTCCATCTTTGCCGCGATCGTCTCGACCAACCCTTTTAGGGTTGAAACCTGAAAGTTGATGGTGGAAAGGTCCTGGGTCGAGGTCACCTCTCCCGTAAAGGCTTTTCGCTCCAGCAATTGAAAGGCTTTGTACATTGCGACGGAGAATTGATACCGAGTCAAATAGGCCTCCCCCTGAAAAGTCCCGTCCGGCAAGCCCGTGAGAATTCCTTTTTCGATCAGGTATTGAACAGATTCATAGGCCCAGTGGGAAGGCGAAACGTCCTTCAGCGGAATCACCCCAAAGGCCACAATCGAGAAACATAGAATGCATATCCCCAACATCATTTTTTTCATCTTAATCCCCCCGTTGATTCCCGAATCTGATTAAAATTATACACGAAACGATCGAAGGCCGCAAACCCGTTCGAATCTCTTTTGAATACGCCGCAATGCTCGAGAACCGTCGCGAATTTTCGGCCGATCTCTTCTTCGATAAGAGCGCGCGCCCGTTCGGGGCTATGGCCCACGCCTTTCTCCGAAATTAAGGGGTCCACCCACTCTCGATGTTTGTATAGCTCATCCGATGGATCCAAGGAGGCAAGGGTAACGTGATGATCACCGGTCATCCACTCTTGTACGCGCCGCATCTCCGTACGCAATCTCCCAGGTAAAATCGCTAGTCCCATCACCTCGATCAACCCGATGTTCTCTTTTTTGATCGCATGGAGCTCGGGATGGGGGTGAAAGATACCCAACGGGTATTGAGGATTGCTGCGGTTGTTGCGCAAGACGAGGTCGATCTCGTATTGACCGCTTCCGGTCTTTCGCGCGATCGGCGTCATCGTGTTGTGAGGCGCGTCCGTCTGCGCGATCACCTCAACAGAAGCGTCGGTATAAGTGCGCCAGTAATCCAAGAGGGCGGTGGACGCGTCGACCAACACCCTTCTGTCGTCAGAACGCAAACGCAACGCGCTCATCGGCCACCTGACCCTCCCAGTCTCCACACCCGGAAATCGGCTCAGAGTGTAATGGCGATCGATAGGCGCCTTTTCCATCGGCATCGTCGCCCGTCCGCCCTGAAAATGGTCGTGGCTTAAAATCGATCCGCCGACCACCGGCAGGTCCGCGTTCGATCCGATGAAGTAATGGGGAAATTGATCCAAAAAATCGAAGAGACGGGCGAAAGTTTTGCGTTCCAGCTTCATTGGGCGGTGCTCCTCAGAGAGCACGATACAGTGCTCGTTGTAGTACACGTACGGTGAGTATTGAAAGAACCAAGGCTCTTCAGCGAGGGTGACCGGAATGACCCGCAAGTTTTGTCTAGCGGGGTGTCGAAGGTTTCCGTGGAAACCGACGTTTTCCACACACAACAAACACCGCGGGTACCCGGTTTGGGGCTTAAGCTTTTCCGCGGCGATTTCCAAAGGGTCCTTCTCCGGTTTGGAGAGGTTGATCGTGATCTCTAGTGCCCCGTATTCCGTTTCCGATCGCCACTTGATATTCTTTTGCATCCGATCCATCCGGATGTAGTTCGTGTCTATGCACAGCCGGTAGAACCAATCTGTCGCTTTCGTGACATCGATCAACCGATGCTCATAGAATCGGCGCGCCACCTCTCTTGGACGCGGGGTCAGCAGACCCATGATTGCGGTGTCGAGGAGGTCCCTGCGAGTTTGTGTTTCTTCTTCCAAGAGCGCGTGTTCTCTCGCATAGTCCAATAACGTGTCCAAATACCGCGGCAATGGTTCCACCGGTCGCTGCTTCACATCGCTCAAAGGGACTTCTAACCGTAAGAAACCGAGTAGGGTGTTACGCGTGTAATGGATCTCTTCCGGAGCGATCAGATCTCGTTCGAGGGCGTATAGGATCAACCCTTCGATCGCCTGTAACGCTTTCTCGCGAGTCGCCGTCATCGCTTCGCTCACCGTCCCGAAACTTGTTCTATCGTTTGAAACAACCGATTGAGAACGGCTCTATCCATCGGGACCGCGGTATGGTCTATCCCTTGGAAGGCTATACGCGTCTGTCCCTTGTCGCTTCCAGCCATCTGTTGGCTGTAGAGTGATACGACGCAGTCGTTGGCCTCGTGGACAGAAAAATCCCGGTTCGTGTAGAAGGTCACTTTTTGAGTCGTCGTTTTCATTAGCGCGTAGAGCAAACTATAGTTGGAATTCGATAGTTCGGAGTTTTCGTCAATCTCGGATGTGAAGAGGTATAGCCGGTCATAGAACCGATCATTCTGATTCAGGAGCCGCAAATCTTCGGGGCCTTTTAAGATGTCGCTGTATCGGCGCGCATCCACCTTTCCGTACAAGTAGTCCGCGACGGCTCGTGTGTAGGAGTCGACCGTATAGCTCAGGCAAACGCCTCCCGGAAAGGGATCCAGGAAGGAGACCATCTCGGTGAACACCTTACCGACCAGTTCGGGATTTTTCGCCGTGATCGCCAGGAGGACTTGAAGGCTTTGATCCACGTAGTCGTCCCTCAAAAGGGCTCTCAACAACTCGTACAGATTGATACGAAAAACATCGTCCGGTTGTTTGGACTCTTTGATCCGCGCTTTCAGCTCGGCGTTCACCGTGTAGACGAAATTTTCCAGGACCGAGCCGTAGTGGGGAGAGTCCAGAGTGATGATCGCGCTCAAGTAATCTCCCAAAAAGGCTTTTTGGGGGTCAGAGGGACGTTCGAGGCGGGTATTGGCTGCTTCCCTGGCCACTATCCCACCCATACTGTGCCCGACGATGACGAGCGTCTCATAGTCGTGTAAAAACCCGTAGTCCTGGAGAATACCCGCCAATATCTGCCCGTATTCCCGAGCGGTCAACACCGACGTGTCGTAGACGAACTCGTAAAAATCGTAGGCTTCGAAAACGGAACCGGTTTCTGCCGCCCGAGCTCTCTCCGTCCATAGAAGGTAAAGTCGATCCCACACCGCCAGCCGGGGTTCCGTCCGCCAGATATAGGGCACGTGAACCATCACCTCTTTCTCTCTCGTGAAGTTGGGGAGCGCTTGTTTCCCGTGCACGAGGATCAAGGCTCGGCTTCCACGGGGAGCGGAATTCCTAAGGCCTTTGGTCGTGGTGAAGACCTCTGTCGGATACCGATGGATCCTGAAGATGGGATCCGCCGGGATCTTGTCGATGTCTCCGGCCAAGAAGTCGGGAATGACTCCACCAAAGAGATTGCTCACCGCGTTCTTTTCGGAGTTGTTGTTTTGAACGGAGACGAAAATGTTCTGATCGTCCGCTGGCTGCATCCGCCACAATTCGGCATAAGGGCGCATTTCGTAGTAGCGCGGAATGGTCACTTCTACTCCCTTCAATTCCAAACGATTTTCCATTTCGATGGTATCGATCGTTCTGTTAAGCATTAACCCGAGCAGCTTTCCCAAAGTCTGTCCCCACTGCTTAATCGCGAACCAAAAGAAGTCCAATAGTATGAGGGGCTTGCCCCGTGTCGTCTGTGTAGGAAAGACAGGGTATATTTTCGTGAAGGTGTCGGCTTTTCTGGTACCGACACGCACTGACATCACCGCTTCGGCAAAATGCCCGAGTGGCGTCTCGAGCTCCAGCATGTGAACCAACTCCGCGCTGGCCAGCGAATAGGTTTTCGGCGTGGTGACGGGTCGAACCTCAAGGGCCGGAACAGTCGTGCCCGCTGACTCTCGGAAGAGAGGTGCGGCGCCGCCGAGATCGGAAATACCGATCATCATCTGGACGAGCTCCTCGCGGATCAGTTCCGCCGTCTGCGGAAAGAGTTCTTGAGAATCCTGTCCCGGTGTATATTGCGTGTTGTAGAGATCCAGGACTTTTCGGCGCGCGGTCTCGTTGCCGTAACGACCGATCAGCGCCATTGTCTTCAGAGAGCATAGTTCGAACAGGAACACGCCCGCGAGTATTCTTTCGATGTGGCTGTCCGTCAAGAAGCCGAGCGTGCGTGAAGCATACAGGACCATTTTTCGGTACTCCTCGTGAATCCAGATGGCCAATTCCTTCTGGGTATCCAGCAGGAGCGCCGTTTGCAGGTCGGCGAAAACGGTGTTCTCGGCGGAAAAAAAAGGATGGTGATAGGGGGTGCGTATTTTGACGTCACTGACTTCACCCGAATCCAGACGCTTCATCCATTCCGTGACCGTCGCCCCGATCGGCTTTTTTGGGTTGAGCGCGAGCCCTTCCAAAAAGACAGATAAGCCGGAAAGGAAGGAATCGAATTGTAAAGGCGTGTGGACCCGATCCATCAACCGGTTCCACTCAGAGATCGTTTGTTCGATCAAATCCGAAAAGGCGGGCTCAAACTCTAAAACTTTGAATTCTACGTTTTCTCGTAGGAAAAACTTCGGCAATGATAGGAAGAATTGCTTTTTCCCTTCGTGTAGAAGGGATAAGTAATCGGCAAAGGCGACCCGAAGCGCCTGCTTCTTAAAAGGCTCGTAGAGCGAAAGCTGGAGCTGTTCCAACTCGTCCAGAAAGATGTCCAAATACTCCATCTTCGAGGACAAGAGGTGATAGACCGAGACGTTCTGAACCAGCGTGTCAGCTTCTAAAAAAGACGTGAGAAGGGCCATATAGTTAGAGGCCGCTTTGATATGGCTGTTAACGGGAGAAACCGGAGACAGCGCGGGGAGAGAGTGCTCTTGCCATTCTCCAGAGGCGTAAGCCAGAAGTAAATAGCGACTTGAACCGATACGAAGGCTTTCCGCCGCCTCCTCATCCAGTATCAGGAAGGCTTTTAACGGAACGAGCGCGGGTAGCAGGAGGTGGACCTCTTCGGTGGATTTTTGGGTCTCAAAGAGCAGTCGAGACTCTAAGGTCAAGGTGATATCCAGAATAGATAGCCCGAAAGACAACGAACAAATACCGAGAAGCAGACTAAGGAAAAGAGTCTTTGCCATAGGTGTCCCTCCTTTTTGTAAAAAAAGCCGTTACGACACGAAACCCGTGAAGGTCTTTTTGAACGATGACCACCACCGGCCCCGACTCGATACGAAATCTCCCGTTGTGTTGCAGACGACACCGCGCCTGGGGATGATCGATAGCGTCGATGATCTCTCGAGCGGTCAGCTCTCGCTCATAGCCGCGTTGGATGGCGTGGTTCGGCATATCGATCTCGGCGTCAAACCGTTCGGATCTCATCAGAAAACCCTTTCACTCTCTAATAGCAGGTTGTTTTCATAGCGACGGGATAAAAGGCGGTGCAACGACGCTCCTTTCGAAGGCGTCCGCGAGTAGTCGATCTCGTATGCCTTTGATTCCAGGACCGAACGCCGCATCTCTTCTTTCGCCGCCCCGGGCAACTCTCGATTGGGCAATGCGGAGCGATTCGAAAAATGCAATCGATTCCCCTCTATAAAAAAGTAGCAAAGCGCGTCCGCGAAAGGCACGATTCGCGGGAAAGGCCGCTCTGTCGCCCCGATCCCCCAAGATTCGAAGAGCTCCCGAAAGGTATCGGAGGGCACCGATAAAAAGAGGGTCAAAACCCAATCTGCTTCGCCCGATTGAAAGAGGACCAACGCCGTTTTGTCCGAGAGCGCATCTAAAAAACGGACCAAGGCCTTGTCTTCCGGCGGAAGAATGAACCATCTCCGGATGTTCTCTTTAAAGCTCAGGACATTCGTCAGCGTTACGCGTTCGATCTCTTCCAGAAACATCGCGGCGTCGATGGCGGCTAATGCCTCTTTTTCGGAGAAACGGGCGTACTGCGCGTGGTAGGCCTTTTCCGTTTTCGTCTCGGTTTGCAGGAACTTATACGCGTTCTTGACTTCGACGATACACTCCGGCAGTTCTTGAAAAAAAACGATGGACTTCGAGAAGTCCTCTCGATAGATCACCTTTTCCATCGCCATCTGCAATAGGTTAGGATAGGCCGAGCTAAAACGAGTCTCTCCGTTCTTCACCGATGCCAAAGGGCCGCCGTAGACTTCGGAAAGCCATTCGCTCGCGCCGGGGAAGTCCTCGAAGGCCACCACTCCATTTCTCAAAGCGTCTCTCAAGATATGGAGCGTCCAGGACAGGTCTTGTATCCGATCCACGGAAAAAGGCTCGGCTGTCCCTTGTGCATCATACCAAGCCAACACCCAATTCTTCGTGAAAAACGTTTCCGCTACCGGCAAATATAGGTTGTGCTGTTGGCAGAACCTCCGTATCTCTCTCTTCCAGATCGCCTCTCGCAGGTCCATCTCATAGGTTTTCGACAGGTTCTCTATTTGACCAATCTCTTTGAGCGCCCCCGAGATGCCTTGCACATACAGGCACTCCACGGTTCCGGTGAACCACGGAATCCGGGCGAAGAGCGTGGAGATAGCTGCGACGATCAGAAACAGAGCGCATATGACCGGTTTAAAACATCTGGCCGAACCCGAAATGGAAACCCCCCCATTGTGGCCCGCCTTCGTCCCACAAGGTGGGCGAAAAATCCCATCCGATGTCCAGACGCAAAATTCCGAAACCGGGTATCGTGAGCCGTATACCTCCCCCTAAAGCGACCAGCCAGTTATCTATTGAAACGCTCGAAAGGTCGTTGAAAGCCAACGCCTGATCGAGGAAGGCGGCGAAGGAGACTCCCATCTCTCCCTGTTTCGATAAACGAAAGCGGTACTCTAAATTCAGGACCCCGAAGTGATCGGTCGTCGACGCGCGGTCATAGGGGATCCCTCTCACGAAGAAGTTGTTCGCGCCGCCTAGGGTATATGAGAGTACCCCGTGCGGATCCCAGGCCTCTTCGGAAAAGAGAAGCCGCCCCCCTAAGGTATGGTGGTAGTCGAAGGGGCTGAAGAAAATCGAGAAATTTTCCTGAAATCGTAACCAAGGGTCCGTTGCGAAGGGTAGGGAAAAATCTCCTCTTACGAACGCGTTGATACCTTCCATCGGATCGCCCAGGTCGTCCCGCGTGTCAAAGGTATACATCAACGACAGTGTCCAGATGTCCCCTTTGGGTTCGATATACTTGGTCGCGGTGGCTTCATCGATCGAAAAGTCCTTTCGTGAGAACTTGCCCCAAGAAAAGGAGCCCGTGATTCTTTGGGAATCGGTGATATGGAAAGTGAGTTCCGGCATGATCGTATACTTCTCTTCCTCGTAGGTGACGGTCGTGCTCAATTCAGAGACGCGACGGCTGGTGTACTGGTCCTGATACGACAGATCCACTCCCGCGTCGAAGTGAGAGCCAAAGATGCTGGCGATCTTGTATCCAAATTTCAGCGCCGGATACTTCCCGAGGGTGGCGGAAAAGTCGATCGTTTGGCCATACCCGAAGGGATTGGTTAAGGCTAGCGAGATCGTGCCGTAGACCTTCTGCGCGAAAGTCGACCCCTCGTTTCGCGGATCATAGGAAACACCCGCGTTCACGGCGAGGTTGTTCCAAGCTTCCGCGAGATGGATCACCAAGACCGTGGGTGTGGAACCCGCGGAAAAACCCAAGGGCTCGATATCCACCGATTCGAAGTACCCGGTCCGGTTGAGGTTGATGTAGGTCTGCTTCAGATTCCTCATCTTGATCGGTTCGCCCCTTTTCAGACGTATCTCTTTCCAGACCAAGTATTCCTGTGTTTTCGTCAGCCCCTCCAGACGAATATCCGAGATCACGGCCTCGGTCACCGTAAAGACGAGCGCCTTGCTTTGCTCTTGGTAGGAAGGCGTCACGATCACAAACGGATACCCTTCTTCCTCATAGGTCTTTTTTATCTTTTGGGCGTCCCGGAGCACATCGATCAAAACCGTTTTAGGGTTCCGTAGGCTCCTTAAGCCCTCTCGAAGCTTGTCGCTGCTCACCAAAGTGTTGCCGGTAAATAGAATCGTCTGAACCTCTTTGTCACGGGGGACGACTGGGTTCAGCTCGATCGTTAAAATCAGATTGACCACATGTTCCCCGTTCTTCAATGGCTCCTTCAGAACCTGGAAGTCGTACTGCGTCTTCGGCCCGATCAAGCCGGTGCTGAAGAGTCTGGACAGCCCCATCTGATAGTCGGAGATCGACGGGTAGTACTTCGATTTGATCCGCAGCCAGCGCCAGAAGTCCTCGTAATAATCCTTGAACGTCCGGACGCCGAGCAGTTCTCTGACTTCGCTATAGGTGATGTCGCCGAGCTCCCCTTTGAGAATCACGTCGTACAGTCCGTATTCTTTTATCGTCAGTATCAACGTCTGATCCGGTAAAAAAACGCCGCCATCGGTCTTCTGAAGGTTGTCCGTCACTTCGACGGTATGATAGCCGGAGTTCATAAAAAATGTTTTGATCGCGGAGATCGTACGGAAGAGTTTTTTATAGTTTAGAACCTGGTTGGCTTCCACCAAGATCGCCTGCTTCATGTCTTTCGTATCGACTAGGTCCGGCCCTTCTACCCGCACCTTGACCTCTTTCACGTATGGATACTCCAGCACTTCGAAGGTGAGCGTCATCGTGTCGCCGATATACTTCGTCAACTGGTACTTCACATCCTGGAATATCCCCATATCCCGTAACCGAAAGATATCGTTGTCTATATCGGCTAGGGTTACCGAGTATCCTTCCTTGCACTTCACGAGGTTGGCCACGATCTCTTCTCTGGTGACGCGGACGTTGCCGGTGATTTCCAGAAAGCCTATCTGTATGGCCAGACCGACTCGAGGTAGAATCAACAACAAAAGAAAGAGTACCATCGTCGATAAGAACGGTTTTTTCAACGTATTTCCCCCTAATAGAAGCAAATTATCTTGAACAGGATAGCTCCCCTGAACGCGTTCAAAGGGCATCGCGGCCTTCCGGTCGATCGACGCTTTTCATCTCGGGAAGAACGGCTAGGATCCGGGCCGTATAGGTTTCACGTTTCGCGTAGGCTTTGTCGTAGAACCACAAAGCCAGGAAAACCCCCGCTAAGACCAACAGGGCGTAGAGCAGCCCTTGGGTTTGCGACAGGCCGAACCCTTCGATAAACAGAAGAAGCGAGACGACCAAGGCGAGGGTCGGGATGCCATAGAGGAAAAACGCCGTCTTCGTCGACGAAACGAGGGGGACCTCAACGAGAACATGTTGACCGGGCTTGAGGGTTTTGCCGGTTTCGTTTTTCGCCCTTGTCTCCACCACGTTTTTTACACGGCAAAAAGACATAGAGCCGCATGACTCACAGGAAGCCGGTTTAGACTTTTCTATGATTATCCAGGGTTCTTTTTCCGTTTCTTTGACGATCCACACTTCTTTTAGGCGTTCCATTCTACCTCCACGAAGGACCCGGGGTTCTATCGCTCTAGTCCGCTCCTAAACTCCTAAAAAACGGCCTTCGCGGAAAAGAACGGGGCCAACGATGCGCCACATTTCAAACCTAAGGTCACCTGATAACGGTTATCGAAGATAAACCCGCACCGTACGGTTACCGCTTCAACCGAACCGGATAAAGAGAAGAACAGGGGACTCTTCTCAAACTTTCCTTCCCAAGACAGTTCTCTTGTTCCGAAATCATAGCGAATGGCCAAAACGTCGTTCCACGTCTGACTCCGGAACGAGCACCCGATAACCGCGGATTCCCGGTATCCGACGAAAACCTGAAACTGGGAGGAAATCATAAACTCCTGACAGAGCTCGATCCTAACGGCGTCTTCTACCGTCAAGACCGCGGCCGAGGTCCCGAACCACGCGGTGGGGGCGACCACGGTCAGCCGACCGGAGTTCCCCCCCTTCCAAGAGGAAGAAAAACCTAAGCCGATACGCCAAAAGTCTTTCAGTCGAACCATCTGGCCTTTCGAATATTGACGTTGAAACCCTTCGATTTTTTCGGCGTAGTTGTAAAGTTTGTCGGATGCGTTGGAATCCTTTTTCATAGAGAGGTATCCGGCCTCGCCACGATGATAGATGGTCAATGCAGCCCGCAAGCTTCCGTACTTCTTTTGAAGGTCTTCTAAATAGCCGGATACCTTCTGCTCATTCCAAGGAAAGAATGGATTCCAAATCCCTAGGCTGGAAGCGAAGAACGGCTTCATCTGGTATATTCCCAATGCGTTTGAGGAAGAGCGATTGTGTAAAATGAAATCCGATTCGGTCTTGATGAGAGCGGCGATAACCGGGTCCTGCACCCGATAGGTCCACACCGTCGGCATCAGAAAACGAGGGGACATCAATACAGAAAAGCCTTCGAAGGAGGTGGATAGCTCTAGAAGGTTCCCCCTCTCATAGTACACAAGGTTCGGGAATAGAAACGAGTAACCGAACCCGCTTCCGACGAGAAAGGTAATACATATCACCAGCCAGAGTAAGGTTTTCGGGCGGATTCGCCCCGGAAGACAAAGGGGTCTATTGTCCATCGGACGAAGTCAGATAGAGGCTTTCCCGTATGAATATGTCCACGATCGCGGAGTCGAATTGGGTACCTTTACACCGTTCCAGCTCCCGCAACGCGTCGGCTATCGGTATCTTTTTCTTGTAGGAACGATCGTTCGTCATCGCGTCGTAGGCGTCCGCCACCGCGATAATTCTCGCTTCCAAAGGAATCTGATCCCCTTTGAGACCCTCCGGATAACCCAATCCGTCTATCCGCTCGTGGTGATACAAGACGATTTTGGCGATGTCACGGGTGCGCTCCGAGCTGCTGAGGACCTTCGACCCCCATACGGAATGGTTTTTCACGCCCTCGAACTCCTCTTTCGTCAGCTTTGTCGGTTTGTTCAGAGTCTCTCTCGGAATCAAGAGTTTGCCGATATCGTGCACCAAGCCGGTCCAATAGAGCTGTTTGGCACTGTCATCGCTCAGCTTCATCTTCCGGGCGATCGTGTAGGCGTATTTGGCAACCTTTTCCGAGTGCCCTTTGGTATAGGGATCGTACAACTCGAGGATCTGGATCATCGACATAATCAGCTCCTTCTGAAACTGATCTTGCGATGCCAGCGCGTTTTGAAGCGTCAAGAACGAAGAGCCGATGCTTCCGAGAGACTCCGCGATTCTCTTGTCCTCTTCTTGTATCTTCCCCGGATACTGCTTGGAAGCTTCCAAAGACAGGGCTCCATACACCTCGTGCTTCATCGTCAACGGGATGAAAAGCGACTCTTTCACGTCAGCCACATACTCCCCTAAACCCAGTTTGATTTGATCGAAAGCCGACCCTTTCACGACTTTGTCCCACTCGATATGAAGCGGGCGCATTTTCAAGGGCTCTAGAAGCGCGGTTTCCACTGTTGGGAGCACGTATTCGCTTACCTTCGGCCGACGGCTGAATTTTAGGACGTATCGCTCGTCCTCTCTCACGAATATCCCCGCAGACTGTATGTTTTCCACCAAGAACAAGGAAATCGTCAGGAGCTGGTTGAGAAAATCGGTGACATTGCCTTGAGCGTTGTCTGAAATATGCGTCGTGAGATGGAGCAGGTTCTCCAACATCTTCGAAAAATGATCCGCTCGGGTGTTGGCCTCTTGGAGTTCACGGTTCATGATCTCCAGCTCGAAATTGATTATTTTTAGCTGATCCTGAGAGCCCTCCAGAGCTTTTTGGTTCAGAACGGACTCCGTGACGTCCTGTGTCGTTCCAACCACTTTGACCAACTTCACCCCTTCGTAAATACCGTTCGCCTCTTCCTTGATATACTTAGTGGCGCCATCGGGGAGTATTATTCGATGGATATACCGATAGAGCCCGCCCGTACGAATGGATTCCATCGCCGCTCGAAGCAACGTTTTCTCCTCGGGTAAAAACCCCCTGAAAAAGATATCTTTGGGCGAGTCGGGATGTTTCGGATCTAACTCATAGAGGGCGTACAACCCCTCCGTCCATACCACGCTGTCATTCGCCAGATCGTACTCCCAGTACCCCATACGACCGAACCTCTCCCCCCGTTTCAATCGCGCCTCGCTTTCGCGAAGGATGTTTTGATCTTTTTCGATCGTATCGAGCATCGCATTGATGTCTTGGCCCAGCGTTCCGACCTCGTCTCTCCGCAGTGGGGGGATACGAGAGCTCAGTTCCTTCGTTGATATGATCTTTCGAACGGTTCGGCCGATCTCGAGGAGCTGGGACAGCACGTATTTGTACGACACGGAAACGAATGTGACCAGCGAGAGCACGACGAGCGCCAGAGCGAAAAGAACGAGATAGCGAGTGGCCTGTATACCGCGATTATAGATCAGTCGTGGTGTTTCTGTTTTTAGGATGAAGGTTTCGTTACCGAATAGGTCGTTGAAAAGAAAATAACCTTCGATCGTTTCCGCGTCCACTACGCGCACCGCTGGACGGTCAAACAGATCGGCTTGGCGTACGCCCACCCCCTCCAAAGTCGTTTCAGCCAAAGGGACAATACTAAAAGACGTCGGAAACAGCGATGTGATCTTTTCGATTTCTTTAGTCCCGAAATACCGGGACATCATAATCCATCCGCGGCAAGGGGATTGGCCCGTGTTATCGCGGATGGGTCGAATGGCCACCAGGCTCATCCGGCCCAGGTTGAGAAAACCGGAGTAATCCTTGCGATCACGCAATCCTTTCATAAGAACGGGAAGCTGTGTCTCCGCCCCACCGTAGGTAAAGAGGATAGACCCGTCCAGCGCACAAATCAGAACTTGATCGAGACCCAAATTCTCCCAGGATGAGTCCATCAGGTTTCCGACCAGAAAAGACTCATTTTGATCCAAAGCGAAGGCGTAGAGGTCATCCCAATTGGCCCAATCGGCTAAAGTCCGGGAGAGATGCTCTCGCTCCTTATCCAGATTACGGCGGATCGTTAAAAGATCTCTTTGGGCCTCTTCCGACTCCAACCGAGAAAAGAAATCGAGCAGGAAAAAACGCGTGAATAAACCGAAAACCACCGCCGCGCCCATAGTGATCCCTATCATTGTGAGGATAATCCGCTGCCATATCTTCATAGAATACCTCCGATTGCAGGCTATTTCACTTAAGGAATCACATTATATCGCAGTTAACTAAAAATATCAACAACCGTATGGAAGAGCTTTTTTACTTTCCCGGGCGCACCGGCTTGGGAACGCCGTCGGAGCGCGCCGGAGCGCCCTTCTGGGAACGCCGCGCTTTAACGTGGCATGGGTTTTATGTTTTGTCGGGAGCGCCATTCCCAGGCATTCCCAGGGCGTTCACAAAAATCTTTTCTCTGTGTTCCCTGTGCCCTCGGTGTGAACCCTGTTTTATCTTTAAGACATGCCAACTTAAATGTTGGCGTTCCCAGTAGACGTGCCGCACTAAAGTGCGGCGTTCCCAATCGATTCTGTCCTTGTTTCTTCATTACGCGCCATAACTTGACATACACGGTGATGCCGAAAAGGGCCTTATTTTTGGTATAATTCACAAAGCGCCACAATTTGGAGGAAAGTATGCCCGAAGAAAGGAAAGAAGCAGAGAAGAAACCCGAGAGCCGGAACCCTCAGAACAAGAAGACTCCCGAGAATCCGAGCCAAAAGAAAAAAGACCACCGAAAGCTCCATCAAAAGAAAAAACCGAAACCACCCGTTACGGGGAGCCCTTCTAAAGAGGGCGGGGCGCTTCCCGCTCCCCTGCCCGCACCCACCGTCGCGCCGACGCTCCAGAAGCCTTCAGAGAAAAAGGAAATGAAGAGACCTGTCGACAAACGGCCACAGAACGCTCATCGCAGCTCCTCAAAAGCCATTGAGGCCAAACCCGTGGAGCAGAAAAGCGCCTTCTACGGCATCGAAATCGGAGAACCGAGGAATACAACAGATTGGCTCGAAGAGGATATCGGACGATATCATCGCGCCGTCATCGCCGCGTTAAGTAAATCGCCGGTATCTCCGGAAGGCATCTTGGACCTGTCGGAAATATGGATTTCCACCTCTCTCCCTTTGGACTTGATCATAGAGGTGATCCAAACGCAGGGACTGGAAGGTAACCTCCAAGAGGTGAGATCCATCGTTTTTCAAGGCCGAAAGATATGGCCTTTGCCGAAACAGGTTGGAAAAGAGGATTGACAGCCCTTCTACGATGTGATAAAATACGGCGTTCCAAAGCGCTCCCTACCTCGGATTCGGGAAGGCCAAACCCGTTTCTGGGATAGGGGAGATAGACGCAACGTCCCGTTGCAGATAGGAGGATTTTTTGATGGCACTAGAGTACGAGGAAAAGCAAAACATCATCTCGGATTTTCGTATCAACGACAAAGACACGGGGTCTATCGAAGTGCAGGTCGCCCTGTTGTCGACGAGGATTCGTCAGTTGACCGAACACCTGAAGACCCACCCGAAGGACTACCACTCTCGTCACGGGTTAATGAAGCTGGTCGGCAAACGACGCCGGTTTTTGAACTACCTTAAGAAAAACCGGTTCGACGTGTACCGGCAGATGATAGAAAAGCTCGGTATCAGAAGGTGACAAAAGGCGGAGAAATCCGCCTTTTTTCGCGACAACCCGCGTCTCCTATCGAGAGGCTCAATGCCCGAAGCGATAGACGCCGGTGGTCATCTTCAGCTTCGCGGCCTCCCGGATATCTCGGATGTACACGTCCAATTTCTTGCTTCTTATCGCGCTGCCCACGTCTTCCACAACGAATAGGCCGCGAGAGGGGGTGGAACGGAGCTGGGGAAGGTAGACCATCGTTCCGGGGGGAAGGAGCGCAGGATCGGCCGCCACGGAGTACCATTCTTTGGCGAAACTACCTTCTTTCGTTCGCCGGAAATAGGGAAAGAACGGAAGGTTGCCATCGTCCCACTCGGTGTAGAAGGTCACTTGGAAGTCCCCCATATTTTGCAGAAAGAGGAGCATAGGATCGCGGTACTCGAAATTGATCATAATTTCCAATCGAAATTCCGGGGGGCGACACACACCCAAGGCTTGACCGCTCATCACCCAATCGCCTTTGTTGACGGTCAGCTCCTCAAGGCGGTTATAAATCCCCTTCAATCCGTTGCCGTGGTAGATTACGATATAGGTGGCGCCCACATCGATGACACGGCCCGGTAAACAAGAGACGATGGTTTGGTTCTGCCACACCCGAAAGGAAAGCCCTCGAGAAATGCCCGAATCCGTCGACTCTCCGAAAAACCGGAGAATATCCTCCGGCGCCAACCGGTTCCGACCTGCCAAAGGCACCGTAATCCTTTCCTGTAGGGGGGGAAGCGGAATGCGAATTATGCTCCCGCTCCGAATCGTACGCGCGTCTTGTATCTTGTTTTCGGCCATCAACGTTTTCACGCCCTCCGCTCCCAAGCCGAAGGCTTGCGCGATATGGCTGAGGGTGTCGCCCGACTGTATGGTATATTCGATCTTTCCGCCGAGCACCAACGATAGGTCATCGAGCGAGAAGGGGTCGGTGAGTTTTGGGTTGTCCCGGTAGTTCAGCCACCGCAACTGCCGATAGTCCTCTTTCAGCTGGTTCAACTCCGATTGGAGGAGAAGCTCTCTTTCCTGAAAAGAGGCCTGTGGCACGGTGTCTTGTATGGTCGTTTCTTTCCGGTCCGAGGAAGAGGTCTCCATCCTGAAACGGGCCATTTCAGCGGCGATTCGCTCGCGAACCATCTCCTCGATAGCCGCCATATCCGGGATGGTTTTCGATATCTGTAGCAGCGCAGAAAAGTCGGGCGGGGTGTTCAGGTATTCCCAGTAGGTTAAGCTCGATTGGGCCGTGAGCAACAAGAGGTAATTTTTATCCACTCTCTCTTGTAGCGCATCCGCACTGCGTCTGGTTTGTAGGAGCTGCTCCTCGAGCCGATCGATGCGCGCGCTCATCGTGTCCATTTTTTCGCTATAGCGAATCAGCATCTCGCGCAATACCTCTATCTCCACCCCCTGTTCCAAAGAGCGATTGATGTACTGACAAGAGCTGAACAACATCAGAAGGCACCCGATCCCCACCAAACAGGATAGACGAACCAGATAGACCCTTTTCGTATTGACAGCACGCGCTTTTTTTTCCATACGCCGCATTCTCCTTTGCGACCCCGGAGGCTCCATCCCGCAACTCACCGACGATAGTCTTCGAGCTCCGCTCTAAAAAGCCCGTTTAGGTCTTTTTCTCGCGGAATGACGCCCATAATGCCTTACCTGCCGTCAGGTAAGGCGAATTGGAGTTCTTGTACTCCTGGTTGAGCCTTTCCAGCCATCGAAACCCCTCGGAGACGTTGTTTAAGAGTATCTGTATCGAAGCCAAACAAAACAGGATGCCGTCGGCTTCTCCCGGAATCCGGCCACGCTCGTAGGTCTCAAAAAACTGCTGATAGGATTTAGAAAACGCGATAGCCGCATTCTCCCGATTTTGGTCATCCAGATAAAACCATCCCAGTTTCATATACAACTGCGCCATTTTATACGAGTCTTCGGCGATCAGATACGTCAGGACGGCCAAACTGTAGAGATCGATGACCTCCTGGAGCGCGCGTTCTTTGGACAAGTTCAAGTGGAAGGTATCTTTTCCTTTCTTCAGAGCCTGCTGTAGCTGAAAAATCTGTTGAGAATTCAGCTTGTCCGGCAAGGCTTCAAAGTCTTTATCATAAGCGGAGTAGTAACAGTCGGGGCAAGCGATGATCGCGTAGTGTTGAGGATCAGGAAATTCATAGGTGGCGTGCAAAAACAAGTCGCGCTGTTTCACTCGTATCGCGTGATCGAATATCCGCAGGCTTCGGAAATCAGCGCCGCAAAGGCCACAACGGTAGTGTTTTTGCCAAAAGACCTTCCTGTCCACGGAGTCGGCGACAAATTGGGCGGGCGCGTAAGACCCTCCTATTCGTCTTCTCCCTCCAAGAGCGCGTTCACGAAGTCCTCCGCTACAAAAGGCCGAAGGTCGTCGATCTTTTCACCGACTCCGACGTATTTGATGGGGAGACCCAGTTCGTCTTTGATTGATAGGGCGATGCCTCCTTTGGCCGTCCCATCCAATTTCGTCAAGACGATGCCGGTAACGCCTACCGTTTCCAAAAACTTTTTAGCCTGCGCCAATCCGTTTTGACCAGTTGTCGCGTCTAGAACCAGCAGCACTTCATGGGGAGCCTCCGGGATGATTTTTTTAATCACACGATGCAGCTTCTTCAATTCCTCCATCAGATTGTCTTTCGTATGCAGCCTTCCGGCCGTGTCGATCAAGACGATATCCTTCTTTTTCGAGAGAGCGTGACTGACCGCGTCATACGCCACAGCGGCGGAATCCGCCCCGGGCTCGTGGGCGATCAAAGGAACCCCGGCCCTTTCTTCGGCCCAAACGCGAAGCTGATCGATCGCGGCTGCCCGGAAAGTATCGGCCGCGGCTAAAACAACCTCTTTTTTTTCTTCCTTAAACCGTTTCGCCAGCTTCCCGGTTGTTGTCGTCTTGCCGCCCCCGTTGACCCCGACGATGCTGATCACCATCGGCGGTTTTTCCGGTACCCGTAAATAGGCATCGCCTTCCAAGAGGTCCAACAGAGCTCTCTTCAATGCCTGCGTCGGGGATTTTTCCGATTTCATCTTGTCTTTAAGCCCTCGGATAATCTTTTCGGTCGTGCTCACGCTGATGTCGCTGGTGATCAATAGCTCCTCGATCTGCTCCAACGTTTCGGCATCTATCTTCGAGAAAGAGAGCAGCGTTTTTATCTTCCCGAAGGTGGCGTCCCTGGTCTTCTTGAGCCCTTCTTTCAGACGATCGAAAAATCCCATGGCTACACCGAGCCCTCTTTCTGGTAGAAGAAGGGCTCCAGTACCTTCAGGTTCAACGATCGATAGTTAAAGATTCTTTCGGTGCTGCCGACGAACAGGATACCTCCAACACGCAGCGAATCGACGAAGTTTTGGTAGAGAACATTTTTGGTTTCCGCTTCAAAATAGATCACCACGTTTCGACAAATGATCATATCCAGGTTCTTCTCGAACGGGTCCTGTAGCATGTTGTGGTTCCGGAACTGTACCCGATTTTTCACGTTCTGCAGCACTTCATAGAAAATTTCGTCGACTTTTCGAAAGTACCGCCTGAGGACGTCTTCAGACGTCGAGACGAAGGCGCGTTCATCGTAAACCCCTATTTTCGCCTTCTGCAAAACACCCGCATCGATATCGGTGGCCAAGACGCTGGCCGAGGCCGGGGCTCGAAGCTCTTCGAGCAAAATACCCACGGAATAGGGCTCTTCTCCGCTGGAGCAGCCGGCGCTCCAGATTTTTATCCTGCTGCTCTGTTTCATCAGTCCGGGTAGATACGTTCTCTTAATCGCCTCCCATTTTTCTGGGTTTCGAAAGAACTCCGTCACGTTGATCGTCATCTTGTCCAAAAATTCTTCCGTCTTCTTTTCGTCAGCCATCATCAGTTTCATATACTCTTGGTAGGAGCCGACGTTGTACTTCCGTAGCAACATGTCCGTTCGACGCTTGACACGGTGCGGTTTGTAGCCCGAGAGGTCCAAGTTCAATCGTTTTTTCACTTCGGCGATAAACCAAAGAAACTGAGGATCAGGAGCTTCTTGATCGAGCATCTCTTCCTCCTATGTCTGTGATCATACTATTCACTCATTCGGTGATTGTTATTGGAATCCGGTATTCCACTCCCACTGAAAAACTCAGCCCCTCTCCTCCCAAAGTAGGGGCGGACAGGGGTAATATCCTGTCTATTCCGCTCTTGATGGACGCCCGTAACGACCAACGGTCATTGAAACGAACATCGATATCAGAAAAAACATAAAAAGCTTGGTTGATTCGGCCGAATCCTATCTTCGTTTCGATTCCCTTTTCCTGCCAATCCCATTCGATCTGCTGCCAGATGTCCTTCCCCGAAGGTCGCGAAAAGCTGTTCTTTTGACCAAAAGAGAGTAGCAATGGCCCCAATCCGACTGCGCAATAGTATTCGGGGTTCTCGGCTAGCGTAAATCCCGCTTTAATGGAAAAGGGAGAGTATCGAAAATCCGTTTTCAAGCCATAGGTTAGGGTCGAAAAGGGATCGATGCCCTCGGTCTCCGATGACCCCTGCGATTTGTAACCGATATAGGGGACGATATCCAAAAATAACAGACGTATTTTCGGGCCCCCCGAAACGGCGAAAGATCGTGTGGGGGTCGATTCATAGAATCCCTGAATATCCGCTCCGAACCCGATTGAGGACCATCCTATTTCCGGAGTTTTAAAGGCAAAAGACCAATCCTTCCAATTCGGGCTCAGGGTGGAAATATGCCAATTCTGATTCTCCCACAGCAACTTAAGGTTTTTCTCGTTCGGATAGGTGGTCGGCTGATAGAGGTACTCTCCAAACGACTGGGCGGCCTGGGCATAGGCAAAGGTCACCCGTTTGATCTTCACTCGCACGCTTTGGTAATAGTCCTCAGTTCGCTCGTTTGTGAAGTCGACGAAGAAATCTTGATCCTGAGAATACGTCCTGAACCCGACGTTGAAGGCACCGTCAAAGATGAGAAAGCGTAAGGTGGGTCTGATCTGCGCGTAAAGCCCCACGACCGACCCAGCGCCGGCTGGATTGATGAATGGACCCATCCCAAAGGTAATGCTGGCTGCCATATTTTGCAAAATCACGTCCGGAAATGGAAGCGTCCAGTCCAGGGCCTCGAAATCGTCTTGCGCGACTTCGGCGCCAAACAAACACGCCGACGGAAACGCAAAGATCAAGGCAAGGAACAAGAGAATCGGTCTCTTAACCATCGACACGTTTCCTCCAAGACGGGTTTAGGAACCTGCCAGTGTATGGGAAAATAGGCGCCCTCGTGAAAATCGGAGCCCATCGTTCGTATACAATCCAATTGTTTGCATATTTGCGCGTATCTTTGGCTGTCGGAGAAGCTATGTTTGGAGTGATAGCACTCGATTCCTTCCAAACCGTAGGCGCGCATCTGAGCGATTTGATTCTGGTTCAAACCCTTTTGCGAGGTTTCTCCTCGACATCCCTCTTCCGCGTAATACAAGCCTGGATGAGCCAACACAGCCGCACCCCCTGCCTTGCGAATGGCCTCGATCGCTTCCCGCGGATGACATTCAGAAGGCGGCACGTAAGCTCGTCCGCCAACGCCTATGTACGTTCGAGAAAAAGCTTCCGAAAGCTCTTTTATATAGCCTTTGCTCTTCATTGCCCGGGCGATATTCGGGCGACCGACGTACGGTCCTGGCGATTGCTTTTGTACGTCTTCGTAAGAAATCTCCACACCGACACGATTCAAGAGTGCGACCATCTCTCGCGCCCGTCCGGTACGGTTCGCAAACCGCTCTCGTAAAAAAAGGGAAAAAGAGGAATCGTCCAAGGAGTAGCCGTACCCCAGGATATGGACCTCTCCTCCTTCAAAAAAGGTCGAAATCTCCACGCCCGGCAGCAAGACCAACCCCATCGCCTTGGCTTCCGCTCGCATCTCCGGAATGTGTTCGATGGTGTCGTGGTCCGTCACAGAACAGAGCCACACGCTTTCCGAGCGCAACATCTGAAAAAGCTCTCGCGCGCTGTGTCGACCGTCCGAAAAATGAGTATGAAGGTGTAAATCGATCGCGATTTTCTGGTCGATTGACCGTTGGCCGGCTCTCAAAGAGAACATCGACGAAACACAAATCCTACCAAATCAGTCAATCTCCGCCATAATCGCTTCGAGCTCTTCATCTGCAATATCAAAGTTTGCGAAAACGTTTTGCACGTCATCGAGGTCTTCTAGTTTGGAGATCAGCAACATCACCTTTTCCGCGTCTTTTCCGGTGACGGCGACCCTGTTTTTCGGCTCGTAGGTGAACTCGATCTCCTTGGGATGGAGCCCTTTCTCCGTTAGGGTATCGGCCAGTCGCATCAAGTTTTCCGGTAAGGTGAACAAGGTCACTGGATCCGAGGAGTCGTCCACATCGTCGGCTCCAAAATCGATCGATTCCAATACGAACTGGTCCATATCGGAGATTTCCGATTGCTCGATGAAAAATCGCCCCTTCTTCTCGAAGGTCCAGCTGACTGCGCCGCTCTCGGCCAGATTCCCCCCGTACTTGCTGAAGACATGCCGCACTTCCTGTGCTGTCCTGTTTTTGTTGTCGGTGGTCGTGTACACCAACATAGCCACACCCGCAGGGCCATACCCTTCGTACATCACTTCGACGTATTCGACCCCCTCCAATTCTCCGGTACCTCTTTTAATGGCCTTTTCAATGGTGTCTTTAGGCATGTTCCCTTCTCGGGCTTTGTCCACGGCCGCCCGTAATCTGGGATTCGAATCCGCGTCGCCGCCGCCTTCTTTCGCGGCGATGGTGAGTTCCCTGATGAGTTTCGTGAATAACGTCGACCGTTTCTTGTCTTGCGCACCTTTTCGGTGTTTAATATTCGCCCACTTATTATGGCCCGACACAATAACCCTCCTTTATTCTACTCAGCGAGATTTCCTCGGTACTTGAGTATCATGAACGTAATATCATCATGCTGCGGCGCCGAATCCACAAAACGCCCGAGTGCCTCCGTCATCGCCGAGCTGATCTCCTCGGCCGTCTTTTCGCAGTTCACACGCAATACTTCCTGCATACGCTCGAAGCCGAACTCTTCTTTAGCACCGTTGCGCGCCTCCGGTATGCCGTCGGTGTATAGGATGAAGAGGTCGCCGGGCAACAGCGTAAACTCGCTCTCCAGGTAACTCTCCCCTTCGAAAATGCCCGTAGGGATCCCATCGTTGGTGATCTCGAAAAAACGGTCTTCGGACCGGCGGTAAAGCAACATCGGATCGTGCCCCGCGTTGACGTATTTGATTTGCCCCGTTCTCAAATCCAGGTTGACGAACAGTCCAGTGATGAACCGGTCGGCGATCTCGTTCTGAGCGATGTGGTCATTCACTTTCTCCACCAAACGGGGCAGCTCCTCCGTGACGGATAGGAAGATACGGACGGTGGATCGGAAAGAACTCATCAATAGGGACGCGGGAACGCCTTTCCCGGAAACATCCGCAATGACCAAAAATACCTTGTCTCCCGAGTGGATGATATCATAGTAATCGCCCGCAACTTCCACAGCCGGCTCGAAATGACACGCGATGTCCAATCTCCGCAACTGAGGAATCTTCTGTGGCAGCAGGCTTTCTTGTATCTTTTTCGCGATCTCTAACTGCTCAAAAAATCGTTCCTGCTTGATCTGCTCTTGAAGGAATTGATAGTTCTCCAAACCGAAGAAGATTTGGTTACTGATAGATTCCAACAGTTTACGGTCTCCGGCTGTATATAGGTTTCCGTTTTGCTTGTTCGCTAGAGCAAGGAACCCCCAAAGCTTCTGACTCGTTCCCAACGGGACGATCATCGCCGAGTGCATACGATCGACACAGTTCGGAAATCGCTTCCGAATGCCCTCTTCCTCCAAAATAATCACTTTGGCTTGGTTCTGCTGGATCAGATTTCTGAAATACCCTTTCAGTCCGTCGGCGAGAGACCGAACGATCCTTCCCTCTTTTTCGACGTATTTATAATACTCTTCGGTCCCCTCGGTCCCCATCGCCAGATAGATACTGATGAACCCTGAGGGCACAGAGTTGAGAACCAGTTCCATGAGGTCGCCCATAACCTCGGTAGGATTTAGGGTTTTGGACAGTAGCGAGGTCACGCCATAGAGTGTCGAGATCTCCTCATAGGTCTTGGAAATCTCCTCCACTTGGGTTTCCAACATAATCGAGGACTCCTCCAACTGGTCTTTATAGGATACGAACTCGCTTTGTAAAGAGGCGAACTGGGACTCGATCCTTTTAAAAAGCACCTCTTCATCGGCGCCTTCGATCGTGGGGTCTATCGGATCGCCCAGGAGCTCGCACAGTTTATGATAAACGGATGCCAAGGCTTTTCTATACGGCATCCCCCACCACCTTTTTGACACAATCCAAAAGCTGCTTCGGACTGAATGGTTTAGTCAACACATCGATTGCGCCTAAACTGAGGGCATTCTCCCGATCGTCTTCTCCGCCCTTCGCCGTCAGCACAATGGTCGGTGTGTCCTTGAAGCCCTCCATCTTCGCCTTTTCTCTCAAAACGCCGAAACCGTCCAGTTTCGGCATCATGAGATCCAAGATCATGATATCGGGAGAGAAATGGCTCATCTTTTCTAACGCGTCTAGGCCGTCCTCCGCCTCCGCGATCTCATATCCAGCCTTCTTTAGATTGAAAACAATGATGTTCCTGAGTACCGTCGAGTCATCGATGATCAACACTTTTTTGGGCATCGTCCGTCCTCCGTATCGGAAAATAACCATTGTAGCGGATACCGCTTTTCTAACGACACAGACACCTCTCGCAGTATCGGGATGTAAAAACAGTCGGGAGATTTCGTTCCATATAGGCTCTCTAGAACGTAACGATAGTCAACCCAAGCCTCTCTGTTGACCCTATATTCTATCACATAAAAATCCTTTTTTCGTGTCGCGCAGAAGGACTCGGGCAAAGAAAGAGGCTGACACTGTTCGTTAGCTTCGGTAATCAGAGAGAACTCCCAAGACTGCGCGACCGCGTCAAGACGAAATGTATCGAAGACCTTCGATCCCCATCGCAACCTCAACCCGTCGGGTGCGCACGCGTTGAATCGCCGGATCATGTCCGGGACGGGGTAGTCACCATCCCGCCGTTTCAAGCGTAAGGTGAAGTAATGGGCGACACTCGCGACTCCGGTCGGTAACGGACGCAAACAACCGATGTGTGGAATCGGGTGAAACCCTTTCGTGTACCAAAGGTCGAAATCCGCTCGCCTGAGCGTTCGCTCCAACGCGTGAAGCCATTCTAAATGGGACAAATACCGGCTGATCCCGTTCTTGGTCCCGCGGAACAGATAGAGGTCAAAATCGATATGCCGATGCTTCGTCCAAAGGGACGGGTTCTTAAACTCCGGGAGCATAAGTGGCGATCATACGCTCATACAGGCGGTAAATAGAGTCGACTCCGTCTTCCAATCGGACTTTGACCGGTTCTTTTTCATACCGCTTTTTCAGCTCGATCACGCCGGACGAGACTGCTTTCCCAATGGTCAGACGCACGGGGATGCCGATGAGGTCGGCGTCGTTGAACTTGAATCCCGCGGAGGCCGCCCGATCGTCCAACAACACTTCCACACCCCGTTCCAGAAAGTGACGATACAGTCGCTCTCCGGTTTCTTTCTGAAGCGGATCGTTGACATTGACGACGGTGATGATCAGGTGATAGGGCGCGATCGCCAAGGGCCAGATGATACCCTTTTCGTCGTGCATTTGTTCGACGACCCCGGCTAGGGTGCGGGAAACCCCCCAGCCGTAGCATCCCATGACGAACGGTTGACTTTGCCCCTTTTCATCGGTATAACAAGCGTCCAACGCGGCGGAGTATTTGGTTCCGAGTTCGAAGATATGGCCCATCTCGATCCCTTTCGTCTCGAGTAAAAGCTCGGAGCAATGCGGGCAGCGATCGCCCGGCTTCACCATCCGCAGATCATACCATTCTGACACGGTGTAGTCCCTGCCCTCGTTCGCGTCACAGTAATGGTAATCCGTCTCCATACCGCCTACCACGACGTTTCGCAGCCCTTGAACGCTCCAGTCGCCATAGATTTTTACGGAATTCTTGATTCCGACGGGTCCTATAAAACCGATCGGGACGCCGAAGGCCTCGGAGACGTCATCGGGTTGGGCTAGCTCCAAGGTTTGATCCCCGGTGGAGGCCCGAAGCTTGGACAGATTGATCTCATGGTCCCCGCGGATCATCGCCATAATGAACCCTTCCCGACCTTTAAACAGGAGCGATTTAACGATCTTCGAAGCCGGGAGACCGAGGAAGGCGGAGACTTGCTCGATCGTTTTGACGTCGGGTGTACCCACTTTCCGCAACGCCAGAAGACTTTCTTCCTCGTAAGGGGGGGCTTTCGCGTACCCGGCCTTCTCATCGGAGGCGGAATAGCCGCACTTTGGGCAATAGTACAGGTTGGACTCTCCGTTGGCCGCCAAGATGTTGAACTCGTGGGAGCAAGAACCTCCGATCGCGCCGGTGTCCGCTTCCACCACCATGAACTTCAATCCCATCCGTTCCAAGATGTGGGCATAGGCTCGATACATGACCTGATAGGTTTGATGCAGGTCTTCCATCGAGGTGTGGAAGCTGTATGCGTCTTTCATGATGAACTCTCGGGCCCTAAGCAAACCGAACCGCGGGCGGATTTCGTCTCGATATTTGGTGTAGATTTGATACAAATTGATCGGCAGATCTTTATAGGAAGAGAGCTCGTTCTTGACCGTGGTCGTCACCATCTCTTCATGCGTGGGTCCCAGCGCAAACTGTCGATCGTGACGATCGGTCATCTTCATCATCTCGGGCCCGTAGTCTTCCCACCGTCCGGTGGTTTTCCACATATCGGCGGGCTGGATGATTGGCATCAGGATCTCTTGACACCCTGCGGCATCCATTTCCGAGCGCACGAGCTCTTCGATCTTTTTCAAGACTCTTTTCCCCAAGGGCAGGAACGTAAAGACGCCGGCGGCCACCTTTCGAACGAACCCTCCGCGAACCAGCAGTTCGTGGCTGATCACTTCCGCGTCGGACGGCGTCTCCTTTATCGTCGGGGCGTACAATTTCGAAAACCTCAAACCCTTCACCTCTTTTCGGGAGCAACTTTTCAGAATTATATCACAACCGCCGAGCGGATATGTTTGAAAATAGGGAAAAAGGAAGCGGCCGGAAGAGAAGGCGAATACGCCATTCCGGGAGCACCGCCCGAAAGCGCCTGGGAACGCCCTGGGAACGCCAAACTTTAGTTTGGTATGTCTTTTATTTTCACGGACACTCTCAGGAAAGGCCTGCCAACTTAAAAGTTGGCGCGCCCAGCCAACGAAGTCTCGCAATACACCTTCTGCCTTTTACGGTGCGCCCAGTCCAGACAAAAGCGTATCGCGCCTTCGCGAAAAGAAGAAGCGCTTACGCCGCGATGACTTCTCAAAAAAACCAAAACATGCCAACTTAAAAGTTGGCGTTTCCAGGCGCGCCCAGAAGTGCGATACCCCCTACCCGCCCGTAGGGGTCAGGGCGCGGAGTCGAACCTCGCCGGCGAAAAACCTCCGCCTTTGCCCGTTCGAACAGAGGATTTCGATGCTTTCCACCGGGGTCTCGACGACCTCTCCGGAAAATGAGACGCCCTCCGCTTCCGCATAAATCTCCACCAAAGATCCTCGCTGTAATAAAGACCTTTGGCGCCATAAATGAAGAACGCCGGGCGCGTCCGAACGCCAGGCAGACACCTCTTGAAGAATGGCCCGAAACAGGTCTTCTATCGACACATCCCTGGAGAAAAGGACCCGAAGGGATACGGCTTTTCCTTGGAGTTCGGGTGGGATGGGGTTGTTCACGTTGATGCCGATACCCACGATATAGGCCTTCGCTTCACCTAGAATAAGATTTTCTTGCAGTACACCGGCGACCTTCAGAACACCGGGACCCCCGTTCGTGTATACGATATCGTTCGGCCACTTAATGTTGAATCCCTTACCGTTCCCTGTTCTCGGCAGGTCGGAAAAAACTCCGGCTTCCCCATCGATAGCCTCTATCGCTCGCAAGGCGGAGACTCCCAGCAACCGTTGATAATGAGAGGGCGTTTCCCCGGCATTCTTGAATAAAATAGAAAACCAAAGGCCTCCCAATGGAGAGGCCCAAGGCCTTTGCAGCCGCCCGTGGCCTTTCGTTTGACAACCGGCCCGGACAACTAGCCAGTCGTCTTCTTCTTGCCACCGCTCGCGAAGGTAGTCATTGGTGGACGGCAACGTGTCGAAATAGCGAACGGACGGCGTTCGGTTCTCACGCGGAGTCATAAGACGGCGCCGCGGTCCAATTCGATGAAACGTTCTTGCCCCTCTCCAAATATCCACAACGTACGGTTCGGGATGAGTGCCCATTCGTAAGCCCCGAAGGGCTCGGTGGAGACCACGGCGTGATCCGCTCCCCTCCCGACATAGAGGGTATAGTAATCCTCCTCGACGGCGCACGATCTCACGGCGCCTAGAGAAGTGCCGTTTGAAAAGAGCGCGTTGAGCGAGGTCCAATTACGACACTGGCCTTCGACTTCCAAAATCAGGGCCATCATACAAGCGGGCAAGTCGTCATAGAAAGGAAGTGAATCGATCAGCCGATGAAACATCACGGCCGAATCCGACAGACCTTTTTCTAGAAATTCTTCACTCCCGTCTAGTCGGTCTATGTCCCGAACGGTGCCGTTATGACAGTAAACGAGCTGCCAATCGTCCGAACGCGCGTAGAACGGTTGGACGTTGTCGAGAGTCGTCGCGCCTTTGCTGGCTTTTCGCGCGTGCATCACCAAACAGGTGCCCGTCTCGTCCTCATTAACGATTGGGCTCCGCTCCCAAACGGGGCGAACCTCGTGCCGGAGGTGTAGTGTACGGTCTTTGTAAAAAGCTACCCCGTAACCGTCCGAGTGAGGGTGATGCATTCCGGTCTTCGCCTGGATCTCCAACGCAGGGATCCATAAGCCGATTCGTTGCGGTTTTGAAGAGATCACACCTAACATTCTACACATAGGACACTCCTCTAAAAACGGTGTCGCCGTCTTTGGCGACACCGCATCATTCTGGGAATAAAACGCGAGGAACAGAGCACCCGAGCAGAAAAGGCTTTTAATCTTAAAATATCGCCTTTTCGGTGTTGGGATCAAAGAGGTGCATCTTGTTCATATCGATGACGACATCGATCTTCTCTCCTTCTTTGGCCTTTGTTTGAGGATTGACGCTCGCCACGATGAAGGTCTCCCCCGCCTTCAAGTGAAGAATCGTTTGGTTACCTAAGGGTTCGGTGACGTCGACGTCGGCGACGACGATGTTGCCGACATCCTTTTCGCCCACTGCAAAGAGCTTATCGTAGAGGTCTTCGGGTCGAATACCGAAAATAACGTCTTTTTCTATCCATTCTTCCACCTTAGGCGCGATCTCCTTCGGAATGCGAAGTGCGAACCCTCCCGCCTTTTCGCGGACGTAAAGCGCGTTCTCTCTCTGTACGATTATTCCGTTGACAAAGTTCATAGGAGGCGTACCGATGAAGCCGGCGACAAAGACGTTGGCCGGTTCGTTATAGATCTGGTGCGGATCACCGATCTGCTGGATTAGACCCGACCGCATAATGACGATCTTGTCCGCCATCGTCATAGCCTCTATTTGGTCGTGGGTCACATAAATAATGGTGGCGTTCAAGTTGTGATGTAGCTTTTTCAGCTCGCTTCTCATCTGAACCCGCAATTTAGCGTCCAGGTTCGAAAGGGGCTCATCGAACAAAAAGACTTTTGGGTTCCGGACGATCGCCCTTCCGACCGCCACCCGTTGCCGTTGTCCTCCCGAAAGCTGCTTCGGCTTTCTGTCGAGCAGGGGCTCGATGCTCAGAATCCTGGCGGCTTCTTGTACACGGCTTTGTATCTCTGCTTTCGGGAATTTGCGCAACTTCAAGCCAAAAGCCATGTTGTCGAACACCGTCATATGCGGATAGAGCGCGTAGTTCTGGAAAACCATCGCGATATCCCGGTCCTTAGGTTCAACGTCGTTGACAACCCGTCCGTCGATTTTGACCGTCCCGGAGGTGATCTCCTCCAAACCGGCAACCATCCGTAGAGTGGTCGTTTTACCGCACCCGGACGGACCCAATAAAACCACGAACTCCTCATTCTCGACTACAAAATTAGCGTCGTTCACAGCCTTTTCTTTCCCGTCGTAACTCTTCGTCACATTCTCCAATATGACTTGCGCCATTCTTTTACCTCCCGTGTATGTTCAAGATCACATCGATCTCTCTTCAATCCCCTCGGTCGTCTTTGGTATTCAGGAGCAGCTCATCTAACGCGCGCTTTTCCATAGGAAAGCCGGGCGCGCAGAGCCCGATGTCCATCAGAAACAGGTCGTACACCTCCGAAAGGAAGTCCATAATTTTGACATATCGCCGGAAATCCACGATCATAGCCGCAGGTTTGCCGTTCTTCGTGATGACGATCTCCTGCTCTTTCGCTTTTTGTATGACCTCAGAGAACTCCCTTTTCGCGTCTGCAAGCGTGTAGAACTCCAAATCGGATAGCCTTCTCACCGTTCACCTTTCCGTGATGACCATAATTCTGATCATATTATACCATAACACAAGAAAAAAAGTGAATCCGAAAACGGGAATATTCGAAGACGGGAATATTCGAAGGAAGCGCCGAACTTCGGTTCGGTATGTGTTTTGCTTTTAGATAGAAAGCGACGGACTTTAAGAAGAGGCCTCTTTTCGCTCGAACATCGCGAGGAAGGCGCGGACCAACGTCGGGTCGAACTGGGCGCCCGAATTTCGCATGATCTCTTCCAAGGCATGCTCGGTGCTCAAAGCGTGCCGATAGGCGCGCGTAGAGGTCATCGAATCGTACGCGTCCACCAGAGAAATGATCCTGGCTTCCAGCGGGATGTCTTTACCCACAAGCCCGTGGGGGTACCCGTTCCCATCCCATCGCTCGTGATGCGACAAGACGATCGGGATGATCTCGCGGGGGAGGTTGCTCTCTTCGATCAATCTCGCGGATTGAACCGGGTGCGTCTGGATTGTCAAAAACTCTTCGTCGGTTAAAGGCAGGGGTTTGTTCAAAACGAGGTCGGGGATGCCGATCTTCCCGATATCGTGAAGTATGCCGGCCCAGTACACCAACTGCCGGGTGTTTTCGTCAGCGCCGATGTGTTGGGCGAATTTGCGGGCTAAGACGGCCACGCGTTCGGAATGCCCGCGCGTATAGATATCGCGGATTTCGATGGCTTTGACCAAGGTTTGGATGATCGTATTCTGAAAGGTCTCGAGTTCCCCATGATGATCCCAGATCGTGATGAGCGCGGAAGCGATCTTTCCAAGCGCGACACCGGTTCTGATCAAGGTGTTGGTCGCTTTCACCTCTTCAAAGAAATCCCAGCTTATGTTGCCGTAAAACCGTTCTTCCGAATAGATGCCCACCATCAGCGAGGATTTGATACCGACCGTCGTTTGCAGCAGGAGTTCTGGAACTGTTCTTTCCGAATCGTATCGATGAATGTCCACGATCTGTCCATCCGCAGGCGCCGGTTTGAAGATGTTCACGGGCATACGTAGTTTTAACAAAGATTCCGGATAGCCGTAGATCGCCTTGAACACCCATTGATCGTCTTCGATGCGGCTGATGCTTCCCTTTCTCGCGTCCGGTATGATCTTCAGCCCTAGGGAGAGCAACCGGTTGAAGAACTGTTCGTGATCGGTTTCTCGAGAGAGTTGGCGGCTCAATTCCAGGACATCGAAGAGATTGTTGGAGATCAGGGCGATCTCGTGTAAGGCCTCTTCTAATTGTTTGTTGCCGCTCACCAAATCCTCGTTGGCCGATAACAATCGCGTATTCATCGATTCAAGCTGTCGATTGCTTTCCGATAACTGTCGATTGTAGTCCTCGATCCGGTCTTTCGCCTCGACCAACTCTCGGGTGGATTTTTTGACGATGCGTTTCAGCCGATAGTTCCACAACAAGATGGAAAAAATCACGATGAGACCGAGAACCGCGCTAGCGATCACCAATATTAACGTTTCTCTAGAAAGCGGTTTTTCTCCTTTCCATTTCCAAAACAGCTCCGCTTTTTCTTCGGTCGAAATCGACTGTAGACCCGCGAGAAGAAGGCGACTCAACTCTTTGTTCCCAGCTTTCACGCACCAGAAGAGCTCTTGCGGAGGCATAATCGGATTCGAAAAGGCATACAGGTCTCTTTTCCCGAAACGCTTCAAGTAGAATAAGGCAATGCTCTTGTCGCAGATAAAAACCGATTGGCGTCCTTCCGATACCGCTTTTATCAAAGACTCCCAATCGTCGTACACGATCAGGTCAACGCCGGGGGCGACGGTTTTCAGGTGTTCGATAACGGCTTCCCCGCTGACGACCCCGACTTGGTGCCCTTCCAAATCTCGCAGGCCGTCGATCCGCCGATAGGTTATCGGAAAAAAGATACAGGTCGGTTCCGTATCGATAGGGTAGACGAAATCAAAGAGGAGGGAGCGCTCTTCGGTATAGAATATCGCGTTGATCACATCGCTTTCCCCACGTTGGACCCCCTCGAAAGCTTCTTCCAAGGTGTGGTAGAAACGGTACTCCACGGGCATTCCGGTCTTTTCGGACCATAGTTGCCAAAGCTCGACCGTGATCCCCCGTGGGGTTCCCCGATCGTCTAAAAAGATGTAGGGTGGATAATAAGGAACGTCCGCGACCACGATCGATCTTGCCTGTAAAGAAAAAACCGCGCATAAAAAAAACAAAACGGCTAGAAAAAACCGCCGACAATCCAACAGGAATCACCCTTGCGTACCTGATATTATTGTGATGAAAACGGTACAGACAGACTCATCAACCCGATTATATCACATACAAACGCTTGTAGCAAATTCGGTGTGGGTATAATATCGAGGAGCAAAAAAACGGAAAGAAAAGGATGTAAAAAATGGCCCCCGAAGGAGCCAACATTGGCGCTCATTTGACTCTTCAAGGGAGTAAAGAAGCGTATTTTTCGACCCCGCGAAGAGTACGAAGATTATCGCGGGGTAACCAACGGGACCCCGCGATACTAACAAAGTCCAGCAGTCCGCTCTACTATTTTTTTCTTTAAAACTATGTCGAACTAAAGCGGGGCGTTCCCCGAATCGCTCCCAGTAAAGCGCTCCAAAAAAGAGCCGCTTTCGCGGCTCTTTTTTGATCATAACGATCGTCGGACGCTTAAGGCTCCACTAAATTCAAAACGTCCGTATTCCCCGGATCGATCTCGAGGATTCGTTCTAGTATGCCTTTATTCAGAGGCTTCTGGTCTGTCAGGTTGTTGATCCTTATCATATAGGTGAAGGCGACCACGCGGTCCCGCACGTCGGCGGCAGAATCTTCCGCTATTCTCACCAGATAAGGGTACGCTTGGAGTAGCTCGTTTCGAATCTCGTTCCCGTAATAAGCCATAATCATCTGGTCCATAGACAGCTCCAAAGCTTGGTCAATGTACTTTCCCAAAAAGCGGATGGCCATCCGGGTATCGGAAGGGTTGAGGCTATAGTAGCGGCTCAGGGCGGCCAAAGTGTACGCTTCCTCCAAAGAAAGGAGCTTCAAGTTGTCGAGCCGCGCTTGAAACATCGCCGCTTTCTGGGCGGCGTCCATCAATTGCGGGAGTTGCTCGCTTCGGGCCAGCATACTTTGATAGCAGACTTCCAAGAAAACCCTGCCGTCCGCGTCCACGGGAACGTAGTCTTTCAGGAAGCTGAAAACGGGCGCGTAATCCCCGGACTGCGCCGCGACGGGATACAGCTTCGAAAAGGTGTTGAGACTGCCCATCGTGCCGGAAAACACGAACTCGATCCGTTTGTCCACCATATAGTCAGGCATCCAGGCCATAACCCCTTGCGTTTGTATGCGTTGCTTCTCCGTCTCGTAAGCCTCGGAGACTTTGAACTCCTCAAAGTTCGAAAGCACCTGTCGACCGGTAACGAGGATCAAATGATAACCATAGTCCGTTTTGACCGGCCCGGTCAGCGCATTGAGCGGCGCTGTAAAACAGGCTTCCTCAAATGGTTCCACCATATCGCCCCGCGTAAACCAGCTCAAGTCCCCGCCGTTGTATTTATTGGATTGGTCAAGTGAGTAGTTGGCAGCGGCTTCGTCGAAGGTCGTCGCCCCTGAGAGGATATCGGCTTTGATCTTTTCCGCTTCTTCCAGAGTTTGCACCAGGATATGCTTCGCGGATACGCGCTCGTTGGCCGCGATGATGGACTCTTTATTGTTTTCATAGTAATCACGCATCGCCGCTTCATCCACCGGCGCTATGTCGTCGATGGCGCGCTGCCGGATCATGTCCTTTCGATAGTACATCAAAACGAACTGATAGAAGTTTTCCATCGACCCGTACTGGGCTTCTATCTCGGGTTTCGTCTCCGGATCGTTGGAGACGTTCATCACCACTTCATTCACCTGTTGTTCCAGCTTCAATTGATCGATGGATAGGCCTTTCCGCATCGCGTAGTAGCTCAGTAACTCGCGCTGAACCTTCAAGTTGGCGATCTCATATTTCAAAAAAATGCCATCGAAGATCGGGTCGAAGCTTTGGTCTTGTGAGTAATATTGAAGCATATAGGCGAACTCGTGTTCGAGGTCCTCATATGGGACGCCATACCCCGTCTCTTCCCCTTTTTCCCTGATCGATACTACCAAGTCTGTCGGCGCAACGGCCGCCATCACAAGGCTCACCGTAAGCAATATCAGCCATACCAATCCTATCCTTTTTCTCAAAATGAAAACCTCCTTCATATGATGTGCCCTATATTCCTATCAGAACTTCGCTTTTTCTTATCGCTTCGCACCTCGGTCGGCTAACACACGCAAAAAAACGCGGGTCACATAAGAGAGAAACAAATCTACGCAAACCCATCCGATTTGTAAGACGAAAATCAGGGGTAAAAATTGCCAAACCTTGATATCCCGTATTCTACCACACAAGTCGGGGGAAAAAGTGAGGAGGACGGCGACCAACAGCAGCGTCACGCCGTTCAGGTAAAGGCCTTTAAACAACCAAGCCCATCGGTGCTTTTGCCAGAATTGACGCACGGAGACGTACCCGCCAAAGTAAAGTCCGTAAAGAACGCCTAACATTTTTCCGGGCAAGAGGAGCAACGAGATGCAGAGCACGCAGAGATAGACGAACAGGCCGCAGCGCAGCCGGGTGTATTCGTACAAAAAATCCAGGACGAAGGCGCTGTAAAACGTGATGGCCAAGCGGCTCCCAGGCAAAACGGAAGCTGCCCAAAGCGCTAAAACCGACAGCGCCCCGACCAGCCCGGAAAGGGCGATTTCTTTCGGGGTCATAGGATCAGGCAGGCGTCTCCGAAAGAGAAGAAACGGTATTCGCTCTCTATCGCTTCCTGATAGGCGGACATCATCAGATCCCGAGACGCGAAGGCGCTGACCATCAGCAATAGACTGGACTTGGGCAGATGAAAGTTGGTGATCATCGCATCCGTGTAAACAAACGGAAAGGGCGGATAGATGAAGAGCCGCGTGTCTCCGGCGTAGGATCCGTCGGCCCGCTTCTCGTAGTACGGCAGGCTTTCCAGGACGCGAACCGAGGTCGTTCCGACTCCGATGATCCGCCGCTTCTCGAGTCGCGCGCGTTCGATCTTCCGAGCCTCTTCGCCGCTGACGTAAAAAGTTTCGGCGTGCATAACGTGCCCCTCTATCGCAAACGGACCCCCATCGTCTTCTAAGGGCCGGAAGGTCCCCAACCCCACGTGGAGGGTGAGAGTGCAGAACTCGATCCCTTGACCTTTGATGTCAGCGATCAAAGACTCAGTGAAGTGAAGACCTGCCGTCGGGGCTGCCACCGCGCCCTCTTCTTCCGAATACACCGTCTGATAGCGCTCTTTATCGCTAAGCGGCCGATGGATATAAGGGGGTAAAGGAACACTTCCGGCTCGAAAAATCAGGTCTTTCAAAGGGATCGATCCATACTCTCCCGAATCCGTTTCCTCATCAGTCGAGTTTTTCTTGAACAGGATATCCCGACTACCGTCCGGATGGTGCTCCACGCACTGACCGATCAGCCGATGGTTGAGGAAAGACAGGACCGTTCCTTTCCGAATCCGCTTACCCGGCTTGACGAGGGCGTTCCAAAGAGCCTCCTTTTCGTTTTCTGCACGAAGGGGTTTGAGCAAGAAGACCTCCGCCTTTCCGCCCCCCTCCCTCGCGCCAAGCAATCGCGCGGGGATAACGCGGGTGTTGTTGATCACCAGGAGGTCGGACGGGAGAAGGTAATCGAGAAGATGGTAGAAGCGCCGATGCTCTAGGGTGCGTGTGGTTCTGTTGATCACCATCAATCGCGAATGATCCCGCGGTTCCACAGGGCTTTGCGCGATCTTTTCAACGGGTAGCGTGTAGTCAAAATCCGAGAGATTCACTCGCCTTGGCTTCCTCCCCAGAGCACGTAGGTGTAGACGATGGCGGCGATGCCGATTACGGCCCCGCCGATGCCGACGCCAAAGGCATACCACAGCTGTTTTTTCACGTTTTGGTTCTCCAGTTTCAG
This sequence comes from Thermotogota bacterium ADurb.Bin062, assembly GCA_002071085.1. Lineage (GTDB taxonomy): Bacteria > Thermotogota > Thermotogae > MWEM01 > MWEM01 > MWEM01. Next base: position 7,050 of record MWEM01000015.1, on the reverse strand, counting down.
TTGATCGTTCTCTATCTTCAGATAGTCCAGGTCCTGCTGAACTTTCAAGAGCGTCGCGTTGGCCGCTTCCAGGTTCAAAACGCGAAGGCCCAAATGGTTCTGGGATTCCACGATCGCTGGGATCTCCAGGGCGTTTTTCGCGGCGACCCCCACTGCAGAGAGCTCTTGCTGCAGGCCCTCCATCCTCTCTTTCATCGCGAGTATTTCGTTAGCCTGCAAACCCAATTCAGCAAAAGCTTGACTCATCTGCGCATTGTATGCCTCTTGTTTCGCAAAGTTGGCATCCACGGTCGGTAACCAGGTGTCCAAGGTTTCGTATTTTTTGAGATAGCTGAGCAGGCGACCAGTGTTCGCCTCCGTAGCGGCCAACCGACTTCCCTGCTCTTCAACGCGGGTGTATAAGGTTTTAAGCTCTTGCTCAACGGCGGTCAAGAAATCGCTATAACCGCTCACGAACTTCGTGCGCTGTTCGAGCCCCTGCATCTCCGCCAAGACCTCGTCTTTCAACCCGACCAAACGTCTTTCCAGCGCTGCCAGCTCTTTGGGGCTCACAGAAACCTCTAGCGCGTCCAATCTTTGGCGTAACAAAGCTAATTCGGTTCTCATTGACTCGTCTTGGGACTCCAAACCCTCCACTCGACGAGTCAGGGCCGAGGCGTCGACTATCGCCCGCGTGCTCATGATGTAGTTGATCACTCGATAAAGGGCGTCGGCGAGGTCATAACGGTTTACGGAATTGGTCCCGTTGAAAAACCCGATACTGTCGACTTTCATAATGTTCGCTTCCACTATGGTACGAACCTGTTCGTAGATATCGAGGGACGTCGAAACATCTCTGGGCACGGCCCCGAACACCGCCCCCGTCGCTAAAACCAAGACCGTCACCGTCAGAAGAGCCGCTTTTATAGACCTCATAACCATCCTCCCCATTAAAAGACAAAATTGATCGTTCGTTCCACTTCCCCGCTAAGCGTGATGATCTGCTTTCGACGTATGCCATCTGGTCCTTCGCATTCGATCGTATAGGCGCCGGATTCCACGTAAAGCGTCTGCGGTGTCAGGCCTGACGGGATTCCATTCAACCAAAGTGGCATCCCGGACGGGAAAGAATGCACGAAGAGCGTCGTGCTTCCTGGCAGTTGCCGAAAGAGCGTATAGGTTTGCCCGTCGAAAAAGGAGGTGTTTTCCGCCCATTCCCCATATAGCCAGCGTATCTTCAGTTCGCCGGTACCCGGACGGATTTTTAACCCGCGTAACGGGGTCTCTCCGATGAGGGTGCCGAGCCAATACACTTTCGCCTGCGCGGGATCCGTGCTGAGGAAGAGCAACGCCTCGCCTTCCAGGTCGATCGTGTACTCATAGACCTTACCTGCGGAGAGCTTGTAGACGCGCCGACGGTCCGGATACCCCGAACGGCTCAGGTCGAAGGTTTGCAACCCCGCCACCGTGTTAATCGGTTGTCCCGTCGGATACCTCTGTCCCCGATGCAGAACGAATCCGTCGCCTGCGGGCACGAAATGGAAGAGAATCGTCGTCTCGACGTTCAGGTCCACGCTTACCTCCCGGGGTTGACCCACCTCGATCACTGACAGCCACTCCTTGTCTCCGGATTTCAGGGAAAGGCGATGAGAACCGTGCTCCACCTGAAAGGCAAGCGGAGTGATTCCTTTTTCCTCTCCGTCGAGGTAGACGAGGGCGGCAGGGGTCGACATAACCGTAAGCGGGTAGGCTTTGAGGGCGAGCTGACCCGTGACGGTCATCGGTCCGGGTTGTAGGACGACCTCCTCGCGCACCTCTTTGTACCCTTCCGCGCGAAAGGTGAGGAGCATCTTTTCTAGCGGTAACTGGTTGAACGTGACCGGCGTCTCTCCGAGGAAGGTTTCCTCTTTATACACTTTGGCCTGAACGGGAGTGCTCCGGATCGTCAGGTTCGCGAAGGGCTCCAGCCGTTGGAAAACCTGATTCTCTCCCAAAGAATTCACCCGTATCATTTGCAATTGCGGGGTGTGCCATTCTTTCGTAAAGTTCACCAGATGTTCTCCGGGCTCCAAAAAGATTTGAAAGGGCGTGATGCCCGCCACAATCCCGTCCACGCTGACTTGGGCCCCCGCAGGTTCCGTGACAAAACGCGTGTTGCCCTCCCGCTCCAGAGCGACCTCCAATGTCTTCGTAAAATACTGTTTCACTTCCGGATAGAAGTATCGGGATTGGTATCCTGGATGCGAGACCTCTACGTAATGCCTTCCTTCCGAGACCTCACGGAGGAAGTGGCCGGTCGCTTCGAAACGTTCATCCACACGTATCAAAGCCCCGACGGGCAGCGCTTTCACCTCTAAGACTCCGGAAGGAGAGAGCTTCAAGGTCACTTCCGTAGCCTCGAAGATGTCGAGAACCTCGGTATGGCCGTTGTATCCGGGTTTCTCGGCACGAAAGGTGTAACGGCCCGCGTTCAGGAAGATCATTTCCGATAGAACCCCGTTGCGATCCGATATGCCGAAAAGCGTGCCGTTGATGTACACCGAAACATTAGCGGGTTGGGTGTAAATCTTGATGGGCACAGCCAATAGTGCCGCCATCCAGCAAATCCCCAATACGATGAGGGTACACTTCTTCAAAGCTTCCTCCCTATGATCGCCAGCTCCCACGAGCGATCCGTTCCAACAGGTTTTCTATCTCCACCGTCTGCGCGTACGCTGTCCTTACCGGTAAGAGACGACTGGGAAGACCAATTGGCCTGGTGTTTCCCAAAACAACACGTTGCCTTCTCTCTCGTCAGGTTCAGGGACGACACTTAAAATCTCTGCGTCCGCCGGAAAGATGAAGGAGAGAGAAGAGTTCTCCTGAAGCTGTAAACGGTTGACTCCAAAGCCGGTTATCCAAAAGTCCTCGGATTTGTATGCCATTCCTCGGACCGTCGAATACTCTTCGACTTCCATCTCTTTCGCCAAAAGGCGGGCCGTCGATTCGTAGGTCAGGAGCGTGACCTTCCGCTCCGACTGCTCCGACAGTTTCGCCAGCATCTGCGCGTAATTGTTCGTTTTCTCTTCCAAACTGACACTTTGGAAGTAATCGTAGCTTTTTTGCAGATCGTCCCGCTTGTCGTAAGAAAAGACCACCCAATTGTACATGCTCGTCACTTCCGAACGGTCGAAGGTGTACACGGCCTTATACGCGTGTTGCTTATACTGTGGGCGACTCTGGATGGAAGAAACGATGTTGTAGATAAAAAAACCCACCAGCGCAATAACGACAAGCCAGAGCCAGTTTTTATTCATCTCTTTTCACACTCCGATTTTTCAACTTGCACGACTGAAGTTCCTTAAAAATGATCCACGAACGCCGGTTATGGTTCAAGTTCTGTATATCCCTCATCAGCGGGTAAAACACCAGAAAGACGCAGAGGATTGCCAAGACCAAGAGCAGGCCAAGAAAGAAAAAGGTGGCGTAGACGATGTGCCGGAGCGTGTTCGCGCTCACCAACCGGTACCTGCCGATCAGATCGTCCAAAGAAGGCCGAACGTTGAAGTAGGAGATGATCAGATCGTTGGGATCAGGCCCATCCGGCGTGTTCAAAAAATGTTCCACCACGATAAGGACTTTCCTGACCAGGTCTTGGTACACGCCCGTAGGATCATAGAACAGCGAGAGCCGTAAGACCGGCTTCTCCAAAAAACTCTTCGCGCTCTCACGGAACAACCGTATCGGCCCATCGGAATAGGGAAGGTCATAGTGCGCTTGAATCACGGCGTGAGAGAGGTCATACGAGAATTGATACAACTTCGAAGAGAAGGTATGCACCTCGTGCGTGTCCATCAGCAACACCGAAACGCCGACCAGCAACAACCCTGTCGCGCACAGAAAGAGAAGGGTGATAAAAAAAAGGTACCTAGAAAGACTCAAGACGGCTCCTATAAGGCGGCGAGTTTTTCCAGGATGTAGTTTTCCACCCAAAAACTCTCTACTTCGATCTGGTCTCCAGTATCCATTTCTTTCACCAAATAAACGCCTTTATCGAGCTCGTCCTCTCCGATGATGATGGTGTAGAGGGCCCGTTGTTTGTCCGCGTACTTCAGCTGATTCCGGATGTTCCGCCCCATCAAATCGTGTTGCACGGAGATGCCGCGCTTCCTGAGAAAGTCCGTGATCTTGAGGGACTCTCGTTTCGCCTCCTCGCCTATCGACAGAACGAAAACCTGACACAGCGAGGCCGGCTCTTCGATCGCCTTCTCTTCTCGCATCGTGGCGACCATCCGTTCGATCCCACACGCGAAACCCACTGAAGGCGTCGCGCTCCCCCCCAGCTGCTCGATCACCTGATCGTAGCGCCCTCCTCCCAAGAGGTCGAAAACCGTCTCTTTGAACGGATACTTGACCTCGAAGACGATCCCGGTGTAATAGTCCAGCCCGCGGACCAACCGGGGGTTCCAAGTCGCATCGATATTGTACTGGGCGAGGATCTGACTGACTTGACGCTTATGGTTCTGACATTCGGGACATAGGAAGTCGGTCAATATCGGCGCTCCTTCTTTGATAGTCTGGCAGCCCTCCACCTTACAATCCAACAACCTCAGGGCGTTAGTTTCATATCGGCGGCGACAGTCCGGACAAATCGCGTCCAATTTGTCGCGATAGTGTTCTTTGAGGGCGGCTTTATAGGCTTCGCGATCGTTTTGACATCCGAGCATATTCACCTGGAGCGTATAGCGGTGGAGTCGCAACTCCTCCAGTAGGAAGATGGACATCCAGATCATCTCGGCATCCGCCAACGGAGAAGAGGACCCGATCAGCTCCGCGCCAAATTGGTGAAACTGTCTTTGCCGTCCCGCTTGGGGGCGTTCGTACCGAAACATCGGGCCCATATAGTAAACCTGCTTGGGAAGCCCATCGGACGCCATGTTGTTCTCTATGAAGGAGCGAACGACCGGCGCTGTCCCCTCTGGGCGGAGACAAAGCAAGCGATGCGCTTTGTCTTCGAAGGTGTACATCTCCTTCTGCACGATATCCGTTTCATCGCCGACGCTACGGATAAAAAGCTCCGCCATTTCGAAGATTGGGGTCCTAATCTCTTGGAATCCGAAAACGCCGGCGACCTTCCGCGCAGCCTTTTCAAAAGACTGCCAATACTCGATTTCTTCCCCGTAAATATCGTTCGTGCCCTTCGGACGATTGATCAATGTGATACCTCCGCCTTCGATGATGAAAAAAGATCGTCGCTATTATACCACGATTGCGCGGCGGAGAACCGTGCCGATGCGGATCTGCGAATTGGCGTCTCGTCCGGGTTTAAGAGGTCTTTCTCCCCTCGATGTCAAACCCGAACGCACTTTCCGTGACGCGCGCCCTCGCCCAACCCGAATCCGCTAGGATCCCTCTGGTCTCCGCGGAGGTATATGCAGCGTGAAGGGAGGAGAGGAGCCCCGGTCTCATAGACTTCGGTCGGACCGTCGCCATCATCAGCCAACGGGCGTACCAAGGCGCGTCTCGTTTTAAGTCGCTGACGAAAAACGCACCTCCCGGCTTCAGAACCCGATGTATCTCTTTGAAAACCGCCGCCGGCTGCTCCCATTCGTGTAATGACCCGTTAGAGAAAGCGAAGTCGAACGACTGATCGGAAAACGGCATCCTTAGGGCATTTCCTAAGACGTACTCGACACGGTCTTCGACCCCTTCACACTGGGCGTTCTGCTGCGCTTTACGGGCCATATTCGCGCTGATCTCCAACGCCTTCAATCTCGCGCCAGGCGACGCTTTCAGCCAATCGATCCCCAAAAGTCCCGGACCAGGTCCGATTTCCAGCGCACAACCGCCGTCGATGCCTAGACTCTTCATTTTTTCTATGGTCCGCCGCCTCTCACCGGCCATCGCGCGCATCATTTGATCGAACTGCTCGACGATCTCGCCGTCTTGTATCCCAACATTCGTCTCGATTACTCGATTACTTTCTTTCATTTGGATCCTCCCATTCGATAAGATATAATATTTAATCTTGTATATAAGGATAAAAAAATAATATGCTGAAAATCCCGTGACCGTTAGGCGCCGTAAATCTCATCGAGAGAGGCGATGATCGATTCCAACCAGTCTCGTTCGGCGAGAAGGTGGCGGCGGGTATGATCGACGATGACGAAAGCCAGTGGGGGAATATAGGGAACGACTTTCAAAGCTTCGGCGTGTGATTCCAACGTTCTCAAGCTCTCTTCGGATTTTCGGCAGAGTTCGACGAGGTAGTCGTGGACCTCTTCCTTGGGCAGGGAGGCCATATAGTACACGGCCAAGTCCACCGGAAAGTATTGTCTTCTCTCGGTCTGCCATTCTTCTCGCAGTAACCGGAGGAACTCTTGCCGTCCTTTTTCGGTAATCGTGAAGACCGTTCGAGCAGGGCGATTCCCCACTCTCTCCTGCCCGGACTCGGAAATCGACCCTTCCTCGGCCAACTTGCCGATCGCGAAATAGATCGACCCAAAGGCGATATCGGTCCAGTCTCCCATACCGCGTTCAATCTCTTGCTTGATTTCGTAGCCATGCATCGGCCGCCGTTGCAACAACCCGAGAATGACCAAACGGACGTTCATCCTAATCCTCCTTCTTATATATACTACCTTGTATATACTAACACATATAATGATTTTTGTCAAGAGTAGTATAAGAAGGGTGTCACGCCGCGGGTGCCTTGCTGGGAACGCCTGAGAACGTCTGGGAACGTCTTGGGAACGCCGCACTTTAGTGCGGCATGTCTTTGACTCTCGCTTTTTCGGCTTTTCGGGAAAGCCTTGGGAATGCCAACTTTTAAGTTGGCATGTCTTAAAAATACAGGGTTCGCACAGAGGGCACAGAGTACACGGAGAAAAGATCCTTGAGAGCGACTTGGGAATGCCTTGGGAACGCCGCACTTTTGCGCGGCATGTCTTAAAAAAAAACAGGGTTCGCACAGAGGGCACAGAGTACACGGAGAAAAGATCCTTGAGAGCGCCTTGAGAATGCCTTGGGAACGCTCTGGGAATGCCAACTTTTAAGTTGGCATGTCTTAAAAAAACAGGGTTCGCACGGAGA